>CALARR010000255.1 GCA_937889015.1 uncultured Planctomycetales bacterium | reverse complement strand
ACGCCTGCACCTGGCACTCCCACGCCCGGCATTGCGGCGCTGGGCATGACCACGCCCGGCACTCCTGCCGCAGGTGGAAGGGCCGTGAGCGGCAGGGCAGCGGCGGGCACGGCGGGAGCGGTTTCTTCGGACGCTGTCGCGCCGGGCAGGATGTGCGTGGTCTGCTCGCCGATGATGGCCCCGCCCTCCTTGGGAATGAAGCGCACGATGAGGCTGATTTCGCGCTGCGAGCCGCCGGCCGCATCCCAGGGCACCCACACGCTGTAGGAGTGGCCAAGGTTGGACTTGCTGTAGTGCTTCTCGAACTGCTCGGGCGTGATGACGTACTTGCGGTCGGGTTTGGAGTTCAAGCCGGCCGACCCGGGCCGCGCCCCTTTCTTGCCTTTGCGCGAGGCTTCCGGCCCGGGCTGGCGCAGGTCGGCGCGGCTCTGGAAATCCTGCTTGTCGCGGCCTTCTTCGTCAAAGGCGTAGACGACCAGCGTGCCATCGACCTTGATCGACTTGCTGTCGCCCCCCTTGTAGAACATCAGGCGTCCGCCAAAGCCCCGCTGCGCAGCCTGGTTGGGCTGATAGAGGACCGTGTCGGTCCAGATGGCCACGACCTTTTCCGGCGGCAGCGGGTCGTTCTTCTCTTCGTCCAGCCAGGGGATGCGGCGGCGCAGGTCGAACTGCGAGCAACCTGCTCCGCAAAGCAACATCACGCCCGCCATCGCGATCCAAGCCGTGCGGATATAGTTCATGGCTGCACTCCTTGCATCGCGGGGACGGTCACCTGGTATCCGGCGGGGACGACGGGCTCGATATAGGCGGGAGCCTGCGTGGCGGGTTGGGTGAAAGGAGTCGGATTCGGCGCGGCATAGGGTGGCGGCGCGGCGTAGGGTGGAGCGCCATACGGTGGCGAGCCATAGGGCGCCGGAGCGGCATAAGGCGCGGTATAGACGGCGGCCGACGCCGGCGCGGCCGGGCCGGTCGGCTGGTAGGCGGCCGGTTGCAGGCCGGGGGCCGCGGGGAAGCCCTGGGGCATGCTCTGCGGCACGCTGCGCGCCTCGTCGCTGGGGATGAGCCGCAACTGGTTGGGTGGCGATGCCTGGGCCGCATTGTGCAAGGTCTGCGGCGGAGCGACGCGGGATGCCTTTTCCGACGAGGAAAGAGGCTTGGGGGCCGGGACGGGCTCGGCCTTGAGACCGCCTTTCTCGTCTTCCACGGCCGGCGTCGGCGCTCCGTCGGGATAGACCACCGGCACGCCGCCGTCCTGCCACTCGTCGCCGTGATCGCGCACGCCGAGACTGCCGTGGATCCGCTGCACGTCGGCCATGCACCAGCTCATGCGCGCGGTCTCGGTCTGCTTGATGGCCTGCATATCGTTTTCGTTCTGCACGATGTGCGGGGTCATGATGATCAGCAGTTCCTTGCGGACCACCGTGGTTGAGTCGTAGCGGAAGAGGTTGCCCAGGATCGGGATCTGCGAAAGCACAGGCACGCGGCGCTGGACCTGGTTCTTGGTCTTGGTCATCAGGCCACCGAGGATCACGGTCTGGCCGTCCAGGGCGCTGACCGTGGTCGAGGCCTGCGTGGTCTTGATCTTGGGGGACTTGATCACCTGGCCATTGGCGAGCAAGGACACGGGGATGCCGTCGTCGGGATCGCCGACTTCGGACTTTTCGGAGTCGATCTCCATGACGACCAGTCCGTCGGGACTGATGCGCGGGGTGACGCCGAGGATCAGGCCCACGTTTTCCAGTTGGATATTGTTGACCTGGCCGGTGGTCGTGACCTGGCTGCCGGTGATGCGCGGGACGCGCTCGCCCACCAGGATGAAGGCGGCCTGGTTGTCGAGGGTCATGATCTGCGGCCGGCTGAGGATGTCCAGGCGCTGGCACTGCTGCAGGGCGCGCAACAGGACGCTGATGCTTTCGCTGGAGGCGGAGAGGACCAGGCCGCCGTAGCCCAGTTCGTTGTTGATGCGGCCCACGCCGAAGTTGGTCAGGCTTTGGCCGCCGACCATATTGGAGCTGTTGAGCGATTGCGTGCTGCCACTGTTTCCCAGCGCACTGCCATTGTTGAAGTTGTACCCAGGTACGTTTGTGGCGGAGATCACTTGCTGCGTAACCGTCGTAACACCACTGGAAGGCGTTGTGTTCGTGCTCTGAAACTGGATATCCCCCAGCACGCTACGATCGAAGAGAATCGAATCCTGCAGGCCCAGTTCGACGCCGAACTCGTCGTAGTCACTCAATTCGACCTCGGCGATAAGGACCTGGATCATGACCATGCCGGGGCGCTTGTCGAGTTGCTCGACGAGGGTCTGGATCTCGTCGAAGAAACGCGGGGTGGCGCTGACGATCAGGCTGTTGCTGACCGTTTCCGGGACCACGATCACCTCGCGCTCGATCTGTTCGAAGGGGCTGACCAGACCCGGGCTGAGTTGCTGCACCTGGCGCTCGGTCTGGAGGAACTGGTTGATGGACTGGGCGACGCTGGTGGCCGGGGCGTTCTTGAGCCGGTAGACAATGCTCTTGCGGTGCCGGACCTCGGTTTCGTCGAGGCGCAGGAGGATGGCCTCGACCACATTCAAGTCGCCGGCGGAACCGGAGACGATGATGCTGTTGGTGCGCACATCCACGGCGAACCGCAAGGGAACCAGGCTGCTCTCTTCGGTGCCGGCGCCGGTCGAGGCCGCGGCCTGGAACATAGCACCCATCATGCCGGGAAACCCGCCCTGCGCGCCGGAAGCGCCCTGACCGCTGCGCGTGGCGGTCTGGCCGAAGAGGGTCTGCAGCATTTCCACCAGGGCCAGCACGTCGGCGTTGACGATGGTGAAGACCTTGAGCTGGGCATCGGTGGCGGGATGGCTGTCGAGTTCGTTGATCAGGGCCCCGATGAGTTCCATGCTCTCGGCCGGGGCGGAGACGACCAGGGCATTGGCGCGCGCGTCGGCCGTGACGCGCACGTCGCTGAGGATGCCCGAGCTGAGCAGGCGTTGCCCCTTGGCGTCGACGGTGAGGAAGCGGAGCATCAAGGACTTGGCGTCGCTTGCGGTGCGCTGGCTGGAGGTTGTCGTGGCGCCCGGCTGGGTCGGCATCTGGCCGGGCGCGCCGGCGCCGGGCATGCCGGAGAAGGGGGACTGCTGGGCCATGGGCTGGGCGGCCTGTTGGCCGGCGCGTTGTCCGGCCTGGCCGGCGCCTTGCCCCGTCGTTTGCCCGGCGATGGCATTCTGCAGGATGGCGGCCATCTCGGTGGCCAAGGCGTTTTGCAGTTTGAAGATGCGCAGGTCGTTGGCGGCCTCGCTCTTGGGCACGTCGATGCTCTTGACCAGGGCCTCGACTTCGGCCATATCGCGCGGGCTGGCCTGGACGATGAGAGAATTGGTGCGATACTCGGCCGTGACGCGGGCCCGGGCGGAGAGGCCGGTGCGCGTGCTGAGGAGTTCCTGGACGGTGGTGGCGGCCTGCGTGGCCGAGGCGTGGCGCAGGGCGAAGACGCGGAACTGGTTCTCGGGCGAAACCGGCTGGTCCAGACGCCGCACCAGTTCGATGGCCGTGCGCACATTCTCGACGCGACCGATCAACAACAGGGCATTGGGCTTGACCAACGGGGTGATGGTCACGCTGCCCAGGCGCGGGGAGTAGATGGCGCTGTAGATCTGGTTGACCAAGGTGGCGATGGGCTCGCCATCGGCTTGCTGCATGGTGTAGATTTCGATCACCGGCTCGGTCTCGGCGCTGAGCCGTTCGATCTGCTGGATGATCTGCATGACCTGGTCCACGTCGCGCTGGTGGCCGCGCACGATGAGCACGTCCAGGCCTTCCAGCATTTCGATTTGCACGGGGCCGACCAGGCCGCTGGCATCGGCGTGCGGGCCGCGCGCCTCGGCCTGGGGGCGTTCGGGCTCGCCGGCCTCGGGCGGACGCTGGAAGAGCATCGCCAGGCGGGCGCCCGGATTCTGGGGCGCAGGGGGCGCGGTTTCGTCCGCTGCGGAACGGGATTGATTGGCGGTTTGGATGGCGGCCACGGCGCGCTGCGCGTCGGCGGGGCGCGTGGTCTTCAACGAAACGAGTTGCGTGCTGCGATCCTGGGCCGGTCCGCGCGCGGCGTCCAAGGCGCGAACCAGTCGCTCGCAGCTCTCGGCCAGGGCGCCCGATCCTTGGATCGCGACTTGGCGCGTGGGGTGTTCGATCGCGATGTCGATGGCCTCGCCTTCGCCGGCCGTGACGCGAAACGCCGAGACACCGGCCGGGGCGCCTTGCACGGCCGCGATCCGCGGCCCCAGCGATTCGACCAGGGCCTGGGCGATTTGCTCCGGGGCGATGAACTGCAGCGCGATCCGTTGCTGGTTTGCGGCGTGCGACGTTTGGCGCGGGGCCGCCGTGGACGCCGGGCCAGGCTGCGCGGCGTTGGGCGCGCCGCTCAAGAGCCGGGCGATCTGCGGCTGCATCTCGGCCGGAGCGAGGACCAGAATCTGCTTGGTGCGCGGATCGGAGGCCACGCGGATCCGAGCATCGGCCACCTCGTTGCGCAACCAGGCAGCCGCGTTGGCCACATCGCCTGAGGGGCACGGGTACGATTTGAGGACCGGTTCGACCTGGGCCGGCGTGGCGGGTTTCGGCTGATCCAAGGACTGAATGGCGGTCTCGGCAAGCTGCAGCGTGCTCTGCGAGCCGCGAACGAGGATTCGATTCCCGCGCTGGTCGGCCAGGATCTCGGTGCCTTGCGGCAGGAGCCTGGCCAGCGACGGCTCCACGTCAACCGCCTTGGCATGGCGCAGGACGTAGGGATGGAAGGCGCCTTCCGCGCAGCGTGCCTCGCGTGGCGGACCCCACAGCAACACTGAACACAAGACCGCCAGCAGTGCGCGACGGCGAGTGTGCATCCACGGTGTGTTGGCCCTCATGGCCGGTGGTTCTCCATAGTGCCTGGGGCCACGGGGGCGCCAGAACGAGAGACCACCGAGCCGGGAGGGGACCGCGGAGCGCCGTCCGCCGCCATCCTCCGCGCCAGGTGGATTCGTTCAACCCGTTGGCCACCTGCATCCTCAGGACGCCGCCCGCCCCCCCGCAAAGGTCGTTGCGAGGCGTATGCGCGCAAACGTCGGGATGCGCAGAACGAATAATCGGCAGACTTGGCCCAGTTCTCCAGAAACTCTCTTGCGGAAGAGTTTGCCTAGACACCGCAGCCACCAGATGGAGAGGATGCGGGTTTTAGAGATGCGGTGTGGGTTTGCTGGCGGCCTCAGCCGTCTCGGCAGCCGGGGGGATCGTCTCGACCTTCATGCCCACGTCGTCGCCATCGCTGGCCGCTTGGCGCGCTGGATTGGGAGTCGCCGACTCATTCAAGGCGAAGTCGGCGGGGAGCAGCGTGTGGGCGGCTCGATCGTCCGCCGGCCGTTTGCGCCACAGGACCTGATTCGATTCGGCCAGGCTCTCGCGCTGGCCCCAGCGTGCCAGCCATCCGTTGAAATCAATCGTTTGGGGGGTGCGGCTGTCAGCCGACAGGAAAGACCAGAAGGCGTTCCAACCCTGGTAGAAATTGCGGACCCCGTTCCATTCCAGCCATGCTTGACAGTCCTCGCTGCTGTCGGTGCCGGACAGTTCCACCAGGGATGCGGTGGGGGCGCCGACGAGGATGTTGTCAAAGGCCTGGAACCGGGTCATGAGTTGGTGTGGGGCCGACGAGGAGACCGACAGACGGCACAAGCCGCGGCGGAGCACGGCGGTGAGATGCTGCAGGGTGATTTGCCGGCTGTTGCCGGCGGTGGGAGGAGTGCGCCCGCCTTCGGAGGCCAGAAGACACTCACTGGTGGCCAGCAGGCCGTTCTCCCAGGTGAGGTCCACGGGTTCGACATTATCGGCCCGGAGGAAGACCGCTTCACCCCGTGCGACGCAGTTCTCCAGGCGGATGGCGGCCGGAGCGGAAGGGGCAGACGTGGTCTCCAACAGTTCCGCGCCCGGCGGCGGACGCAGGCGGAAGAACGAGACATCCTGCGGATAGTCGGCCATGCGCGGCATGGGGTTGCGGATCGTGAGCCAGCATTTTTCCAGCCGGATCAACTCGCCGCCGAGCAACTCGAACAACGACCAGCGTTCGGCGGGCAGATCGCGCGGCAGGTCCAACTCGATGACCAGATTGATCAGCGTGAGGCGACTGGCGCTGACCGTGATCATGGCCTGACGAAAACGCTCGGTGTCGGTGGGCAGAAAGGCGATGACCGGCCGAAAACCCTCGGCGCCGCGGATGGTGAGGCGGACGTTGGTGAGCGAGATGGGGCGATACTCGCGGCGGCCGTTGTAGCGGAGTTCGATGACATCCCCGTTGACCGCTGCGCTGCAGGCGGCCGTCAACGAGGTGTATTCCTTGTCGCCACTCACCTGGTCGGCGACCACAATCAGCCCGCTAGGCTTGGCGGCAGTGCGCGGGGCAGGAGTGCCGGCCAGGGCCGTCTCGGCCGGCGGTGTGGGAGGGGACTGGAGCGGCGCTGGCTTGGCTTCTGCGGGAGGTTGCCCAACGATGCCGGCGGCGGGCTCGGGCACGTCGTTCACGGGGCCCATGGCCGCGGCGCCGGTGGCGGCTGGCGCGTCCTGCTTGGGCTCGTTTTCCTCGGGCATGGCGGGGCCTTGGTCCAGGTAGGGCTCCAAGCCCTCCAGTTCATTGCCCGCAGTGATTTGCGGCGGGGGCAGCGGCTCGTTGCGGCGGCCGGTGGCCAGATCGAGAATGAGGACGATGCACAACAGGGCGGCGGTGGGGGCCATCCAAGGCAGATGGCGTTCCCAGAAGGAGACCTGTTCGGAGCGGGGGCCGCTCCAGATGCTGTTGGCGCGCAGGGGCTGCATGCCCACTTGCTGCGCCAGCACCAGCAGTTCTTCGGCCAGTTGCGTGGGATCCTGATAGCGATGCCGCGGATCTTTGGCCAGCATCTTGCGCAAGACGCGCGAAAGCTCCTCGGGCAGATCGCCGCGGAACTGCCGGACATCGGGCGGCTGGTCCCCCTGGTGCTGCAGCAGTTTCTGCAGCATGGTCCCTTCGGGAAAGGGGGGCCGGCCGGTGAGCATGTAGAAGAAGGTGCAACCGAGGGAGTAGATGTCGCTCCGCACGTCGGCGATGCGCGGATCGCGTGCCTGTTCGGGCGAGATGTAGTCGAACGTGCCGAGGGTCACGCCGGTGGCGGTGAGTTCGCCGGCCGGACCGTCCCAGCGCTGCAGGCGCGCCAGGCCCAGGTCGATCAGCTTGGCGATTCCCTGCGCCGTGACGAGGACGTTGGAGGGTTTGATGTCGCGATGCACGACCTCGCGCGAGGCGGCGTGCGAGAGCCCCTCGGTGACTTGCAGGGTGTAGCTGAGGGCCTCGGCCAGCGGCAAGGGGCCTTTTTTGGCCACCAGATCGCGGATGTTCATCCCCTCCACAAACTCGAAGACGATGAAGGGGATGCCGCGATCTTCGCCCACGTAGTACACGCGCGCGATATTCGGATGATCGAGCTTGGCGGTCGACTGGGCCTCGGTCTGGAAGCGTTGGAGCGTGTTGGGGTCGGCGGCCTGCTCGGGAACGAGGATCTTGAGGGCCACGACGCGATTGAGGCGGAGATCCCGTGCCCGGAAGACACGTCCCATCCCGCCGCCGCCCACGTAGTCCAGCAGTTCGAAATGGCCTAACCGTTCGCCGGCCATCAGCCGCCACTTGGTGAGGCTGGAGGTCTCTTCCAGCACGTCGACCGGGGCGATGGGCGGTTGGCGCGAGATCACCGTGGCCGGTTCTTCGACCACCCCGGGCTGAGGCGGTGGAGAAGCCTGGGAGGCAGGGCGCGTGATCGACGAGCCGCGCGTGTCGAAGCCGATCGTGGGGCTTGCGGCCGCTTGACGGGCGTCTGGCGAGCCGGGCTGGCTTGGGGGGGGCGGCGGTTGCCCTTGTGTGTTTGGGGTGTTTGGCCCGGGCGCAGGCGGAGGACTGGTCGAGCTAGACTCGCTCATCACGCATTTCTCCCGCCGCTAGTCCAGACCACGACCGCCAGATTCGATGATTCCCATGCAGCCCATGACCGTAGTCCATTGTAAATTGCCGGGTAGGTCGCGTCAAACATTCGAGGGATTGGCAAGACGGGCGATCGTGGGCTGCAACACGTTCGCCATCCAAAGGTTACGATCGAAAGGGGGCGATCGGAAGGCGACTGGAGGCCGGGGGGCGATAGCGGGCTATCACGGCGGTGGCGCCTGGCGAGATTCGCTGGGCCGTTGCCGCCAGGGGGCATACGGATCACGATCATCGGCACGACCCGGGAGATTCTTCGCTATCGCTCAGCAGTGACTCGTTCTCCGCCCTGTCGGGATTACTTGCCACCCCCAGGCCGCGCCGGCAATTGCGGCCCCATCCATGTGCCTCTATAATTCGCCGAATGCGGTCCAAGCTGACCCGACGTGCGAGAGCCGTGTATAGTTGGTCTGGCCGTTCGCCCCAAGAGTGCCTTGACCAGGTGACCGCCGAGTCGGGCGGTTCATCTAGCGCGGATTATTCATGGCCCAGGATGTTCCAAAGCAGACTGCGCGATCGGAGCGCAAGCGAGGGTAACTCGTGGTTTTTGCCTTCGCTTGCGCTTCAGGCTTCAATAGAGCCATGAATAGTCCGGGCTAGCGGGCGCGGTTGGATGGCGTGGGCAAGGCGGGGGCCTTGCGGTGTACCTTTGAGACTCATCCCCTTATTGAGACTGTATGCTTCCCGAATCGACGATTGCCACGATTTGGCCCACGATTGGCGCAACGGTTGCCGGTCGGTGGGTGGGACGACTGGCCGGCTTCGCGCCATCCTGGGACTTCTTTCGGCTGATGGGAAAGGCGCTGGCTGCGGCCACGATTCCCGTGGCCCTGGTCGTCTTCTTCTGGCAACTGATGCCCTTTGTGTCGCGCCGGTACCGGCTCACCAATCGCCGGATCGTCATCGACAAAGGGCTCAAGCCGGTCGAAGGCAGCAGCATTGCGTTGGAGGCCTTTGACGCGATCGACGTGGAGTTGCGCCCGGGTCAGGATTGGCTGCACTGCGGCGAGATGATCTTCCGCCGCGAGGGGCAGGAGGTGTTTCGCCTCAGCGGCGTGGGCCGGCCGGAGGTTTTTCGCCAGGCCTGTCTCAAGGCGCGCACGGCCCTGGTCGCCACGCAGCAAGTGCTGGCAGCGCAAATGGCCGCAGCGTCGGTGTAGAGCCGGAGTGGAACGCGTCGAGTCGCACCCAGTCGTGCGCCCTCTGGAGCGCGGTGCATGAGGGAGGTGCCCGTCGAGTCCTGGAATCAGTAAGGAGTGCTGAGATGCGAATCGGCTTCGGGACAGCGCTGTTGTGGGCGATCTTGCCGGGACTGACCTTGGCGGACGACTGGCCGCAGTGGTTGGGCGAGCAACGCGATGCCGTGTGGCGCGAGTTGGGCGTTCTGGAGCGAATTCCGGCCGCGGGTTTGCCGGTCCAATGGCGCGCGGCCGTCGAACTGGGGTACTCGGGGCCGGCGGTGGCCGCGGGCCGGGTGTACGTGATGGACTACGTGCGCCGCGAGGGCGAGATCCGCAATAACCCCGGCGCGCGAGACCGGCTGCAAGGCACCGAGCGCGTGTTGTGCTTCGACGCCGGCAACGGCAAGCTGCTATGGAAGCACCAATACGATCGACCGTACCACGTGTCGTTCGGCGGCGGCCCGCGCTGCACGCCCACGGTCGACGGAGACCGCGTGTACGCCTTGGGTGCGGAAGGGAACCTGTGGTGCCTAGCCGCGCAGGACGGGAAGGTGCTGTGGAGCAAGGATTTCGCCAAGGAGTACAAGGCCGAGACACCGATGTGGGGCGTGGCCGCGCATCCGCTGGTTGACGGCAACCGCCTGTTCTGCGTGGTGGGGGGTGAGGGGAGCGTGGCCGTGGCCTTCGACAAGATCACGGGCCGGGAAGTGTGGCGATCGCTGTCGGCCAGCGAGCAGGGCTACTGTCCGCCGACCATGATCGAACAGGGGGGCATCCGCCAACTGCTGATCTGGCACGGCGAAGCCATCAACGCCCTTGATCCCGAGAGCGGCCGGCCGTATTGGTCCGTACCGCTGCAGCCGAGTTTCGGGATGTCGATCACGACGCCGCGCAAGCTGGACGCACATCTGTTCGTGTCCGGTTTCGGCAACGCGGGCGTGCTGCTAAAACTGGCCGAATCCAAGCCCGCCGCCGAGATCGTATGGCGCGGACAGGCCAAGACGGCCCTGTACGGCGGCACGAGCACGCCCTTCCTGGAATCGGGCACGATCTACGGGTGCGACGCGAACTCGGGGGCCCTGATGGCGGCGAGCATGAAAGACGGCCAGCGGTTGTGGGAGACGACCCAGCCCACGCTTGGCGAGCGCCGAGGACGGTACGGCACGGCGTTCCTGGTGAAGCACGCGGAGCGGTTCTTCCTGTTCAGCGAGACGGGCGACCTGATCCTGGCCCGGCTCTCGCCGCAGCGCTACAAGGAACTGAGCCGGACCCACGTGATCGATCCGACCAACAAGGTGTTTGGCCGATCGGTCGTGTGGAGCCATCCGGCCTTTGCGCAGCGGTGTCTGTTCGTGCGGAACGACAAGGAACTTCTGTGCGTGAGCCTGGCGCCGTAGACCGCGACGTTTGCGGCCGGAGGCGCCAGGCGGAGACGTGCGCGCGGGCAGAAACCGCCTTTCTTGCCGGCTACAGCGGGTTGCGCCAGGGGGCGTAGTTCCAGTTCTGCAGCAGGTTCATCGCGGCACGGTCCATCTGGCTGTTCTGGGGCAGGATCAGCAGGGCGTCGAGGCACGCGCCGCGCGAGGCCGACAGTTCCAGACGCTGCGTCTGGGGCGAGAGCGCCAGATCCGGGACGCGATACCAGGCCCAGTGTGCGTACTGTTCGCCGAAATGGGCGAACATCTTGGTATGAGCCTGCTTGGGATTGGTCCAATCCGAAAAGCCGATCATGCCGGTCGCTTGCAGCGGGCGCGGTGGAGCCCCGTCCAGGGTGAGCGTCATCTGCGTGCTGCTTTCCGGTTCCCACCGTGCGCGCAGCCACAACGCGTAGCGGTCTTTCTTGGGCGGTGCAAGCTGGAACGTCAGACGGCCCGAGCCCTGGAACTGAGCGCAAGCCGCGCCGCTGAGTTCGGGGACTTCGGTCGACGACACGTCACCGGACATCGCGTCGGCCGTTTCTGCCTCACGGATCAAGGGGGCCTCGGCGACCAGCACATCCAGCGGAACGCGACGCACACCGCCGGCGTGACGTATCGCCAGATACAAGCGACGGATTTCGCCTGGCTGCGAGCCGGCGGCCCGAACGGTCATTTCCACGGTGCTGGAAGCTCCAGGCCGAGCGATGGTGGCGTTGGCCGCCAGAGGGCGGCAAGTCCATCCGGCGGGCAGACCATCGAGGGTGGCCACGGCCTCGACAGGCGTGCCGAGAAACGTTGCGCGGAGCGAGGCTTCGCCATCGGGCGGAACGACCAGCAGATTGCGGTGCAGGTCGTCGCCGGCCGTATAGAAGCTCAGGGTGTTGAGCGACACGCCCAGGTCGCTACGGTGGCGTTCGGCCCAGCGGCAGACGGTTTGGATCGGCGCGGAGGGCGTCGCTCCCACGAAGCGGATGCGGTTCTCGCCCAGCGCCAACCGGCCCGGCAACGACAAGGGGGAGACCACCAACGTGCTCCGGACCTGGAACGCGCGGACCTCCGCCCCTTGGCCGGGCGCCAGTTCCAGCTTCAGCCAATAGGCATAGCGGGCCGTGACTTGCTGGCCCAGTTCCACGGCCAGCGTGCCGGCCCTATCCGGGCTGCGCCAGACCTCGTTCCAGGCCCGGCCTTCATCGAAGGAGACGGCCAGGCGCACGGCCCCGGGGGCTTGGGCCGTGTAGTCGCCGCAGACCACGGCGTCGGAGAAGATGTAGGGGCACCTGGCCCGATAGACGAGCGCGGCGGTGGCAGATGCGTCTTGGGCGTGCAGCCGACTGCGTCCGTCGGAAGCCCGAGCGATTTCCAGGCCTTCCAAGTGCGTGGCGTCTCCCGGGGCGGGTTCATAGAGGATCGCGCCATTGCCGAACATGGGGGGAACCATAGCCAGCGGCAAGGGCTGCCGTTTGCCGGTCATCTCGAACCAGCGTCCCTCGTTGTGCCAGCACAGACTGGCGCGTTCGCCAGGCCGCAACGGGAAGTCCATGCTGTGCGGGCGAACCGCAGCGCCGAATCGCGTGGAGGAGGCCCGGCCACGGAGCCAGGCGCACACATCGCCACCCTGGCGGATTTTCAGGTACGGATCTTCCTCGATCCCGCGCCGGCCCACGAGCGTGACGTTGTCGCGATTGAGCCAGTATTTGCGCGGGGAGAGGTCAAACAATCGCCAGGCGCCATCGTAGAAGGCCTGCTCGAACTGGTGATGCGTGCCGGATGCGTCGTTCGACGAGATTCCCGCACAGAGGAACAGTTTGCGGAGTGTGTGGTTCAGCGGCCCGCACTGATCGAAGGGATAGATATTCAGGGCTTTGATCAGCGTGTAGGCCACTCGCTCGCGATGCCGCGTGCCAATTGTTTCGCAGTAGCCGGCGTTGTAGTAGTTGGTGGTTTGGAGGGCATACTTGAAGGCTTGGAAGGCCTTATCCAGGTCGGGTTTGCCTTGGCCGGGCAGCGTTTCGCGGAGTGTGGCAGGGCTCAGCGGCAGCACGTTGTCGTTGGCGAGCCAATGTGGCAGCAGGCTGGTCGCGGCGGCGGCCGGTTCAGCGAATTCGTAGCTCACGGAGCCCATGCGCGGCTCGTAGTCGCCGCTTACGGAAAGCGTGAAGGACTCGTCGCCGGCGCGAACGATCCGTTGCACGCTGCACGGCCGGTGCTCGACGAACCGCGGGTCGGGCGGCTGAATCCAGGGGCGTGTGACGGTGAGGCGATTTTCGGCCCGATTGGCCTCGAACCGCTCGGCCGAGGCGTGCGGAGCCACGACCAGCATGCGGCGTTGGATCTGGCCGTCGTGCCGTGTTTCGAGCGGCGCCGACTCCTGTTGGGGCGGCAATTCGACGCACAGATGGCCGCGCACGAAGCGATCGTCGCCAGCGTGGCCCCCGTCGCGCTCGTTCTCGAAGTGGAACAAGGCTCGCGCGTGATTGTCCAGCGCCAGTTCGCTGCGCGAAGGGGCAAACGGATGGGCATAGCGAACCACGTCCGAAATGCGCAGCTCGTCCAGGACGGCTTCGGCCGCGCCCTCGGCTGCTGCCTTGTGGTCGCCGCCGACAAAGGCTTGCATGGGCAAGCTGCGTTGATCCTCTTCGCCGATGCCCATGCCGGTGCGTTTTTCCGTTGCGGCGGCAGTCAGACTGCAGGGCCAACCGCTGGCGTCGGGGCCTTGCGCGGCCACGGGCTTGCCGTCGACGAAGAGTTGCAGATGGGCCCGGGAGAGATCCCAGGTGGCGGCCAGATGATGCCATTGCCCGGCACGGAACGAGGCCGCTCCGCGCACCTTGTGCAACTTGCCGTTGGAGTCGGCGATGGCGAACTCAAGTTGATTCCCACCGCGTTTGTCCAGCTTGCGGAGCAGCGACTGTTGGCGGTGTCCATAGGCCACGCCTTCGAAGAAGACGTGCTCGATGCCGTCGTCGGTATTCCAATGCGGCTGGCACCAGAACTCCAACGTGCCCGCGACCAGGCCCCAGTGCACGGATTGCGGACCGGGATCGCGTTGGCCGGTGGTGAGCGTGGCTTCGGAGGCGCCGTTGAAGATCAAGCGTCGTTGGCCCGTCAGATCCAGGCCCAGATTCAAGGGCGCGTCGGGCAAAGCGCCGGTGGCAAACCCGGCGCGGCTGGCGGCCGGCCAGGGCCAGCGCTGCCCCGGGCGCACGACCACCCGATCCAGGAAGACTGTGAAATACGATTCGGGGCCCTCGACCGGCCGTGCTGTGTCCTCGTCGGTCACCTGACAACGGAACAGGACGCGGACATCGAGGCTGGCCGCTTCGGGATCGAATCGGCCCCGTTCGCAGAACTGGACCAGTTGGCCCTGCGCCAACTCGATGGTCAGCCAGCGCGGATCGACGGCGCAGGCGCCGATCGGCGAGCCGTCGGCGCGTGCCTGGCGAAGTTGGATCGACACGGGCGCGCCGTAGGCGGCGCGATGGGCCAGCAGGTCGCATTGGAAGACCATTTCCTGCCCGGCGAAGGGGCGCACGTCGACCGTCTGCGAGACCGTAACCTCGCGAGCGGTTTTGGGGGGAGTGTTCTCGTCGACGACGATCGCCAGCGACTGCCGACCCTGCGTCTGCTCGTGGCGTTGCAGACGCACCAGGTCGGTACGCGACACGAGCCAGGCGCGGGGCTGGCCCTGGTCGACTTCTTCAAAGCCCGCATTGGCCAGCAGGTTTTCCGGCGGGAGCGATGCCGGAGAGTCGTGGGCGGCGGCGATGCCTCGCGAGCGCGTGTCGAAGTAGACGTCGTAGGCAGCGCAGCGCCCCAACTCAGGCCGAGCGAACCACGTCAGGTAGGCCTGCGCAGCGGAGGCCATCGGAGCCGACTCCTGCCGGTATGCGCAGGGAATCTCGGCCGCCTGCGCGACGCCGCAGGGCACGACGCGCACGGAGGCCGGGTCGAACGGTTCGCTGACGCCGGCCTGCCGCAGAAGCCCGGCGAAATCGACCGGCACTTCGACCGGCGCAACGTTCGGATCGCGACAGGGGCTGGGACAGGCGATCGTGGTTCGATATCGCCACTGGGCGTTCCACCAGGGCACATCGGCGGCGGCGGCAAGCGATTGCAGGGCGACGAGGACGGCGAGCATCGACAACCAGCGCATGACGAGTTCTCCCTGATCTTTGGCCGCGTCGGCCTTGAGGCGGCCTGATGACCGACCGCCGATGTCATCATGTTAGGCCGGCGCAGAGAGGGGTTCAAGCCGAGGGCCCAGGAGCGGAACCTGCCAACACGAAGGGCGCATCGTCGCCGCACTGCGGCGATGCAGGACCCAATAATGCGCAATCCGTGTGTACATCCACGGGCCGGTCAACTACACTCTTGGCTGGACCAATCCTGCCGCACGATCTGCGGCAGATGTGAGTAGTTTGCGAAGAATCTCGCCCCATGTCCGTTGGGCCGAGTCTCGATAAGGGTTCCTGCATGACAGAGGCGCGTTCGTCGGTCGTCAATGTGGCTGCTCGGCTGAGCGTCACGGCGCGGGCCATGCCCGAGTGCGTGGCCGTGGTCGAACCGGGCCAGTACGACCGGCAGGGCAAACGGCAGTATCGAAGCCTGAGCTTTGCCCAGTTGGAGGAGGACAGCCATCGGATTGCCGCCGGTTTGCGGCGGAGCGGTGTTGGTCCGGGCATGCGTGTGGCGTTGATGGTCCGTCCGGGGATCGATTTCATCAGCCTGGTGTTCGCGCTGTTCAAGGCAGGGGCGGTGATCATCCTCATCGACCCGGGCATGGGCGCGCGGCGGCTGCTGCATTGCCTGGCGGAGGCCGAGCCGGAGGGGTTTATCGGCATCCCCCTGGCGCAGGCGGTGCGGTGGGTCTTTCGACGGCGATTTCCCAAGATTCGTTTTCTGGCCACCGTGGGGCGACGATGGTTCTGGGGCGGAACCACGTTGCAGGCATTGCGCCGCACGCCGCTCTCGGCGGACATTCCGGTGGCCACCGCGGCCGAGGATCCGGCCGCGATCATCTTCACCACCGGCAGCACCGGGCCGGCCAAAGGCGTGTTGTATTGCCACGGCAACTTCGACACCCAGGTGGACGAAATCCGGGACTTTTACGGCATCCAGCCGGGCGAGATTGATCTGGCCTGCTTTCCGTTGTTCGGCCTGTTCAACTGCGCCATGGGGGTGACGGCGGTCATTCCGGACATGAATCCTTCGCGACCGGCCCAGGCCGACCCGGCCAAGATTGTGGAAGCGATTCACGACTGGCAGGCCACGCAGGCCTTTGGCTCGCCGGCGATCTGGGCGCGCGTGGGGCCCTATTGCCAGGCGCATGGCATCCAACTGCCCACGTTGCGGCGCGTGCTTTCGGCCGGGGCGCCCGTGCCCAGCACGGTGCTGGCAACGATGAAGAAGTGCATCCATCCGGAAGGAGAAGTACACACGCCCTATGGGGCGACCGAGTCGCTGCCGGTGGCGTCGGCCTCATCGAGCCTGGTGCTGGGCTCAACGGCCGCGGCCACCGCGCAAGGGGCCGGCGTGTGTGTGGGCCATCGCTTCCCACGCATCGAGTGGAAGGTGATTCGCGAGGTCGATGGCCCGATTGCCAGCATGGCCGACGCGGAGCCCTTGCCTCAGGGCGAGATCGGCGAGTTGATCGTGCGCGGGCCGGTGGTCACGCGGCAGTACCTCACGGGGCGCGAGGCGAACGTCTTGGGCAAGGTCCGCGATGGGGACACGATCTGGCACCGCATGGGCGACGTGGGTTACCTGGATGTGGAAGAACGATTCTGGTTCTGCGGCCGGCTGGCCCATCGTGTGCTGACGGCCCAGGGGCCGATGTACACGATCTGCTGCGAGGCGATCTTCAATCAGCATCCGCAGGTGGCGCGGAGCGCGCTGGTGGGAGTGGGCGTGCGCGGGTCGCAGCAGCCGGTGATCGTGCTGGAGCCGAAAGACCGGACGTTGCTGCAGTCGGCAGCCGCCAGAACCAAGCTGTTGGAGGAAGCGCGGCAATTGGGGCAGGCCAGCGAACTGACCCGGCCGATCGAGGCCATCCTTCTGCATCCAGCCTTTCCGGTCGACGTACGTCACAACGCGAAGATTTCGCGCGAGCAGTTGGCCGCGTGGGCGGAAGCGCAGATGGGTCCAGGGAACGAACGTTCGTAGGACCTGAAACGCGCGGTCAAAGCCGCGTGGATTGCCCAGAACAACCGGTTTCCGCCATTCTTGCAGCATCAAGGCTCCTGGGGAACCGGGGGTATCACCACTCCACTGGTGGGGGTGCGTGCATTCTTGGCCAATATCTGTTAGCTTTGTGTTAGCCGTCTGTTAGGTTAACCAGCTTCTGAAGCCGCCCTAAACATCCTGGCGACTCTGTGCCGCCAGCTCCCTGGCGTTCGGGGCGTGGCGCGATGAGCCGGGAACAGGACAGGGCGGCGATGTGGTTTCACGGGACCATCCAATCTGGCTGGAGAGGCTGGGGGGTGGCGCCGATCGCAATTCTGCCCAAGTTTGGGTCTCGAATACCTATATGTTGTCCTTACAGCGTCTGATTGGTCGCGGGGATCGCTTCTTCGATTTGCTGGAGGCCAGCGCGGACGAGGCGCGACGCTCGGCGCAAGCCGTACGCGAACTGATCAAGGCCCCCGGAAACGGCCAGAGCCTGGAACGGTTCGTTGGTTTCCGCAAGGAAGACAAGCGCATCCGGGAGCAAATCAGCCGTCTGGTGTGCAACACGTTCATCACGCCCTTCGAGCGCGAGGACATCGACGCGTTGTCTTGTGCCTTGTCGCGAATTCCCAAGGTGATCAAGAAGTTTGCCGAGCGTCTGTTCCTTCTTCAGCCGCATTTCAGAGTCGAGCTCTTCGAACGCCAATCGGTGCTGCTGCAACAGGCCACCGATACGCTGGGCGATATGGTCCGGCATCTGCGCCACCCGCAGTTGGATGTCGTGCAGGCGGACAACGACCGACTGCACCAGTATGAGGGGGAGGCCGACAAGCTCATGCTCTCGCTGCTGCAAGAGCTGTATGGCGGCCAGTACGAGGCGCTGCAAATGATCGTGCTCCGCGATCTGCTCGAGCTTCTGGAAAAGGTCATCGATCGCTGCCGCGACGCGGGCAATGTGGTTTTCCAGATTGTGCTGAAGAACTCCTGAGCGGAAAGCGGCGGCGATGACCCTGGTGTTCGGCGTAATCCTGCTCGGGCTGGTCTTCGAGTACATCAACGGCTTTCACGACACGGCCAACGCCATCGCCACGGTGGTCTCGACGCGCGTTCTGATGCCCCGGCAGGCCGTGCTGATGGCGGCGGTCTGCAACTTGATCGGCGCCCTGATGGGAACCGCGGTGGCGACGACGATCGGCCGGGGCCTGGTGGAGACGGAAGGCATCACCCTGCACACGCTGCTGAGCGCCCTGGTGGCGGCCGTGATCTGGAATCTGGCCACCTGGCGGCTGGGGTTGCCGTCCAGTTCCAGTCACGCCTTGATCGGCGGTTTGTGCGGCGCGGCGGTGGCTTCGGCCAGTGGTCGATTGGACGTGATCCGCTGGTCGGTGGTGAACCCCGTGACGCAGCAGGTCGAAGGGCTGTGGCCGAAGGTGGTCCTGCCCATGATGCTGTCGCCGGCCCTGGGCCTGCTGTTGGGCTTTGTGGTGATGGGGATTCTGTTGGTCCTGCTGCAGAACTGGCGGCCCCGGCAGGTCAACAACATTTTTGGCCGGCTGCAACTGCTGAGCGCCTCGCTGATGGGCCTTAGCCACGGGAGCAACGACGCCCAGAAGACGATGGGGATCATCACCCTGGCGCTGTTTGCGGGCACGCAGGGGGATTTGTTTGGCAGCCTTCCCGGCTGGCTACACTTCCTGCAAACGCCCGAGTTCGAGATTGCCACGTGGGTCAAAGTCGTCTGCTCGCTGACGATGGCGGCGGGCACGGCGGCCGGGGGTTGGCGGATCATCCGCACGCTGGGGCACAGCATGGTCAAGCTGCAGCCGGTCCACGGTTTCGCCGCGGAGACCACGGCGGCGGCGGTGATTCAGGTGGCCAGCCACATGGGCATCCCCTTGTCGACGACGCACGTGATCTCGGCTTCGATCATGGGCGTGGGGGCCACGCGCCGGCTGGGGGCCGTGAAATGGACCGTGGTGGCGCGGATGGTGTGGACCTGGGTGCTGACCATCCCGGCCACGGGCTTGCTGGGATACGTGCTGCAACGGTTCGTGCTGGGCGGGATCTGAGAGGCCGTCAGCAGGTTCGTTTTCTCGCGCGCCGGGAGAGGGCCGGGGTGAGCGCGGCTCCATTTGAGAAATCGTGGGCGCGCCTGCGCGCGGTGCGCGTTGCCTTCTCCAGCGCCGCCTGGCAGGGGAAGACGCACGAGGATTGAACCGGCTGGTCCGGGGTGAGGGTGGCTTCACTTGTGGAGTCGTAGACCTCCAGGAATCGCAAGTCCCCTCCCCTCGGCCCCCCCGCCTCGCGCGCGAGGGGAGCGTTCACGGCGGAACCTGAGAGGGCACGCAGGCGAGACGGTCGCGGCAGGCGAAGCGAGCGACTGCGCCGAGGGGCGCCGTTGCGCGGGTGATGGCGGCTCGATTCAGGCGGCTTCTTCGGCCTGACCGTTCTGCCGGGCCTGGGCGGCTTCTTCGGCCTCGGCCTCGGCCAGGCGTTTCTGGCTGATGTGGCCGTCGTCGCTGACATCCTCGAAGCGGACCGAGACCTGCTTCGACACGCCCGACTCCTGCATCGTCACGCCGTAGATCTGATTGGCGCAGGTCATCGTTTTCTTGGAGTGGGTAACGATGATGAACTGGGTCCACTTGAGGAAGTCTTGCAGGACCTTGGTGAAGCGATCGATGTTGGCCTCGTCCAGGGCGGCGTCGACTTCGTCCAGGACGCAGAAGGGGCTGGGGCGGCTGCGGAAGATGGCCAGCAGGAGGGCCACGCAGGTCATGGTCTTCTCGCCGCCGCTGAGCAGCGAGATGCTGCGCGGTTCCTTGCCGGGGGGCCGAGCGACGATCTCGATGCCGGTCTCCAGGATGTCTTCGCCTTCTTCCAGCACGATATCGGCCCGGCCACCGCCGAAGAGGTCGCGGAAGAGGGTTTGAAAGTGTTCGCGGACCGTTTGCAGCGTTTCGACGAAGAGCCGCCGGCTGTCGACATTGATCTTCTCGATGATCTTTTCCAGCGCGGCCTTGGCGCCGGTCAGATCCTGGTACTGGGCCGAGAGGGACTGGTAGCGGGTGTCCAACTGATCCAACTCTTCCAGGGCCTCCAGGTTCACATTGCCCAGGTGGTTGATCTTGCGGCGCAAGTCATCGATTTCCTGCTGCACTTCGTCGCGCTGAAGTTGCTCCTCGGCTGTAGGCTCGCTCTCTTGCGCGGCCAGTTCCACGCCGTAATCCTCGCGCAAGCGGTCGGCGAGGGCCGATCGTTCGTGGCGGACTTCGTTGGCCTCCAACTGCTTGGTGTGCAGCTTCTCTTCGATTTTGCGGATTCGGCCGCGAATTCTCTGGGCGTCGGCCATCAACACGCCGCGTTGCTGTTGCAGCGCGGCACGGCGTTGGACCAGATCGGCGGTTTCCGCGACAAAGCGTTCCTTGCGGAGATAGAGATCGGCGATCTCCATTTCGGCATGCAGGATATTCCACAGCGACTGCCGGCCACGCTGCAGGGCCTCGGACAACTGCTGGCGACCTTCGAGGATCGCGCGTTGCCGTTCCTGTTGGCTCTCTTCGAACTGGTTCAGACGGGTGCGCAGATTGCCCAGGCGCTCCTCGCTCTTGGCCAGCTCGACCTTGGTCTCGGTGGCTTCGCGCGCGCGGTCGCGCTGCTGGAGTTCGAGGGTCGTGACCTGGCCGGTGAGGGCCGCGAGGCGGGCCTGCAACTCGGCGAGCCCCGCTTCCACGGCCTGTTGCTGAGCCTGGGCCGCAGCCAGTTGTTCGGCGGCCGACGCGTGCTGCTGTTGGGCCGCCTGCCATTCGCCTTCCACCTGGACGCGTTGTTCGTCGAGCCGCGCGGAATCCTGTTCGGCCACCGAGACCCTGAGGCGGTTGTCGGCCAGGGCCTGCTGCGATTGCTGTTGTTCGCGGGTCAGCTCTTCGAGTTGCTGTTCCTGGGCTGCGATCCGTTGCTGGCCGCGAGCCAGGGCGGCCTGGGTTTCCTGGATCTGGGATTCGTACTGCTGCATCTGCCCCTGCAGGGAGCGCAGTTCGCTGCGGCGCGAGATGATGCCGGTGGCGGCCTGGCGCGGGCCGACGACCAAGGTGCCGTCGGGCGCCAGGTATTCGCCGGCGAGGGTCACGAAGCCGACGGGCCCAACGCCCTGGGCGACCAGGTCCCAGGCGTGCTCCAGACGTTCGACAACCCAGGTACGTCCCAGCAACCGACGGGCCAGGGGGACGAAGCGGGCCTCGGTCTGCACGAATTGATCGACACGCGCCAGGACGCCGGGCCGCCCTTGAAGGTCCGGCTCGGCGACGGCGTGATCGGCGCGCTCCTCGAGCCACAGGAACCCCACGCGCCCTGTGAGCCGGTAGGCCAATGACTGCACGGCCTGCAGCAATTCGGGCGAGCGGGGAGCGACGAGGTATTGCGAGGCGGGGCCGAGGACCACTTCCACCAGCGGCGCGGTCTCCAGGGGCACCTGGAACAGGTCGGCCACCAGGCCACAGATCAGCCGGAAAGGCCCTGCGTCGGAAGCGCGGCTGAGGACGAGGACCTCTTTGACTCCCGCGCTGAGCCCTTCCTGGCGTTTTTCCAGTTCCTCCAGCAGGCTGGCTCGTTCGGCGAGGCGGCTGAAATGTTCGCGGATCTGGGACAGTTTCTGTTGCCCGGCCGTCTGCGCCTGGCGTTGTTCCTGGAGCCGGATGCGGGCCTGCGCGAGCAGTTCCTCCTGTTCATCGAGGCCGCGCGCGAGATCCTGCTGCTGGTTGCGGAGCGTGGCGATTTCGTCGGCCAGGCGCGCACGTTGTGTCTCCAACTCGGCGGCGCGCGCGGAGGCGCGTTGGCGCGTGGCATCGGCGGCGGCCAGTTCGGAGGAGAGCCGGCTGATTTCGTTGCCCAAAGCGGCCGCCTGGCGCATCTGCTCCAACAGCGCCTCGCGGCGCTGCTGATTCTCGGAGCGCAGCCGATCGAGCTGAGCCATGACCTCGGTCAGATCGCGTTCGCTTTCGGCGAGCCGGCGCGCGATGTCGCGGTGCTGCAGTTCGGCGGCCTGCATGGACTGGCCCGTATCGACCATCTGCTGCTGCAGATCGCCGGCGCGCGCACTGAGGGCCACCAACTGGCGGCGATGCCGGGCGATTTCTTCGTCCAGGTCGCGGCTGCGATCGCGTTCGTGCTCGACGGTGGATTCGGCGGCGGCGATCCGTTCGCGATTGGCGGCGATCTGGGCTTCGGAGACCTGCAGGGTCTCGTTGATCTCGTTGGTTGCGCCATCGGTGGCCAGCAGTTGAGCTTCCAACGATTCCACCGCGGCCAGGGCGCCGTCCCGATCGTCGCCGATCGCACGGCACTCGCTTTCCAGCGATTCGAGCCGCTCGGTCAGTCGCCGCCAATCGACCAGCCCCACATGCGTGCGCAATTGCTGCAGGCGGTCGCTGTACTCCTTGTAGCGGCGGGCTTTGGCCGCCTGGCTGCGGACGTTGCGGAGCCGGCTGTCGACCTCTTCCACGATGTCCGACAAACGCAGCAGGTTCTGCTGCACGCGATCCAGGCGCCGCAGGGCTTCGAGCTTCTTGGACTTGAAGCGGCTGATGCCGGCCGCCTCTTCGAAGATGATGCGGCGGTCCTTGGCCGAGGACTGGAGCAGGACGTCGACCTTGCCCTGTTCGATGACGCTGTAGGCTTCGGTGCCCATGCCCGTGCCGGACAGCAGATCGCGGATATCGCGGAGCCGGCAGGGCTGGCGATTGATGAGGTATTCGCCTTCCCCGCTGCGATAGACGCGACGGGTGAGGTGGACTTCCTGGGTGTCGATGGCCAGGCGGTGATCGGCGTTGTCCAGGGTGAGGGTGATCTCGGCCGAGTTCAGGGCACGGCGCGTGCCGGAGCCGTTGAAGATCACATCGGCCATTTCTCGGCCGCGGAGGCTTTTGACGCTTTGCTCGCCCAGGACCCACTTGATGGCGTCGACGACGTTCGACTTGCCGGAACCGTTGGGTCCCACCACGGCGGTGATGCCACGCGGGAACTCCAGCCGCGTCTTGTCGGCGAAGCTTTTGAAACCAAGGAGTTCCAGGGCCTTCAGCATGAGCAGGACAGAGCCGAACCAGAGGGGACGATCAGGACTCCCCGCGTCCCATCATTTTAGCAAGGAAGCCCCGACCTTTGGCGGGTGTTTGTTCGTTTTCCGAGTCTTTGTCCCCCTTGGCGGGCGTGGACTCGCCGACTTTTCCCCCCTCCTCAGCCGAGTCGAACTCGTCTTTCTTGCCGCGGACATAGGAGCGTCCCGCCTCGGGCAAGGCGTCGACGGCGAAACGGCTATTGAGGGCCTGGACGCGTTTGGCTTCTTCGAGGGCCTGCACGACGTCGGGGTAGGTCCCGCCCAGATCCACGATCGCGCGCACCACCTCGTCGACGTTGCAGGACACGGTGCGTTTTTGATCGGCCTGGCCGACCACATAACGGCTGACGGAGATTTCGTTGGCATTGAGGCCGGTGACCATGATGTGCGGTCCGGCATTGACCGACAAGGGACTGCCGAACCACTGTTGGCGACCGAAGAGCACGACTTCCGGCCGGCGCGTGCTGGTGACGTGGATCATCGGCTGGGCGTTGGTGTCGACCACGCTGTAATGGAAGTCCTTGATGCTCGGATCGCCATGGACCAGGGGATCGTTGGGACGCATCGAGGTCAGGGCGCGATAAGCTCCGTAACGAGTCTCGGCACTGGCCTGGTGCAGAAGGGCTACGAGTTGGTCGTACGCGGCCGGATCTTCCATGGCCCCCAAGGCGCTGAGGGCGAAGACGCGGAAGGCCGGTTCATCGCGCGCGATCTGGGCCAGCGGCTCGGCCGCCTCGCGCTGGTCGAGATAGGCCAGGGACTCGGCCGCATAGAAGCGAACTTCCCGGTCGCTATGAGTCAGTCCTTCGCGCAGAGCATCCAAGGCATCGCGGCCGATGGCCTCCAACTGCCGAGCGGCGGAATTGGCCGTGGCCGGATCGAGCAACTGCCGTTTGAGGCTCTCCAGCCGCTCGCTCCGCTCGACCGAGGTTTCGCGGACGGCCACGGCGCGCACGACTTCGACATAGCGGTCGATGTTGTCTTTGTAGCGGGGGTGGACGGCCAATTCCACGAGTTGATCGGTCTTGGCCTTGGCCACGCCGGTCTGGATGCCCTTGACCGTCATGTGAAAACGCTTGTTGACGACGTTGGCAATGCGCGAGGCGTTGCCCACGGTTTGATTGCCCGGGGTGAGGACGAGTCCCAGGGGGCGGGACTTGAGGGCCAGCGCACCGCCCAAGATCCGGCCGCGGCCCAGGGAGACATTGTCTTTGCCCGGCTGCGCCGAGGGATCGACCATGATCGGCCCTTCGGCCAGGGCCAGCGTATTGCCTTTGTGGATTTGGTTGTCCTTCATGACCCCCATTTCCTGCAGCCGCGCCTGCATGAGCCAGCCGCCGCGCAGGCTGGTGGTTTCGCTTCGCGAAGGCACGCGGACTTCCACGTCCAAGTGATCGCCCTTCTGGATACCAGGCCGCAACACGGCGCGGATGAGGACCAGAGATGTCGTTTTCGAGGCCAGAATGGTGTTGGGCGAGTCCACGCCGCGCGCGCTCATCTCGGCCACCAGGGCGGCACGCTCGGCCGAGGGCGCCGGGTCGCTGCCCGTGCCCCCCAGGCCCGTCACCAGCCCCACGCTCTCCACGCGAATGGGAAACAGGCCGAAGGGAACGGCGATGTCCCGGACCAGGCGGGTCGAGCTTGGTTCGTTTTCCTCGGCCGGGCTTTGCGACCGGAAGAGTTGCGTGGTCCACGGCGCGCATCCCGCCTGTAGCAGAATTCCCAGGCATACGATGAGCAGGTGGCGTTGCATACGATAGCGCTCCCTTACGACCGGAGAGAAAAAGGGGCGGTCGACAGCCCGAAACCGGGATGTCGCGGTTCGAACCATGGATCGATGAGATTCAGGTAAGGTAGTCGAGGGCGGGAAAATAGTGGTTTGCGCCGTTGCGGTCAAGAGCGGCTGGGGGGCTGCGCGATAGCAATCGGAGAAAGAGGCCGCACACAGCCCCCCGTAAAGGTCGGTCGGTATTCTGTCCCCAGGCCTCCGAGGTGACTAGAATAGGGTAGAAGCAGACCTGCTGTGAGACGTCGCCTCACGGCCTGGCGGACAGCAGCTTGCACCGCCATCATGATCCCCCTGACCTCTCGTTGCCTGGCGCGGTCGCCAGCCCCGTGACACGATGCACCACCCGCCAGGAGGACACGCCGACGCCCAGAAGTTCTTGCCCCTGAGCGCGGCCGAGATGGCGGCGCGCGGTTGGGACGAGGTGGATGTGGTGTTTGTGACCGGCGACGCGTATGTCGACCACCCGAGCTTTGCCAACGCCTTGCTGGGACGGCTGATGGAGAGCGAAGGCTATCGGGTCGCGCTGTTGAGCCAGCCCGACTGGCGTTCTTGCGAGCCGTGGCGGACCTTCGGACGGCCGAGGCTGTGTTTCGCGGTCAGCGCGGGCAA
>CALARR010000254.1 GCA_937889015.1 uncultured Planctomycetales bacterium | reverse complement strand
GGCAGTTTTTCCACGTGGCCCAGGACGAAGTCGCGGGCGCGGGCCACGTCTTCGATCTTGACGTGCTCCAGGAGCACGTCGATGGGGCGATCCAGCTCTGCCACCAGGCGCAGGAAGAGCGGATAGTCCATTTCGCCCAAGCCGGCGGCCGGCGTTTCCGTGCCCTTCTCAGTGACCGCCACGTCTTTGGCGTGGACCAGGGCGATCTTGGGGCCCAGACGGGTGAAAAGGTCTTTGAGCAGGGGCTTCATCTGCTTGAGGTTCTCGGCGCTGAAGTAGTTGGCCGGATCGCCGACCAGTTGCAGCGCGGGCGAGTCGACCTCTTTGAAGACACGTTCGACGCGTTCGATGGAACCGATGATGTTCTTGCAAGTGACTTCGATGGTGAAGACGGCGTCCATCTTCTCGGCGAGTTTGGCCCAGCGCTCGATCGCTGCGCGGCACTTGAGATAGGCCTCTTCCGTGGTGTTCTCGGGCGCATCGGCCCAGGGGGACTGGGCGTTGTAGGTGCCGGTTTCGGTGGAGATGATCTTGCAGCCCAGGCGTTTCCAGTTGCGGAGCAGGCACTCCATGCGCGCCTCGCCCTCTTGGCGGCGCTTCTCGACGGGATCGACCAGATTGTAGTAGCCATACAGGGCGCCGATGGCGATGTCCTGCTTGGCCAGGGCGTCGACGATCTTCTTGGCGGCCGCCCAATCCGGTTTGAGCAGGTCAAACTGGACGTCCGCAAAGCGGAAGTTGGTCAAGACGCTGCGAAAGCCGTCGTCCTTGATCTGACGCGCGGCTTGGTCCAGGGGCAGCTTGGCATAGACCTGAGTGGTGATGCCCAGGCGGACGTTCTTGCGGAACTTGGTGCGGAGGTGGGTGGCCCAGGCCGGAGTGACGACCGCGGCGGCCGCGCCGGCCAGGGCCGCCTTCAACAAGGTCCGTCGTCCCAATACGCTCCGGCCTTCCAGGTCGTAACCCAATCGCTCGCGGTGTGCCATGGTCTGTGTCCCGTCTGTTGTGTCTTGGAGGGAGGATGTTTCGCTTCGCTTCTCGCAGAACGGCAGCCGTCCCTGCGGCGTCGCTCGACGACTCACTGGGGGGTGAGGGGCTGGCTATCAGCATACTCCCTGGGCGCGCGGTTGCAAGCATGGCTGACGCGCGGCAGGGCCGCCGGCCGGAGCGAGCTGCCGCTCGATTGACTGCACACCGCTCCCGTTGGTCGCTTGATTTTTCGTAACAAAACGAGGGATATTGATCTTCAGAAAAGGAATGCAACACGGAGGTGGCGTTTGCACCGTGAAACCGGGCTCCCGCTGGTCGCCCTCGTTGCATTATCTATCTGAGGGTCAATAGGTTACCTGAAACAAAAGGCGGGGGGACGACTCGAGCCGGCCCAGGACGGGCCGCGCGGGAGGCCATTTCTGCCTTCCAGCGGCCCAAGAAGGCGCGATGAGTGGTCCCCTATTGCGTCTCGGGCAAGGAATGCCGGGAGGCCGGTCTCTCAGGGTAACGGCCGGGACAGCTACGACATTCCTTTTCTGACCCCCAATCATGACCGCCGGGGTGGGCCCCCCTGTCGATTCAGTGGACGGCCCCCCAATCCGTCCGCATGCCTTGACGCCTCTGCGGGGGTGGACCATACTGGAATCTTTGTGCGCGCTATGCGGGAGTTGCCGGGGCGTTGCGGCAACCGCTGCCCCGGGGTTGCACAACAGAACACCCATCGATTGTCCAAGGAGCATGTCGTGATCGTCAAGCTATCCAATGGCAAGCAGATTCCCATCGAGATGCACAAGGTTCGGATCGTGCAGAAGACCTGCCTGCCGTCGCTCGATGCTCGGCTGACGGCGATTGCCGAGGCGGGCTACAACACCTTTCTGCTCCGGACGCGCGACGTGTTCCTGGACATGCTCACCGACAGCGGCACCAACGCGATGAGCGACAACCAGTTGGCGGCGATGATGGTCTCGGACGATGCCTACGCGGGCGGGGAGAGCTACTACAAGCTGCTGGATGCGGTCAAAGAGGTGCTGGGCTTCGAGTACTGCGTGCCGGCGCACCAGGGCCGGGCCGCCGAACACCTGCTGGCCAAGATGTTCGTCAAGCAGGGGGACGTGGTGCCGATGAACTATCACTTCACCACCACCAAGGCCCATTTCGAACTGGGCGGCGGCAAGGTGCTGGAGATCTTCCGCGACGGTGCGCTGGACACCAAGAGCAGCAATCCCTTCAAGGGCAATCTGGATATCGACAAGCTCAAGGAAGTCATCAAGACATACGGGGCCGAGAAGGTCTCTTTCGTGCGCATGGAAGCGACGACGAATCTGATCGGCGGCCAGCCCTTCAGCATGGGCAACCTCCGCGAGGTGCGGCAGGTGACCGCGCAGCACAAGATCCCCCTGATCATCGACTGCAGCCTGATCTCCGAGAACGCCTACTTCATCAACCGCCGCGAGGAAGGGTATGCCGAGCGTTCGATCGCCGAGATCGTGCGTGAGATGATGAGCTATGCGGACCTGATCTACCTTTCTGGCCGGAAGAGCACCTGCGTGCGCGGCGGCCTGGTGGCCACGAACAATCCGCAATACTTCGAGTTGCTCAAGGCCTGGCTGCCGCTGTACGAAGGCTTCATCACCTACGGCGGCATGTCCTCCAAGGAAATCGAAGCCATGGCCGTCGGCCTGCGCGAGATGATCGACTACGACGTGGCCAGCAGCTCGGCCGACCTGATCGACTATTTCGTGACCGAGTTGACCAGCCGCGGCGTTCCGGCGGTGACTCCGCCGGGCGGACTGGCGGGCCATGTGGACGGCATGAAGTTCCTGCCCCACGTGCCGCAATCGCAATATACGGCCGGGGCCCTGACGGCCGCCGTGTACATCGTCTCGGGGGCGCGCGGCATGGAGCGGGGAACCGTGTCCATGGACCGCGACGAAAAGGGCAACGACGTCTTCTCGGACCTGGAACTGTGCCGCCTGGCCGTGCCGCGGCGAGTCTACTCGCGTTCGCACATCGATTATGTGGTGGACCGGCTGGACTGGCTGCACAAGCACCGTGACCTGGTGGGCGGGCTGAAGTTCGTGCACGAGCCGCCGGTGCTGCGGTTCTTTACCGGCAAGCTCGAAGCGCTGGGCGGCTGGGACCGCAAACTGGCCGAAGCCTATCGCGCGGACTTCGGTTCGACGTAGTTGATCTGGCGTGCTGCGCGCGACGGCCGTGTCGCGAGCAGTGAAGCAGAAATAGACGAGGCCCGCGACTGGAAAGTCGCGGGCCTCGTGCGTTGGTGGGCCGTGGGTGGATCGCTATCGGGCGGCCGTGGTTTCCACGCGGAAGCGGCTCACCAGGTCGCGCAGGCCGTTGGCCTGGGCGCCCAACTCTTCGCTGCTGGAGGCCATTTCCTCGCTACCGGCGGCGGTCTGCTCGGTGACCTGGGTCACGCTCTGGATGGCCTTGGCCACTTCCTGGGCATTGGCCGCTTGCTCGACCGTGGCGGTGGCGATTTCGCCGATCTTGGCGGCCGTGCTCTCGGCGGCCTGGATGATCTGGCGCAGGGCCTGGCCGGTCTGATCGCTGAGTTGGGCTCCTTCCTCCACGCGCTGGCTCGATTCCTTGATGAGCGAGGAGATCTCGCGCGCGGCCTGATTGGAGCGTTCGGCCAGCTTGCGGACCTCGTCGGCCACGACGGCGAAGCCCATGCCGTGCTCGCCGGCGCGAGCAGCCTCGATGGCCGCGTTGAGGGCCAGGAGGTTGGTCTGGCTGGCGATCTCCGAGATAACCTGGATGATCTCGCTGATCTGCTGCGAACTGGTGCGGATCAGGCCCATGGACTCGACCGACTTGGTGACCGCCTTGCCCCCTTCCTCGGCAAAGCGGCTGGACTCGGCGGCGACGCGCGCCGCCTCGTTGGCGCCCGCCTTGACGGCTTCGATGGAGCGAGCCAATTCCTCGATCGAGGCGCTCATCTGCTCGACCGCGGAACTCTGCTGCTGTGCTCCCTGGGCCAGGGTCTGCGAGCTTTCGGCGATGACGCGCGAGCCCTCGGTGAACTGCGAGGCGCCTTCGGTGACCTGGCCAATGATCCCGGACAGATCGCGGAGCATCTTGTCCAGGCCGGCGGCCAATTCGTCCACGGCTTCGTGCCCTTCGACCTTCACGTGGCGCGTGAGATCGCCCGCCGCAGCGGCGTTGACCACTTCCAGGAGGTGGTCGACCTTGGCGCGGAGGACTTCGGCCGCCTTGCGTTCGGTTTCGACGCGTTCGCGCTCGCGAGCCGCCTCTTCCTCCTGGCGCTTGCGCTCGATTTCGGCGCGATCGCGCTCCTGCCGGGCCTCTTCGGCCTGGCGCTTCTGTTCCTCTTCCAGACGCAATCGCTGTTCTTCGGCACGCAGGGCCTGGGCCTCCTGCTCGCGCTGCGCGGCTTCCTTCACATCGTTCATGGCCTTGCCGGTGGCGTCGACGGCCACGTTCAGGGCGGCGGCCATCTGGCCAATTTCGTCCTGGGACTGGTGGTCCACATGCTGCGAGTAGTCACCGGCGGCAAGGGCCTTGAGCACGGCGGCCACTTTGGCCACGGGGCGCGAGATGGCCAGGGCCAGGAAGAACCCCAAGGCGACGGCGGCGATGAACCCGCCCACCGTTCCGGAGATGGTCAACCACTGGGCTCGGCCGGCGGCCTGTTGGCCTTCGTGGACCGCGTCCTGGGCCATGTCGCTGTTGAGCTTCACCAACTTGTCCAATAGGGCGTTGGCCTTGTCCTGGCTCAGCCGGCATGGCCCAGTCGCCTGCCGACTCGCGTCGTCGGCCAACTTCACCGCGCGATCGGTCAGATCGCACATCTGGTTCAGTTTGGCCACGACCTGGTGCGAGGCGGGCTCGATTTCCTCGCGGCAGAGCCTCTCCGCCTCGTCCGCTTTGCCGGCGGCCAGCAACTGCTTCACGCTCTTGACCGCCTCGTGGAATTTGTGGTGGGGCGTCTCGATGTCGTGGATCAGCTTCTGCAGGTCGGGGTTCTCTGTCTTCAGTTCCGCAAGCCACTTGCCAAAGGCGCAGGACTGATGATTGTCCCCTCCGTCGAAGGTCTTCTTCTCGCGCGCCGCGGTCCAGGTTGTGAGGACCAAGCGGTAGTGGTCACGAGCGAAACCCTTCAAGCTGGATGCCAACTGGTATGGGTTGCCCAGGTTGATCTTGCCGATCTCGTTGCTGAGTCGGAAGAACTCGTTGTTGTCCGTGCGCCACTGCTGCCAGGCGGGGACGAATTCCTTCCACAGGACTTCCTCTTCAGGGGTGTGCGACAGGGGCTCGTAGGTCTTCCACGCGGCCTCGTACATCTCGCGCGCCTGAACGATGTTGTCCATCTGCCGCTGGCGACCAGCCGGGTCGAGGCCGACGTCGACCAGGGTCCGTTGGGCGGCCTTGATGCGTTCGGCGCCAATCTGGATCTTCTGCAGGCTCTCCACGCTGGGCAGACGGACGAGTCCGACTTCGTTGATGTCGTTGCCGAGATTGCGCGCTCCCCAATAGCCAATCCCTCCGACAGCTCCGGTGATCGCGGCCACGAAGAGAAAGCCGCACAACAGTTTGGTCTTCAGACCGAGGTTCTTCCACATGTTCATCCGATTCGCTCCTGTGCAACTCGTTGTTCGTGAGAGGCCACATGCAGCAGGTGCCACGGGGCGTGGCGTTCCGGACCAACGCATGTGATAGGGTGGGTCTCTCAAGTCGCACAAATCTAGGACAACGAACTGGCATGTGGCCGCCAAATTTTCTCGATGTGGCCATCTTCGCGGTTTTGGTAGAGGCCCCGTCGGTAGTGAGAGCGCGGCAGGGCCCCTGTTCTCGGCAATCTGAGCATGCCTCCGGGTTTCCAAACCCTCGCAGTGAATGCTCCCTGGGGTGGACGGATGCGTCCCTTGGTGCGGGGGGCGGTGCGTGAATTTCGGTCAGGTGTGGGGGAGTATTGGTTTTATGGCGTGTCACTGGTTAGAAGGGTTTGTGCGCCCTGGTGCCTGTCCCATATTCACCCAGCGGTCGGCCGGGAGATCGCGGCGGCATCTTCTCGGGCCCTCTGAGAACCAAAACGGTGATGCAGACATTCATGCGGAGGTTGGCATCGCCCGATGTCTTCAAGAGGGAGACATTCTTCCATTGCCGTGGACGCGCTCGGAGAATCTGGCCATGAGTTTGTTCGACTGGTTGCGAAAACTGGGGATCCTGCGGTTTGGGGCGGAGGCGAGCGTCTATCACAACGCCAAGGACCGGCCAGCCAGTTTCCAGATGGATGGAGTCTTCGACTCCAAGAGAGACGTCATCGATCTCAATTCCCGCGCGGCGTCCAAGCCGCCAGACGGCACGGCAAGGAAGACTTGAGCGCGCAGCGGTTGTGTCCTGCGGGATGAATCATCGCTGGGCAGCCAAGGGGACGATAGCAGTGCGAGTCCCGAGCGACGGGCCTTCTCCGCAGGGGCCCGATTTCAGGATGTGGAATGTCGCTCTTGCGACACACCCGTGAGGGTGGTTGTCGTCGCTCCATAACTCCTCACGTTCTGCTGCTTGCGGACGGCCGAGACCCATGGTACAAAGGTGGACTGACGGTTCACTAATGTTTCTTGGGAATCGCGGACCGCATGTCGAACACCAAGGGCCTATCCCAGAACGATCCCAACCACGTCGCGCCGCCCAGCGGGGCCGAACAGCCAACAGGTTCTGGGACCGGATCTCAGAGCCGCTCCGGTCACTCATGCCGGAAGGGAGCGGTCGACGTCGGTGTGCCAACCGGCGCCAAGGGCCGCCCCTACGCCAACGCCTATGAGGCGCCGGCCCTGCGCAAGGGCATCCGCTTGCTGGAAATGCTGTGTCAGTCGGCCAAGCCCCTGTCGGTGACCAGGATCAGCCAGGGGTTGGGGCTGAACAAACACATGGTCCTGAGGATCCTGGGCACCCTGTGCGACGAAGGCTGGGTGGTGCAGGAGGAGGGGCCCGTCTATCGCGTGAGCCTCTTGCCGCTACACCACTTCAGCCAGCCGATCGGCCGGATGGACGTGACAACGGCGGCCGAAGAGCCCATCGACGCGTTATGGGAGGCGACCGGCGAAACCACCTACCTGTCCGTTCGCGACGATCGGTGGTCGATGGGCGTGATCGTGCGCCAATCGCGACGCGATGTTCAGGTGACAGGCCGCATTGGCAGCCGGCTCTTGATGCACTGTTGTGCGCCGGGTAAGGTACTTCTGGCCCACAGCGAGCCGGCTTTGTTCGAACTCCTGGCCCAACAGGGCTTTGCACGCCAGACCGAGAGGACGATCTGCGAGCCGGCAGAACTGCGGCGACATCTGGACGAAGTGGTGCGCCAGGGTTATGCCACGGACAACGAGGAATATCTGCGTGGCATGCTCTGCCTGGCCGGTCCCGTGTTCGACGGCCAGGGCCGAGCGGTGGGCGCGGTGGGCATCACCACGTTGACCATGTTCCACAGTCATGAGTCGATGATCGAGGCGTATTGGCCTTTGGTCCAGGCTGCCTGCCGCCGGATTTCGCGGACCCTGGGCCATGTGGAATCGCTGGGCGCGGGCCTGCAGCCCGTCGCCACCCGGAACGGATCGGCTTGAATCACCATCAGGAGGCCATCCAATGATCGTGCGCGTCGCTCTGGGGGGAGTGTGGACCGCGGTGTGGTTGGCTGGCTGGTGCGCGGCCGAGGGGAAGCCCGGGGACAAGCCGAGCCAGCCCCCGGAAACGCTGGTCGAGCTGGATGGAACGCCGGTTCTGCCGATGCACGGTACGACGACCGGATTCTGGTTGTTCGCGCGCGACGAAGGGGCCCAGTTGGTCATGTTGGGCCACCCGGCGCGGGAGGCCCTGGCCAGCCTGGACCAGGGGCGGCGCATCACGATCCGCCGGCCCTGCCCTGCCCCGTCGGCGGCGACAGCGTTGCGTCTGGAGGTGGCGCACGTGGATGGAGCCGAGGCCCAAGTCACTCTGCGTCTGGCATCGGGCGAAAACGCGTCGGCCAAGATCGGGCGGCACGGCGCCGCGGTGATTTCATTGGATCTTCCCGGAACGCTGAGCGGCGAGGTGTGGATTGAGGTTGGCGCGCCGACGCGGGCAACGTCGGTCCGACTGCGCGGACTGCAGCAGATCCAGGGGGATCGCTGCGTATCGCTGACCTGGCAGCCGCAGCAGCGCGCTTATCCGCAGACCGACGCCGTGGCCTGTTCGCCTGCGTTTCGGCCGGCGGTCGAGGCGGTGATGATCGAGTGGGATTGGCGCTGCCAGGACGGAATCGAGACCGCGCGCGCGGCGCAGAGCTATGCGCAGGCTACGGCCAAGACGTTGGCACGCGGCACGTTGCTGCTGGATGATTTGCAGGCCAGCGGCGCGGCCTTGGACGAGCAACGCCAGCAGTGGAAGGCCCTGGCAGTGCGTTGGACGGCCAGTGAGAAGGCCCCCCAGACCACGGAGGCGGCGTGGGAGACGCTGTGGCGGGACGTGCATCGCGCGCGGCGCGCCCTGACGCTGGCCAACCCCTTGGCCCAACTCGGGCCGGTGGTCTTTGTGAAGCACGTGCCGTCGACCATGTCGCACCAGTTGACGCAGTATTACGGCTACGAGGCGCGGCCCGGCGGCGGTGTCTTCGTTTTGGAGGAGCCCGGCCGTTCGATGCGCGTGCGGCGCCTGGGCGTCTCCTTGCCCGAAGGGAATTACTTGCACCCCGAGGTCTCGTATGACGGTGAGCAGATCTTGTTCGCCTTCTGCGCGTGCGATGCGCCGCCGGTGGAACGGCGTCACCCGGACAGTTTCCTGCGTCATTACCATCTGTTCCGCATGCGTGCCGACGGCACGCACGTCGAGCAATTGACCGACGGGGCGTACGACGATTTCGCCCCGCGCGTGTTGCCCAGCGGCAAGATCCTGTTCATCTCGACGCGGCGGGGCGGGTTTCATCGCTGCGGGCGCGGGCCGTGCTACGTGTATACGCTGGCCTTGGCCGAAGCCGACGGCTCCCACGCGCGCCCGATCTCCTTCCACGAGACCAACGAATGGGACCCGGCCGTGCTGCACGATGGGCGCGTGGTGTACACGCGCTGGGACTACGTGGACCGGAACGCCATCTTCTACCAGCAACTCTGGTCGGTGCGGCAGGACGGGACCGACGTGCGGATCTACTTCGGCAACAACAGTTACAATCCCACGGGCACCTGGGAGGCGCAGCCCGTGCCGGGATCAAGGAAGGTCATGGCCACGGCGGCGCCGCACCATGGCATGACGGCCGGCTCGATTGTGCTGTTGGACGTGGCGCGGGGCGTGGACGGGCCAGGGCCGATCACGCGGCTGACGCCCGACGCGCTGTTCCCGGAGTCGGAAAGCGGGTTGGCGCGGGGGATCACCGTCGACAACCCGATCCTTCTTGACGACGAGTTAGTCAAGACCTGGGGACCGCAACCGCAGTCGCAGGCCACGCGCTTCAAGGACACTCCGGATGAGGAGCTGCGTTGGCCGGGGCACTGCTATCGTTCGCCCTATCCGCTCTCGGAGAAGTACTTCCTGGCGGCCTATAGCTACGATCGGTTGCGGGGCGAGCCGGGGGCGAACCGGCCGAACATGTTCGGCCTGTACCTGTGCGATGCGTTCGGCAACAAGGAACTCCTGTACCGCGATCCGAACATTGCCAGCCAGTGGCCGGTGCCGCTGCGGCCGCGTGCCAAGCCGCCGGTGCTGGAGATGCCGTCGCAATGGGCCGAGAGCACCCCCGAGAAGCCCGAGGGGACGTTCTTCCTGAAGAACGTGCACCAGAGTTGGCCGCGCCTGCCGGAGGTGGAAATCCGCCAGTTGCGGATCGTGCAGGTGCTGCCCAAGACCACGCCGCACGCCAACCAGCCGCGCGTGGGAGCGGCGAACGCCTCGCCGGGCAAACAGGTGCTGGGGACCGTGCCGGTGGAACGGGACGGATCGGCCTATTTCTGCGTGCCGGCGCGCACACCGGTGTTGTTTCAGGCCCTGGACGGCCAGGGCCGGGCCGTGCAGACGATGCGCTCGTTGACCTACCTGCAGCCGGGCGAACAGGTGTCGTGCGTGGGCTGTCACGAGTCGCGGACGAACACCGTGCTCGAGCCCGGGGGTGCGCTGGCCGTGGCACGCGATCCGTCGCACATCGTGCCCGGACCAGAGGGGTCGCGTCCCTTGAGCTATCCGATCCTCGTGCAGCCCGTGCTCGACCGGCACTGCGTGCGGTGCCACAACGGCGAGAAGGCGGAGGGCAAGGTGGTGTTGACGGGCGAGCCGGACAAGCAGTTCAGCCGGTCGTACAACGCGTTGGTGCGGTTGACCGCGTACTCGGCGTGGGGCGCTGCGAACAACAATTACGAACCGCTGACGGCCCCGGACACGTTCGGCGCGCGCGCGAGCAAGCTGACGAAGCTGCTGGATGCCGGCCATTACGACGTGCGTCTCTCGGCCGAGGAGTGGGAGCGGATCACGACCTGGATCGACGCCAACGCCCTGTTCTACGGCACGTTCAATCCGGAGTTGCAGGCTCGGCAACTCCATGGAGAGCGGATTGCCGGCCCTGATTTGGAGTGATGCGTGTCCGACAACAGCCAGTGTGCAACAACCGCGCCCCGCCGACGCCTGGGGCAGTCTGACCTGGAAGTCGCGCCGGTCGCCTTGGGATGCTGGCCGCTGGCCGGGATCACCAGCGGGGCCATGAGCGACGATGCGGCCGTGGCCGTGGTCGAGGCGGCGATCGACGCCGGAATCAATCATCTGGATACGGCCTTTGCCTATGGGCGAGGCGGCGAGAGCGAACTTCGTGTGGGTCGCGCCCTGCGAGGCCGGCGCGATTCTGTCGTCCTGGCGAGCAAGGTCGGCGTGTATTGGGATGAGCAGGGCGTCTTGCAGCGCACCGGGCGTCCGGAGCGGTTGCGCCGACAATTCGAAGAGAGCCTGCACCGCCTGGAGACGGATCACGTCGAACTGCTGTACTTCCATGCGCCGGCCGATGACGCGCCGCTGGCCGACTCCGCCGGGCTGTTCCGCGACTTGTTGGCCGAAGGCAAGACGCGCGCCGTCGGCGTATCGAACCTGACGGTCGAACAGATGCAGGCCTTTGCCGCCGAGTGTGCCTTCGACGCCTGCCAGGTGCGATACAACCGGCTGCAGCGCGAGATCGAAGCCGATGTGCTCCCCTGGTGCCGGACGCATCAGGTGAGCATCGTGGCCTATGAGCCGCTGGCCATGGGCCTGTTGACCGGCAAGTTTTCAAGGAACCACGTCTTCGCCGAAGGCGATTGGCGCCGGCAGTCGCCGTTGTTCATGGGCGAAGCGTGGGCGAAGAACCTCGATGAGGTTGATCGATTGCGCCTGGTCGCCAAGGCCTTCGGCTGTTCCGTGGCTCAACTGGCGGTCGCTTGGACCATCGCGCAGCCGGGTGTGACGGCGGCCTTGTGCGGGGCAAAACAGCCGGAGCAGATCCGCGACACGGCCCAGGCCATGTTCCTGGCTGATCGCTTTTTCGGATGACGCCGCAGTGGAAAAGGCATCTGGCGGGTCTTGATGCGGACCGAAAGGAGTCCCTATGCCCAGAATTGTGCACTTCGTGGCCTTAACCGCGTGTCTGTGGGCGCCGGGCCTCGTGGCCGCCCTGGGCGCTACTCCCACCCGGCCGAACGTGGTGTTCATCCTCATGGACGACCTCGGTTGGGCCGACGTGGGTTGCTACGGCAGCGAGTTCCACCAGACGCCGAACATTGACCGGCTGGCCAGCCAGGGCATGCGTTTCACCGACGCCTATGCCGCCTGCAACTGTTGTTCGCCGACGCGGGCGAGCATCCTCACCGGCAAGTATCCGGCGCGACTGCACCTGACCGATTGGATTCCGGGCTCGCAATTCCCCAAAGCGCGGCTGCGACCGCCGGAGTGGCTGCAGGAGCTTCCCCTGGAAGAGACCACCCTGGCCGAGGCCCTGAAGGCGAGCGGCTATACAAGCGCCGCCGTGGGCAAGTGGCATCTGGGCAAATCGCCCTTCCTGCCGCAGAATCAGGGCTTTGACGTAAGTATCGCCGGCAATCACAGCGGCGCGCCCGGAAGCTATTTCTGGCCCTACGGCCACAACGATCCAGCCAGGGCCAACCGGTATCACGGAGGTCCCGTGCCCGATGTGTTGGCAGACGGCCGGCCGGGAGAGTATCTGACGGACCGGCTGACCGACGAGGCCCTCAGGTTCATCGAAGCTAACCGCCAGCGTCCGTTCTTCCTCTACCTGGCGCACTACGCGGTGCATACACCGCTGCAAGCCAAGCCAGAACTGATCGAGAAACATCGGGCCAGGCTGCGCCCTGATCTGAAGCAGAACAATCCGACCTATGCCGCCATGGTCGAGAGCATGGACCAGAGCGTGGGCCGCGTGATGGAGAAGCTCGACACGCTGGGCATCGCCGAACGGACGATCGTCTTCTTTACCTCCGACAACGGTGGCTATAGTGGCTACGGGGGCAAGCCGGGCGGGACATGCAACGCTCCGCTGCGCGACGGCAAGGGGAGCGCCCATGAAGGCGGGCATCGCGTGCCCCTGGTGATCCGCTGGCCCGGCGTGGCGCGGGCCGGCAGCGTCTGCCGCGAGCCGGTCACCAGCGTGGATTTCTATCCGACGATTCTGGCAATGGCCGGCGCACCCGGCGAGGCGCGGCACAATGCGGCCGTGGACGGCGTGGATCTCTCGCCCCTATTGAAGCAAGAGGGCAAGCTGGCTCGCGACGCAATCTACTGGCACTACCCGCACTACAACGTTTTCCCGCAAACTCCCTACGGCGCCGTGCGGCAGGGCGATTACAAGCTCATCGAGTTCGACGAAGATCAGCGCGTGGAGCTGTACGACCTGCGAAGCGATCTTGGCGAGACCACGAACCTCGCCGCGCGGATGCCCGAGCTGGTCGCGGCACTCCGCAGCAAGCTGGCGGCGTGGCGCAAGTCGGTCGGCGCGCAGATGGCGATTCCGAACTCCGACCACGACCCCGTGCGCACAAAGCCCTCTGCGCCGCGGCCGCGTTCCGAAGAAGAAGCCCGGACGGCCGATAGTCCTTGGCAGGAGCCGGTGGACGTTGCGTTCACGGCCCGGTGCGATGGCTCGACCGAGCGTTACGTGGTCATGCTGCCGAAGGGACTGGATACGACCAGGCCGGTGGACCTGCTCGTTGCCCTGCACGGTCACGGCAGCGACCGCTGGCAGTTCATTCGCAGTCCACGCGACGAATGCCGGGCCTTGCGCGACGTGGCGGCGCGCTGTGGGATGATCTACGTCTCGCCCGACTACCGCGCCAAGACGTCGTGGATGGGTCCCAAGGCCGAGGCCGACGTCCTGCAGATCCTGGAGGCCGTGCGCGAGAAGTACCCGATCCGGCATACGTTCCTGTGCGGTGGGTCGATGGGCGGGAGCTCGGCCTTGACCTTCGCCGCCCTGCATCCAGATCGGGTGGATGGGGTGGTGGCCCTCAACGGCACGGCCAACCATGTGGAGTACGCGAACTTCCAGGACGCCATCGCCCAGTCCTTTGGCGGCAGCAAGGCCCAGGCGCCGGAGGAGTACCAGCGGCGCAGCGCCGAGCTGCAGGCCGAGCGGCTGACAATGCCGCTGTCCGCCACCGTGGGAGGAAAGGACACAAGCGTTCCTCCGGACAGCGTGCGGCGCCTGATGCGCGGCTTGCAGGCCCAAGGCCGCCGAGTGCTGCTGATCGACCGGCCGGATCGCGGCCATTGGACGGACTACGCCGACACCGAGGCCGCGCTGCGATTCGTGGTGGACGCTGTGCGCGGAAACGACACGCGCGCCGGGCGCCGGTCAATCGCCTTGCCGGAGTCGTGCAACACGCCCGACGCCATGGCCGTACTGGCCGACGGCACGATCATTCTCTCCGTGCCCAACTTCACCGATCCGACCTCGCCCGGCGTGCTGATGAGAATCTCGCCGCAGGACGAGGTCGCGCTGTGGTGCAAGCTGCCGCCGCACCCGGACACGGGCCACGCCTACCCGATGGGCGTGCGCCAGGCTCCCTCGGGCGATCTGTACGTGGCCGACTGCCAGTGCATGGACAAGACGCCTGACAACTCGCGCCTGCTGTGCGTGCGCGTGGTCGATGGCAAGCCGGGCCCCGTGGAGGTCGTGGCGCGCGGGCTGAACGTGGCCAACGGCGTGGCGATTCGCGATGGTTTCGTGTATGTGACGGACTCGGCGACGGGCGCGGTGGCCGACGGGGCCGTGGTGAGCGCCGTGTATCGTTTCCGGTTGGACGAGCGGGACGTGCCGATTCGGCCCGGCGGCCGCGATCCGCACCTGGTGGCCACGCAAAAGACGTTCAGCAAAGCCATCCCGGTGGGCGCCGACGGCATCGACTTCGATGATGAAGGGAACTTGTACGTGGCCAATTGCGGCGATGCGGTGATCGAGAAGATCGACCTGGACGCAACAGGCAAGGTCGTTTCGCAAAAGGTCATCACGCCGGTCGGGGCCATGCAATCGGCCGACGGCATGTTTTATGATCGGCGGACGAAGCGGCTCTATGTGGCCGACATCCTGGCCAACGCGATTCGGGCCGTGGGGCTAAACGGAAGCGTGGAGACGGTTGCCCAGGATGCGGACAACGACGGTTCCGCCGGCCAGTTGGACGGTCCCAGCGAAGCGGTGGTGCGCGGCGACGAACTGATCGTTGCCAATTTCGATCGCGTGTTCCCGGGCTGCGTGAATACGAAGCCCGACAAGCCCTACACGCTGTCGGTGCTCAAGCTGAGCAGGCCCACGAACACGCCGCAAGGCAGTCCCTATTCAACGACTGGGAGCAAATGATGCGGCGAATCGGCCTGCTGCTGGTGGGATTGACGCTGTTGCCGCCGATCGTCCGTGGCGACGAGAAGGCGGCGCGCGTGCCGGACAACTACGAGGTGCAGAGAGACATCTTCTACTTGCCCAAAGAGGAAAGCAGCGCCGACGAGTACCAACGGCAGATGTGCCGCTTGGATGTCTATTATCCCAAAGACCAGCCAGGCTTCGCCACGATGGTCTGGATTCATGGCGGAGGCCTGTACGGGGGCGCGCGGAAGTTGGCTGGGCCGATGAAGACCTGCCCCGGCAGGCTGCTGGAGCAGGGCGTGGCGATTGTCTCCGTGGACTACCGGCTGCACCCCAAAGTCACCTGTCCGGTCTACGTGCAGGATGCGGCCGCCGGCGTGGCCTGGGCCCTGCGCAACATCCAGCGGTACGGTGGCAACCCGCGCCAGGTGTTCTTGGGGGGCGGATCGGCCGGCGCTTATCTGGCGGCCTTGATTGGGCTGCACAAACGGTGGTTGAACGAGTGGGGATCTGAGGCGGACCAGATTGCCGGAATTGTCCCGGTGAGCGGCCACATGGTCACGCACTTCACCATTCGCAAGGAGCGGGGCATTCCGCAGCACCAGATTGTGGTCGACGAGTTTGCCCCGCTGCGCCATGTGCGCGCCGACGCCCCGCCGATTCTGCTGATGACGGGCGATCGCGATCTGGAACTTCTGGGCCGCTACGAGGAGAACGCCTACTTCTTGCGGATGCTCAAGGTGGCGGGGCACAAGAACGTGACCCTGCTGGAGTTCAAGGGCTGCAATCACACCACCTGCAACGAACCGGCGGACGGGCCGATGTGGGAGTGGATGCAGAAGATCATCCATCCGGACGCGGCAACGAAAGACTCCCCGTGAAACTATTGATGCCGGCGCAGTCAATGATCGCAATTCGGTCCAGGTTGGATCGTCTCTGCCTTGGGCACGACTCGGTTTCCCTTCGCGCAGAACAACAGCGCATGCGGTTCTGCTGGACAGCTCTCAGGCGCGTTGCTAGTATGGGGACACTCACGCCGCTCGAAACATCCCTCCACCAAGGCTTCGCGATGAATCGCCGAACGCTCTCCTTCCTGCTGCCCGCGCTTCTGGTGCTGTGCTCGTTTCGTGAAGCGTACGCGAGCGCTGTTGAAGCCCAAGAGACGCTTTCCTTCTCTCTTGCCGAAAGCCAAGAGATCCTGACCCGTCTTCGCACAGCCATGCGTCAATTCGCGCCCCAGTGTTTTTCTCCGAAGACACATGCTTGGTATCCGGGACGGGTCGACACGTTGCCGCCGGCCAGGGACGTGATCGATCTGTATCCGAATCCGGTTGGTTACGGGACCATCATGGCGGATTGCCCGCTTTTTGCGGGCGTGCTGCTTGTGTCCATTGTCGAGTTGTACGACATGACGCGAGCGGAATGCCTGCGGCGCGAGGCTTTCGAGGCCTATTTGGGGCTGAAGCTTTGTGGAACCGCCCACGGCGTGCCCGGGTTCGTCGCGCGCGGGGTCAGTCCTGAAGACGGAAAGAGCGTGTATGTCACCTCCTCTCGCGACCAGTACACGCATTACGTCGATGGACTCTGGCAGTACTATCACAGCCCACTGTGCGACGAGAAAGCCAAGGACGAGATTCGGCACCTGCTGCGCATGCTAGCCGACGCCATGAAAGAGCAGATCGTCGAAGAGAACGATTACGGCTTTCTCAGGGCCGATGGCGTCAAAGATCCGCGCGGACTGCACAAGATGTGGCATGTCTACGGCCACGAAGCCGCACGCCTCCCCATGATCTACGCCGCCGCGTGGGACGTCGCCGGAAAGCAGGAGCACTATGAGCTCTATCGCCAATACCTGATTCCCGCGATTCAGCAGTCGATTGACCTGAACAGCGCGTCTCAGAAGGCCCTCGACGCTTGGGTTCCTGCTTACAGCTATCTGCAGATGCAGTGCTCGCTGCAACTCCTGTATCGGCTGGAGAAAAGCCCAAAGGTCAAGGCCGATATCTTCCAGGCGATGGCCGTCGCCAAAGATCTCGCGTCCAAGAAGATGCCCAAGGCCGCGCACCAGCATCCTCGCGACCTGGCAGAACTGCTGATCGCCCAATTGATGATCAAGGAGTTTGGGCTGACCGACAAGGAGAAGCCGTACCTGCGCGAAACGCTGGCGATCGGGAACCTGGGAAAGGGAGGGCCGCACACCACGATTCATGTGGCCGCGGTCTACTCCAAGGCGTGTCAATCCGGGCTGCTGCCGATTCCCCAACAGGTCTCGCCTGAAACCTGGGCTCCATTGACGTCCGAGACCAGAGGCCAGGGCCAACAGAAGCTGTTCCCCGTGGTGCACAAGCCTGTCAAGCCGAGTCGTGACGAAAACCTGGTTGTCTTTCTCTCCGACCCGCACGTGGGATCCGATGGTGCCGAAACGTCGAAGGGCAATCTCGACCGGTTCAAGATGTTCTGCGGCCGCATTCTCGCGATGAAGCCGCGCCCGGCGGCCGTGGTCATCCCCGGCGACCTCGCGTTCGGTCAGGGCGGCAAGGAGGATTATCGGGTCTTGAAGCCAATCCTGAGCCAGTTCGACGCGGCAGGGATTCCGTGGAAGGTCTGCTTTGGCGAGACCGATCGTCGCGAGGCGTTCTTCGAGGTCTTCCCTCAGTTCCAGCCGATGGCGCCGCAAGTGCCCGGGCGCCTGGTCGACGTGATCGAACTGCCTCGCGCCGACTTCCTTCTCGTCGACACCCTGCAGGAAGGGGCATCACGCGGCGTTCTCGATGACGCCCAGCGGGAATGGCTGAAGACGCAGTTCGAAAGGCGTCAGAAATCAGGCAAGCGGTTCTTTGTCGTGTCCCATCATCCGGCGAGCGAGCTGGATGTCGCTTCTCTTCTGGAGCAGTCATCCTCTTGCGTTGGATGGATCAGCGGGCACGAGCACATTTGGAAACGCGACGCGAAGGCCGCGCCCAAACTGTTCAAGCTGCAAAGCACGGCCTACGCGCCCAGCGCTTCAACGCGTTGCGGATTCACCTACCTCCAGATGGATCGCTGGGAATTCGTTTTCCGCCCGGTATCCGCGAATCAGGACGACCTCTGGGAACGAAGCATCTGGGTCGTGCGGTTCTCGCGTTGAGTCCGTTGTAGCCTCGCGAACTGTCCTTGCAAGCGGCTTCGCTCCACGAGAGTGCGGTCGCCACAAGTCTTTGGCCATGGCGTCGAGCGGACTCGGAGAGATGCCATATGGGGTTCTGCACGCCAATGAACCGGGGGCGGGGCAGCGACCATAGGCTGGTCGCGGAAGCCCGGTGCTCTGGACCGCGCGCCCGTCGGCTGGGGCCATCGACAACGCAGAGATCCATAGTCGAGCGTCGACTGTCAGTGATGGGCCGGCTCTGCCGCTGGCCGGCCGGGACTCCGCCGGCTGCCGGTGGTGCGGCGATACTCGGCCGGGGTCTGGCCGGTCGCGCGGCGGAAGGCCCGGTACATGGTTTCCACGTGGGGGAAACCGGCCAGCCGCGCTACTTGTTTCAGCGGCAAGTCCGTGGTAGCCAGCAGTTCGCGGACGCGCTGCATCTGCACGCGCACGATCTCGGCGTGCGGCGTGCGTCCCAGGGTCTTGAGGAACCAGCGGTCCAGCGTGGCGCGGGAGAGGCCCGTGTGCTGCACCAATCGCTGCGGCGAGAGGCCCTTGCAGGCCTGGTCGCGGATGTGGCGGAGCAATTCGGCCACGCCCGGATCGGTGAAGGCCAGGACATCGGTCGAGCGGCGGCGGAGCACGCCGGCCGGTTCGACCAGGATATCCGACCGCGCGCGGCGTTGGGCACGAAGCATGCGGTGCAGCAGGGCGGCCGCCTCGTAGCCGATACGATAGGCGTTCGGATCGACACTGGTGAGGGAGGGCGCGGCCAACTCGCAGCGGACCTCGTCGTTGTCGATGCCGACCACGGCCACCTCGTCCGGGACGGCGATGCCGCGCTCGCCGCAGACGCTCAGGACCTGCTGGGCGCGCATGTCGTTGCAGCCCAGGATGCCCACCGGCTTGGGCAGTCGTGCGAGCCACGCGGCCAGGGCGTCGGCCTGGCGCAGGGCGGTGGCCTCGATCGCGGCCAGGCGCGTGGCGTTGCCCGAGGACGGAGGGACGTAAATGTGCGCCGCAAAGCGCCAGAGGCCCACGCACTCGGCGAAGAGCCGGGCCCGCTCCGCCGAAAACCGCAGCCCCGGAAACCCCACGTAAGCGAAATGCTGCAGCCCGCATTCACGCAAGTGGTCCACGGCCAGCCGTACGATGGCCCGATTGTCGACCAGCACGCGCGCGTGACGCTGGCGGTACTGCTGCTCGTAGAGGTCGACGGTGGGCACCGCCAGGCGGTGCAACTGGCGCGCCAGCGGCGGCGTGGTGATCCGCGCGATGATGCCGTCGGGTTTCCACTTCTTCAGCCCGGCCGGCAGCGGATCGTCGAAGGCCCGCTCCTCATGGTGAAAGGTCCAGGGGCCATAGGCCTTGGCGTATTCGGCGATGCCCTGCAGCACGGCCCGGCCGAAGCCGTGCGAGGATTCGACCAGCAAGGCGATGCGGAGCGGACGAGCCACGGTGGAGGCACCATTTTCGGGTGAGGAAAAGCATCATTACAAGAGACTATTATAGTCAAGACTTGCCACCTGGGGCACTATCTTTTCCGGTGGTAGACTGCAGGCTTTCGGCGCCAGTGCGGGCCGTCGTTCCTTGCCCCCGGGGTTCTGACCATGAACGGATACCAGCGCGTGCAGGCCATGTTGCAGGGCGCGGCGGTGGACCGGCCGCCGCTGATGCCCATCACGATGATGTTCGCCGCCGACCAACTGGGGGTCTCGTACCGGCGGTATGCCACCGACCATCGGGCCTTGGTCGATGCCCAATTGCTCACCGCCGAACGGTTTGGGTTCGACTATGTCTCCGTGATTTCGGACCCGGCGCGCGAAGCGGCCGACTGCGGCGCGAGCGTGCAGTACTACGACGACCACCCGCCGGCCATCGATGAGACGGCCGCCCTGCTGGCCGACAAGGGCCGGTTGAAGACGCTGTGTGTGCCCGATCCGGGCCAGGGGCGGATGGCGGACCGCGTGCAGGCGGCGGCGCTGTTTCATGAGAAAGTGCAGGGCCAACTGGCCATCGAGGGCTGGATTGAAGGGCCCTGCGCCGAGGCGGCCGATCTGCGCGGCATCAACCGCCTGATGTTGGATTTCTACGACGATCCGGCCTTCGTCCGGGACCTGTTCGAGTTCGCGCTGGAGATGGGCCTGCGGTTCGCCAAGGCCCAGGTCGAGGCGGGGATCGACCTGATCGGCGTGGGCGATGCGGCCGCGTCGCTGGTCGGGCCGCAGATCCATGAGGAGTTCGTCTTGCCCTACGAGCAGCGCCTGGTGGATGGCCTGCACGCCATGGGAACCAAGGTCCGGCTGCACATCTGCGGCAATACGGGCCGGATCCTCGCCGGCATGGGGCGGCTGAAGTGCGCCATGCTGGACATCGACTGGATGGTGCCGCTGGCCAAGGTCCGGCAGGTGATGGGACCGGACCAGGTCCTGGCCGGAAACATCGACCCGGTCAAGACGCTCCGCAACGGCGATCCGGCCCTGGTGTCGGCCGCCATCGCCGCCTGCTATCGGGAAGCGGGCCCGCGCTACATCATCGCGGCCGGCTGCGAAGTGCCGCGCGACACCCCGGCCGACAACGTGCGCGCCCTGGCGCGTGGGGTTGGATCGGCACGGTAACCGCAAGAAGAGCATCATTGTCAACACAGTCCTTGAGCGAGCATGACCGGCAAAGAACGCGTTCAGAAGGCCTTTCGGTGTGAAGCGGTGGACCGCGCGCCTTGGGTTCCCTTTGTGGGCTGCCATGGCGGCGCGATCCTGGGAGTGAAGACGGGCGAGTATCTCCGCTCTGCGGAGCACCTGGTGCAAGGCGTGGAGGCGGCCATCGCGCGCTATCGGCCGGACGGCATCCCCGTGGCCTTCGACCTGCAGATCGAGGCCGAGGTGCTGGGCTGCCAACTGGCCTGGGCCGACGAGACCCCGCCCGCCGTGCGGAGCCACCCGCTGAGCAACGGCTGCAAGCTGGAGGACCTGGCCGTGCCCTCAGCCGACTGCGGCCGCATCGGCACGGTGCTGGCCGCGGCGCGAACGCTGGCCGCCCGGCATCCGGAAACGGCCCTCTACGGCCTGGTGACCGGCCCCTTCACGCTGGCCCTGCACCTGCTGGGCACCGACATCTTCATGAAGATGTTCGACGCGCCGGAGTATGTGGGGCGCGTGATGAGTTTCTGTCGCGACGTTTGCGTGGCCATGAGCGGCTATTACCTGGACGCGCACTGTCCGATCGTGGCCATGGTTGACCCCATGACCAGCCAGATCGGTCCCGACCAGTTCCGCGAGTTCGTCTCGCCCTATGCCGCAGCCGTCTTCGAGCATATTCGCCGGCGCGGCGGGCTGAGTTCGTTTTTCGTGTGCGGGCACGCGCAGCGGAACGTGGAGGCGATGTGCGAGTGCCGGCCGGACAACATTTCGGTCGACGAGAACATTCCCTTGGGATACGTGCGCGACGTGTGTCTGCCGCAAGGGGTGAGCTTTGGCGGCAACCTGCAGTTGACCAGCGTGCTGTTGCTGGGCAAGCCGATCGACGCGCAACGCAACGCCATCGCCTGCCTGGAAGTGGGCGGCCAGAGGGGATTCCTGCTGGCCCCCGGTTGTGACTTGCCCTACGCCACGCCGCCGCAGAACCTGGAGGCCGTGGCGCAGATTGTTCTGGATCCGTATCAGCGCGACGTGGTCAAGGCCATCGCCACGGAGCAGGCCGACGAGGATCGGCTGGACATGCGCGAGTACGGCCAGGCCGACAAGGTGATCGTGGACATCATCACCCTGGACTCCGAGGCCTGCGCGCCCTGCCAGTACATGGTCGACGCGGTGCAGAAGGTGGCCCCGGAGTTCGAGGGGATCGTCGTCTGGCGCGAGCACAAGATCAAGTACCATGAATCGCTGGTCTTCATGACCTCGCTCATGGTCCGCAACGTGCCCACCATCTGCATCGACGGCGAAATCCGCTTCGTCTCACGGATTCCGCCACGGGACCAGCTTGTGGCGGCGATCCAGGAACGGATCAACGAGAAGTTCCGGATGAAGATCGCGCGGCGCAAGGCCTCGCTCTACGTGCTGGGCGACGGCGGCCCGGAATGCCAGGAGGCGGTGGCCCAGTGCGAGCGCGCGATCACCGAGTTGGGTGCCGATGCCCAGGTGAGCCTGGTCACCGATCCGGCCACCATCGCCTCCTATGGCGTGGCGCCGGTGCAGACGCCGGCCGTGGTCATGGCGCGCTACGTGCTCAAGGCCACGCGCCGCGTTCCCGACGTGCCGATCATCAAGGAGTGGCTGAAGGAGGCCCAGTGAGTGGGGGCGAGGCACAGAGGCGAGAGGCGAGAGGCATGCCGATACGCGTGATCCTCTTGACCGGTTTCTTGGGCGCGGGCAAGACCACGCTCTTGAACCACCTGCTGCGCCAATCGCAGTGGGTGGGCCGCCGGCCAGCGCTGGTGATCAACGAGTTCGGTTCGCTGGGCGTCGATGGCAAGCTGGTGCAGTCGGGCGATTGGCCCCAGTACGAAATCAACTCGGGGAGCGTGTTCTGTGCCTGCACCCAGGCCCAGGTCCTAGCCGCCTTGTCGCAGATCGCCGCCGATCGGCGCACCGACGCCGTGTTGATCGAGGCCACCGGCGTGGCCGAAACGGGCGACCTGGAGGCCTATTTTGAGCAGCCCACACTGTTTGGCCAGTTCACCCTGCAGGCCAATCTGTGCCTGGTCGACGCCCTGAACTTCACCCAGGTCATGGCTTACGTGCAGGCCGTGCGGCGCCAGGTGACGCACGCCGACGGATTGGTGGTCAACAAGGTCGACCTCGTGTCGCCGCCGCAGCTTGGCCGGCTCGAGAGCCTGCTGGCGGACATGAATCCGCACGCCCGGCAATGCAGCGTTACGCAGGGCGCGGTTCCCATCGAATTCCTGCGCTCGCTGGTGCATCGCCGCGTGGGCCGGCAGATCAGGGAGGCCCCGGACGATGTCGTGGCGGCCACGATTCGCAGTGAGTCGCCCCTCGATCGGCAGCGATTTGACCGGGCGATTCAGCATTTCGGGCCGCGGTTGTTGCGGCTGAAAGGCAATATCGACTTCGGCCAGGGGCCGCGGTTCGTGGAGCTCGCCGGCGGTGAGTTGTCGGAGCAGCCGGCCTGTGGCGGCCTGCCGGCACGCACTGCCTTCTCGGTAATCGGCTGGAAGACCAGCCATGACGAACTTGTACAGGCCTTCGTTCGGGAGGACTTGCGATGCCGACACGCTCGCTGCTGAAGGGTTCCTTTGGTTTCGAGCCTGCGCGCGTGCTTCTCGCAGCGGTGGCCACGCTGCTTGGCGCGGCGGGGACGAGCCTGGCGGCTGCGGACGCCGCACCGCGGCCGAACATCCTGCTGGTCCTGGCCGACAATTGGGCCTGGCCCGACGCGCGCGTGTGCGGCAATCCGCTGGTGAAGACGCCGGCGTTCGATCGGCTGGCCGGCGAAGGGGTGCTGTTTCGAAACGCCTTCTGCCACGCGCCTTCTTGCGCTCCGGCGCGAGCCGCCCTGCTGACAGGCCGCCCGATCCATCAATTGGAGGATGGGGCCAACCTGTGGGGCCACCTGCCGGCCCGATTCCAGGTCTATCCCGACCTGCTGGAGGCGGCCGGCTATGTCGTGGGTTACGCGGGCAAGGGCTGGTCGCCGGGGCGGATCGAAGAGGCGGGACGCACGCGCAACCCGGCCGGGCCGCAGTTCGAGAGCTTCGCGCGCTTCCTTAGCGAGTTGCCGGCCGATCGTCCCTTCTGCTTATGGTACGGCGATCTGCATCCCAGCCGGCAGAAGATGGTCTGGGGCTCGGGCGTGGCCGCCGGCATGCGGCCGGAGCAGGTGGTGGTGCCTCCCTATCTGCCCGACACGGCCGAGGTCCGCAGCAATATCCTCGACTATTACCTGGCGGTGGAGAAGTTCGATCAGGCTGTGAACGAGATTCTTGGGCAACTGGCAGCCAGCGGCCGGGCCGGCAACACGTTGCTGGTCGTGGCCGGCGACAATGGATGGCAGATGCCGCGCGGGTTGGCCAATCTGTACGACAGTGGAACACGCGTGCCGATGGTGGTGCGCTGGCCGCTGGTCATACGGGGTGGCCGCGTGTCGGACGAGTTTGCGGACTTCCTGGACCTGGCCCCGACCTTCCTGGAGGCGGCCGGGGTGCCGAAGCCGGCCGAGATGCTGGGCCGCAGCCTGCTTGGGCTGCTGCGCGGCGATACCGTGCCTGGGCGCGAGCAGGTATTCCTGGAACGCGAGCGGCACGCCAACGTGCGCCGCGGAGACTTGGGCTATCCGGCACGCGGCGTTCGCACGCGGGAGTTCTTGTACATCCGCAACGATCATCCCGAGCGTTGGCCGGCCGGGGACCCGGAGTTCTATCACGCCGTGGGGCCGTTTGGCGACGTGGATCAATCGCCGACAAAGGATCTGATCCTGGCGCGTCGCGAAGATCCGGCCATCGCCCCCTACTTCGCCCTCTCGTTCGGCAAGCGCCCGGCCGAAGAGCTCTACGACCTGGCGCAGGATCCGCAGCAAGTGCAGAACGTGGCCGCACGGCCCGAGTATGCGGCGGCCAAGGCGCGGCTGCGTGCGCGCCTTGACGAGTGGCTGCAGGCCACGGGCGATCCGCGCGCCGCGCAGTCCGATCCGGACCGCTTCGACCGCTTTCCCTACTACGCGCCGGCGTGGAAGCCGGGCCGTGGCGAACGGCCGAGCGTCAAGCCCGGCAGCAGCGGCGCGCCGTAGGTGTGGCGGATGTCGGAATGCGGAATGCGGAAGTCGGAATGCGGAATGCGGAATGCGGAGACATGCCGTCTGTCCCCTGCATCTAGTCTGGCCACCTCCTCGACGCACCCATTGCGGCTCATCGACCATCCACACCCTAACAAGCCCCTTTGCCCCTCTGTGCCTTGGTACCGAAGGCCGCGGATTATTGGGTCCTGCATAGCGAATGAACCAAGAGCGACCCTCGGGAGCCCGGTTTTCCCGGCCCTCCATTGGTCGGGCGGGGGCCATTAGCAATGCAGAGATCAATAAGGATCACGAAAGCACGAGATGAGATGGCCGTTTCGTGTTTTCGGCATTTCGTGATCGATCTCCTTTCGGATCGGGCGCGGAGGTCCGGCGCGGCAACGCCCAACGAGGTGGAAAGCGGAGGTCTGGCCACCTCGCCGACGCATCCATTGCGGCTCATCGACCGTCCACACCCTAACAAGCCCCTCTGGCCCTCTGTGCCCCTGTGCCTTGTGACTACCCCTTTGTCCCTCTGCCCCTTTGTCCCTGCCCATTGCCCCTGCCCATGGGTGCATTCCCGTTTCTGCGCGGGCGGTTTTCCGGTAGACTGGCGACGGTTTT
>CALARR010000253.1 GCA_937889015.1 uncultured Planctomycetales bacterium | reverse complement strand
CGCCGCTTGTGGGCCGTGGCACGCAAAGAGTTCCTGCATGTGCTGCGCGACTACCGCAGCCTGGGGATGGCGATCGCCCTGCCCATGTTGATGCTGGTCCTGTTCGGCTTTGCCCTGACCTTGGACGTGGACAAGGTGCCGCTGGTCGTCTGGGATCAGAGCCAGACGCGTGCCAGCCGCGACCTGATCAGTCAGTTCCAGGGCTCGCGCTATTTCAGCCTCATCGAATACGTATGGGACTACGACGCGATCGAGGAGGCAATCGACCGCCGCGCGGCGCGCGCGGCCTTGATCGTGCCGCGCGAGTTCGCCCAGCACCTGCACGCGGGGCGCACGACGGCCGTGCAATGGATCGTGGACGGCAGCGATTCGAACACCGCGACGCTGGTGATCGGCTACGCCGAAAGCGTGGTCCAGGGCTATTCGCAGCGCGTGACCCTGGAGGAAATGCAGCGCCGCGGGATGGCCGGCGTACAGGCCCCCTTGGAGGTTCGCGCGCGCGTGTGGTTCAACGAGGACCTCAAGTCGCGGAACTTCATCATTCCCGGGCTGATCGCGGTGATCATGATGGTGATTGCGGCGCTGTTGACCTCGCTGACCGTGGCGCGCGAGTGGGAGCAGGGCACGATGGAGCAACTGATCTCCACGCCCGTCAAGCGGCCCGAGCTGATCCTGGGCAAGCTTTTGCCCTATTTCGCCATTGGCCTGTTCGACGTGTTCCTGGCGGTGCTGATGGGGGAGTTTGTGTTTCGGGTGCCGCTGCGCGGGAGCGTGGGGCTGTTGTTTGGCATGTCCTGCATCTTCCTGGTGGGCGTGCTGTCGATGGGCATCCTGATCAGCGTGGTGACCAAGAGCCAGTTGGTGGCCAGCCAGATGGCGATCGTGCTCACCTACTTGCCGGCCTTCCTGCTGTCGGGGTTCATGATCCCGATTGCGAACATGCCGGGCCCGATTCAGGGGGTCACGTACCTGGTGCCGGCGCGGTATTTCGTGGCCATGCTCAAGGAGATCTACCTCAAGGGCGTGGGGCTGTCGGTGCTTTGGCCCGAGGTCCTGCTGCTGGCGGTGTTCAGCCTGGTGATGGTGGTTCTGGCGAACGTGCGGTTTCAGAAGAAGCTGGGGTAGCGGGCATGTTCGAGCGCGTGCGGCAGATGCTGATCAAGGAGTTGATCCTGGTGCTGCGCGATCCGCGGATGCGCGCCGTGACCTTCATCATCCCCTGCATCCAGATGCTGGTGATCGGCTATGCCGTGACCACCGACGTGAAACAGGTGTCGACCGCGGTCCAGGATCTCGACAACACGCCGGCCAGCCGCGAACTGGTCCACCGCTTCTTGTCCTCGGACTACTTCCGCCTCACGGCGCGCGTGGTCGACGACAGCCAGGCGCAGAGGCTGGTCGACCGGGGCGACGTGACGCTGGTGCTGTCGATCCACTCGGGGTTCAGCGAAGACCTGCACGCCGGGCGCACGGCCCAGTTCCAATTGATCCTCGACGGCACGGACTCCAACACGGCGGGGATTGTGCTGGGCTATGCCAACCGCATTGTGCGCGACTACTCGACCCAACTGCAGCAAGTCCGCTTTCAGCGGCAGTTGGGCGCCGTGCGGCAAACACCCCAGGTCGAGCTGCAGACGCGCGCCTGGTTCAACGAGAACCTGGAAAGCCGTTGGTTCTACGTGCCCGGCGTGATCGTGATCGTGGTCTCGCTGGTCACGTTGCTGTTGACCAGCATGGCCGTGGTGCGCGAGAAGGAGATCGGCACCATCGAGCAGATCATGGTCACGCCGATGACCTCGCTGGAATTCGTGCTGGGCAAGACGGTGCCCTTTGCCCTGATCGGCTTCATGGACGTGATTCTGGTGACGCTGGTGGGCGTGTTCTGGTTCGGCGTGCCGATCCGCGGCAGCCTGTGGTTGCTGCTGTTTTCGACCGGATTGTACTTGCTGACGGCCCTGGGAATCGGGTTGCTGATCTCCACCATCAGCCGCACGCAACAGCAGGCCATGATGAGCAGTTTCTTCTTCTTCTTTCCGGCGATGATGCTTTCGGGCTTTGTGTTCCCGATCGAAAACATGCCGCAGGTGGTGCAGTGGCTGACCTACCTGAACCCCATGCGGTACTTCCTGATCGTGATCCGGGGGATCTTTCTGAAGGGGATCGGCATGAACATCCTCTGGCCCGAACTGGCGGCCCTGGCCGTGATCGGCGTGGTGACATTGTGGCTGGTCTCGACCCGGTTCCACAAGACGTTGGCGTGATTGCGGATTCAGGGTTCGGAGCGATAGTCCTTGCCGGCGGCGAGCACGGCCTGGGCGTGGCGCGCAAACAGTCCGCGCAGGTCGGCGCTGTACTCGCGGAGCGTCTTCTCGCCCAGGCCTTCGTAGTCGCCGCAGCGATACAGGGCGCGCGCCAAGGCCAGCTCGCGCGTGGCCGTCTGGCGGCTCTTGTCCGAGGTGCTGCGCTGCTCGAACGAGGTCACGGCGTGGCCGTGCATGTCGGCGCGCTCGAGCATTTCGGCCAGCGGCTGGGCGGCGCGCGCGTCGCCGATCCACTCCAAGGCCATGTACACGGCCCGGTGATGGCTGAACGACGAGCGGGGCGTCAGCAGCTTGAGCATGCGGAGGATTTCGGGCAGGGCCTCGGCGCGGCGCGTGCGGCCGATGGCGGCGAGGGTGTTGTCCAGGTGGCTCATCGACCAGCCGACGCGGTCGGCCCCTTCGGCCGACTTGTCCATGCGCCAGTCGGGAATGCTGTCCCACTGCTGGGCGGCGCGGAGTTCGGCTAAGAGCGTCTCCAGTCCCGTGGCGTCGCCCATCATGCCCAGGGCCTTGGCGTAGGCCAGCTTCTTCTCGCCGCTGGCGGCCTGATAGGCCTTGGCCAGCAGCGGCAGGGCCTCGCGGCGATGCGCCAGGATCACGGCCAGGCTGCGATAGTCCTCGACGAAGCGCTCGACGGCCTGGGCGACTTCGGCGGCCGGCAAGGGGAATGAATCCTTGTCGGTCAAGACGCTTTCGGGCAGGTTGCCGATCTGGACCAGGTGCCGCTGCAGGGCGCGCACGTCGATCTTGCGCAGCGATGTCTTGCTCTTGCTGGCCAAGGCCGCGGCGGCCCCGGCCGCATAGCCTTGGTTCTGGATGTCGGGCTGCATGCGCACGATGGGTTGGGCGTCGCGGTGCGCGCTGAGCCCGATGCCCGTCACCAGCAGCCCTTCCATCCCCTTGGGCAGCAGGCAGCGGTAGGGCACATAGCAGGTGAACTTGTTGCGCATGGGATGCCGCAGCAGGAAGAAGGGATCGACGATATAGCCGTGCGTGTCGTAGCCCGTGTGGGCCTGGGCGATCGAGTCGGGATAGGTCCGCTGGCAGATGATGTCGTTGACGGTGAGCGTGGCGTCGCCCACGATGCGCCGCCGCTCGCGCGTGTCAACCAGTTTGCCCAGGTCGAAGGCCGTGGCGTATTTGTCCTTGGCATAGACCAGCAGGTGCCAGACGTCGACAAGGTCGTTGTCGTCGGTGTAGGCGAAATCGGAGTTGCGATAGGCGGCGCCCAATTCGCGCGGGGGCAGGCCGGTGCCTTGGATGGCGAACTCGGTCTGATTGATGTGCACGCAGGCCGCGCCGGCGGCCGCGGCCACGTCGGCGTTGCCCGTGGCGTCGATCACCACCTGGGCCAGGACCACGCCGCGGCCGGAAGGGGTGACGACCACGGCCCCGCGCACTTGTCCGGCATCGACGAGGGCCCCGCAGCCGATCGAGCCGAACCAGATTTCGGCTCCGGCCTTGAGCAATTCCGTGCGCCACCATTCCATCTTCTGTTCGATGATCCAGCTATTGCCGCCGGCGACTTCGGCGGTAAAGCCCACGCGGTTGCCTTGGCAATAGGAGGAGATGGCCCCCAGGGTGCCGACCCCGCCCAGGCCGGCAAGCTGCTCGACCACGAGCGTTTTGGCTCCTTGACGCGCCGCGGCGATGCCGGCCGGAGCCCCGGCGGTGCC
>CALARR010000252.1 GCA_937889015.1 uncultured Planctomycetales bacterium | reverse complement strand
GCTTTTCGTTCCCCAGTTGACTGCCGCGTGGCGTGGCGCGACAATGGGCCCTGTGGGCGTTCTGCAACCATCGCCCGGTCGTCAGAACACCCACCATCCCCGCCTCGGCCCCAACGGCCACAACTACCTTCCCGGAGTCCATCTTATGGCTAGCCGCTCCTGGTCTCGTCGCGATGTGCTCAAGGCCTCGGCCGCCGCCTTGGCCGTGCCCTACCTGGTTCCGTCCCACGCCATGGGCGCCAACAATCAAGTGAAGGTCGGAATCATCGGGCCTGGCGGCCGGGCCGGGTCGATCGTGGGGGCCACACGCGGCGTGCCCGAGGCGCGCATCGTCGCCCTGTGCGATTGCTATCTACCGATCGCCGAGGGCTTTGCCGCCAAGCACAGCCAAGGCGAGAAGTGGACCTTGTACGAAGACTTCCGCCAGATGATCGAGAAGGAGAAGCTGGACGCCGTGGCCATCGAAACGCCCACCCATCCGCGCGCCTGGATCTCGATCCTCGCCATGCAGATGGGCGTGGATGCCTATATCGAGAAGCCAATGTGCCTGACCATCGCCGAGGGCCGGGCCATGGTCAAGGCCGCGCGCAAATACAACCGTGTGACCCAGGTCGGCACCCAGCAGCGCTCGATGCCCATCAACAACTGGGCCAGCGACCTGGTCAAGAACGGGGCCCTGGGCAAGATCCACACCGTGCTCGCCCCGAACTTCGTCGGCGCCGATAAGTGGACCGACCTGGCCGAGGAACCGATGCCCAAGGGGGGCAGCAGCAACTGGTGGGACGTGTGGACCAATCAGGCCGTGCTGCGACCGTATTCCAAGCAGATCCACCGCGGCTGGAACCGGTGGTGGGACTACGACGGCGGCGGGCGCTGCTTCGGCGTCACCGGCTGGGGCACCCACTCCTACGACCAGATCAACCGCGCCCTGGGCACCGACGACACCGGCCCGGCGGAAATCTGGCTGGAAGAACCGGTCCAGGTGACCGACACGGGCAAGTTCGAAGAGGACAAGATCGCCGCGGCCATGGCCGAAGGCGACACCGGCTCCCAGTATCATCGCCTGGCGCGCAAGGTGGTCGGCCCGCGCGCCAAGGTCTCGATGCAATTCGCCAATGGCACGGTCCTCAAGCTGCACCTGGACGGCGACCGCGGCCCCGGGCTGGGAGCGATTTTCGTCGGCGAGAAGGGCAAGCTGGAGATCAACCGCAACAAGCTGGCCAGCAATCCCAAGGAGCTGATCCTCTCGCCCGACAATCCCGGCCCCAACAAGCTCAACGAGACCCAGTATCACGTGGACAACTTCGTGCAGTGCATCAAGAGCCGGCAGCGCTGCACGGCCGACATCGAGATCGGCCAGCGCGCCACCACGCTCTGCTACCTGGTGAACATCGTGCGCGACGTAGGCCGCGTGGGCGAGAAGTTGAAGTGGGACGCCGTGGCCGAACGCTTCACCAACTGCGAGGAAGGCAACAAGATGCTGAGCCGCGCACGCCGCGCGGGCTATGAATTGCCGGCCGTGTAGTGCTGCTTGGCGGCCTTGCCTTCCGCTGCATCAACCAAGAACGAACCTATGCGAATTGTCCGCTCTGCCGGCCTGGAGTTTGTCCCGGCCGGCCACGAAAATCCCGCCGATCCAGGCGCCTTGAAAAAGGTCCTGGTGGCCAAAGACGACCTGCAGCCGGGCCGGATCCAGATGATCAACTGGGCGCGCATCCCGGCGGGCAAGTCCTTTGCCCGGCATTACCATGAGGATATGCAGGAGATCTTCATCGTGGTCAGCGGCCAGGTGGAGATCACCGCCGGCGCGCAGTCGGCCACGCTTGCGGTCGGCGATGCCGTGCTGATCGAGGCGCGCGAGGTGCACACCATGCGCAACCTGGACTCCGCACCGACCGACTACCTGGCGATCGGCGTGGCCCTGGGCACCGGCGGCCGGACCGTGCTGGTCGATTGACGGCGACGCATTTGCCGGAATTCGTCCCGGAACCGCGCCCGTGCGGTGGCGGCCTCGGCCCCGGTCTGCAGTTTGCAAGCGGGCGCAAAGAACATGCCCACGGCAACCGTGGGCATGTCTCGTTGCGCGCTCCATCCGCCAACAGGCCATTTATCCCTGGGCCGTGGCCAGCATCTTGTCGAAGGCGGCCTTCTGCTCGATCAGGCCCTGGACGCGATCCGCGACCTTGGTGCCCGCCTCCAGCAGCACCCAGCCGGCGTAGTCCATCTTCACGAACAGATTGACCAGGTCCTGCCAGGGGTAGTCCTTGGAATCGAAGGTCCGCATGTGGACCGTGCCGCCCAGGCGCGCCTTGACTAGGTTGAAATTGGCTTCCAACCCCGGCTCTTCCAGGTCCTGCTTGTTCGAGTTCCAGCAGACGTAGACGTTGGGATGCGTGGCCACGTCCATGATCTGCTTGATGATCGGCAGCCGGGCACAGCCGCCATGCACTTCCAGGCGGATCTGCTGCCCATAGTCGGCGGCGAACGCGCCCACCACATTCAGGGCCTTGCCGATCTGCTCGATGGTCTTCTCGGGCGCGACTTCCTTGGGCAACTGGTTGGGGCGGACCTTGACGCCACTGCCGCCCACGTCGCGGCTGAGCAGCACGTAGGCCTTGGTGTCTTCGATGGCCTTCTGCAGGCGCGCCTGGTCCACGTGATGGAATTCCTCGGCGCTGCCGATCCCGACCAGCGTCACCGGGCTGTCCTGGAACCGCTTGCGCACTTCCTGCCGTTGCGGGGCGGCCAGCGCGAGATCCACGCCGTGGGCATGGCCGGTGCGCAGCTCCACGCCCAGCACGCCCGTCTTGGTGCAGTTGGCAATCAGCGTGGGCAGGTCCCAATCCTGGCCCCATTGATAGGTGACCATGCCGAAGCGGATGCGGCTGCCCGGCTTGGCGGCCCACGCGGCCAGGGGGCGAGCGACCACGGCGGCCGCGCCCAGGCAGAGCGATTGTTTGAGGAACTGACGGCGGGAGGCGTGCGACATGAGGGAAATCCTTGCAGGTGGGACAAAAAACCGATTCCAGAACGGTCCCCGCCTGTGGGCGAGAGAAAGACGTCGCCCAACGGTGCCGGGGTTCCAGATACGTGCTATCTGGCCATTGTGTTCCCGGCCAGGGCGACATGCAAGGGCTGACGCACGGCTCCCCTACCGCCAGCGGGGTTGGCCCGTGGCCTCCAGCACCCCGCGCCACAACTCGCCTTCCGGCGAAAGCCGCTTCTGGGATGCGCAGGCCAGGGCGATCGGCACGTGGATCATCAGATTGTGCTGCGAACCGATCAACAGGCCCGTCTTGCCGGCCATGGCCGCGTGCACGGCGTAGCGCGCCATGGCGTTGCACAGCAGGCTGTCGTCGCTGTTGGCGGGCACGCTGCGGATGGTGTAGCTGGGATCGATGTACTTGAGGTTCAGGGGCACGCCGTGGGCCTTGAAGTCGGCCTGGATCTGTTGCTGCAGCCAGGGGCCTACGTCCAGCAGTTTCAGATTGCCCGACGCGTCGCGCTCGGAGCGTTCCTGTCCCATCAAGTGCTGGCCCGCGCCCTCGGCCACGACCACCACCGCATGGCTGCGTGCCAGGATGCGGCGGCGCAAGGCGGCCAGGAAGCCCTCTTCGCCCTGCAGGGGGAAGGGAACCTCGGGGATGAGCGTGAAATTGACTTCCTGGCTGGCCAGCGTGGCGCCGGCGGCGATGAAACCCGACTCGCGGCCCATCAGTTTCACCAGGCCCACGCCGTTCAACGCCCCGCGCGCCTCCATGTGGGCACAGTCGATCACGTCCTTGGCCCGCTCCAAGGCCGTGCTATACCCGAAGCTGCGCCATACGAAGGGCAAATCGTTGTCGATCGTCTTGGGAATGCCCACGATGGCGATCGCCGCGCCCCGGCGGCGCGCCTCGTCGGCGATGGCCAGGGCCCCGCGCTGCGTGCCGTCGCCGCCCACGCAGAATAGGATGTTGAAATTCTCCCGCTGCAGATAATCGACCACCACGCTGGGCTCTTCCGGGCCGCGCGAGCTGCCCAGCACCGTGCCCCCGTCCCTGTGGATGTGATCCACGAATTCGGCGTTCAGCCGCAGGGGCGGCGCGGCATGCGCGGGATTGAGCCCCCGATAGCCATAGCGAATGCCCCACACCTCCGGCACGCCGTAGTTGTAGTGCAACTCCAGGAACACCGAGCGGATCACGTTGTTCAGTCCCGGGCACAGGCCGCCGCAGGTGACAATGGCCGCTTTGGTCTTGGCCGGCTCGAAGAACAGGTACTCGCGCGGCCCGGCCTTCTCGAAGGCCAGATCGCCGGGCCGGGACTGGCCGGCGAGATATTCGATTTGATGTGGCACGCGCTTGGCCTGGGGCACGTAGTCGCCCAGACCGTCCCCCACAACCGTCGACAACTGCAACGGCGAACGAACGGTGCACGGTCCCAGATGCGTAATGGCGAGGTCTTCGGGTTTCATGCTCATGACCTGTGAACTGAAGAGCGATCCATCCGTCTCCTGCTCGGCAGCCCTGGCGACACGCGTCCAAGGGCCGCCGCTCCGCGACCAAGGCTATTTGGCCTGGCCGGCGCGAGCCTTCTTGCCCTTGCCCGACTTGGCCTTGGCCCCCGCGTCTGCCGCACGGATCTGCGGCTTGGCCTCGGGCTGCCGCTCCAGCAAGGCGCGGAGTTGGGCCACGACCTGCGGTTGCTGGGCGGCCAGGTTCTTCGTTTCATCCGGGTCGGTTTCGTAGTCGTACAACTCCAACTGGGCCGTGTCGGACGCGGCGCCGATTTTTTTCCATTCCACCAGGCGATAGCGCTCAGTGCGCACGGCGCGGCCCAAGATCGCCCCCTGGTCCTTGGACGAACGCGGATAGACGTGATACACGCAGGGCTTAGTTGTCGCAGTCGCGTCGCGCACGGCGGCGGCGAAACTGGCCCCCTCCAGACCGGCGGGAACCTTCAGACCGGCCAATTCGCACAGCGTGGGGTAGATGTCCACCGTCTCGACCAGCGCCTGGCAGCGCACGCCGGACTGGCCTTGCCCGCCAGCCGCGACGATCAGCGGGATCCGCGCGGCGTGTTCGTAGTTGGTGTGCTTGCACCACATGCCGTGATCGCCCAGGTGCCAGCCATGGTCGCCCCACAGCGCGATGATGGTCTGGGACGCCAGCCCCGAGGCGTCCAGCGCATCCAGCACGCGGCCGAGTTGCGCGTCCATGAAACTGGTGGCCGCGTGATAGCCATGGATCAAGTGCAGCTTCTGCTCATCGGTCAAGGGGCCGGTCTTGGGAATGTCGCTGTAATTCCGTAGTTCACCCCAGGTGGTCGGGGCGAACTCCGGCGCGCCTTCCGGCGGGACCTGCACCGCAGGCAGCTTAAAATCCGCCGGCCGATACAGATCCCAGTACTTCTTGGGCGCCACAAAGGGCAGATGCGGCTTCAAGAACCCTACGGCGATGAAGAACGGCTCGTTCGGACGCGTCTTGGCCGCCTGCAAACGCTGTACCGCCTCGGCGGCGATCATGCCGTCCCCATAGGTCTCGTCCGGCACGTCGGCGCATTCCGTGGCCACGCCCTTCGCCAGGCTCGACATCTTGGCCGCGGGCACGCCTGCCGCCTTGGCCTCAGCAACACGCTTCTTCACGCCCTCCACGTTCTCCGGCAAGACATAGCCGCCGCCCTTAGGTGCCCAATGCGGCACGCTCCACGACTGCGCGTCGTCGTGGTTGCCGTGCCCCACGTGATAGATCTTGCCCATCGCTTCGGTGCGATAGCCCTGCTGCTTGAAGTACTCGGCCAGCGTCACGGCATTCGGCACCGCCTCGCGGAAGAAAGTCGACAACTCGTAGATGCCCAGCGTCTGCGGGCGCAGGCCGGTCATCAGCGAGTTGCGCGACGGAGCGCACACGGCCTGGTTGCAGTAGGCACGCTGGAACAATACGCCACGCGCCGCCAGGCGGTCGATGTTCGGCGACTTGACGGTCGGCACGCCATAGCAGCCCAACAGCGGCTTGAGGTCATCGACACAGATCAGCAACACATTGGGACGCACTACCGGGGCGGCGGCGGTGGCCTGGCCCGGGAGCCCGGCCCAGGTGAGGCAGACGATGATGGCGGGGACGAATCGCATAGGTCCTTCCTCGGATGGCGGGGTGCGGGGATGAAGTTCCGTGCAGGGGTTATTCTAGCGAACAGTCGGGGACGAAGTACAGCCGCTTCTCGCCGGCCGACTTGACGCTGGCGGCTGGCGGCCCAATGATGAGTTCAGCACGCGGCGGCCCGAGCCGGCTTGAACATGCTCCATGGGCGACATCGGAATCAACAGACCATGCGAATCGCCATCCTTGCTGCAGTCTTTGTCGGCCTCTCCGCCCCGGTCCAGGCCGCCGCTCTGAGCGATGCGGAACTGACGAAGATCCGCGAGGGGTTTGCCCAGCGCCGCGAACAGGTGCTGCGCCGCCAGGTGGCCACTCCCTATCCGCCACAAGGCGTGTGGAACCGCCTGGACTACGCCTTGGCGGCCCTGTACCTGAATGTGGAGACCGAGCAGGCCCAGACGGCGATCCTCGACGCCGCCCAAAAGTCGACCCAAGCCATCGGCGACGCGAAAACCTATCGCGAAAGTCACTTTCATTGGGAAGCGCCGCTCTACTTTCGCATCCACGAGTTCTTTCGTTCCGGTAGCCGCCACTTTCCCGGACGCCTGAGCCCCCCGGCCGCCCAGGCCATCTACGAGGTCTGCTGGCAGTGGGCCAAGAGCCGCGCGTCCCTCGCCGATACCGATCCAAGCCGCGTGTGGCACTTCTGGGGCAGCGAGAATCACAGCGCCATGCGCGATTGCTCGGCCTGGAGCATCGCCAAAATGCTCAAGGACGTGCCGGAGTACGCCACGCGGCGTTATGACGACGGCTCCACCCCTGCCCAGCAGTACGAAGCCTGGACGCGCTACCTCCGTCACTGCCTGCGCGCGCGGATTGGCCGGGGGTTGACGGTCGAGATGGGATCGCCCACCTACAGCAAGTACACGCTGCAATGCTGGTACAACTACTACGACTTCGGCGACGACGAGTTGCGACGCCTGGCCGACGCGGCCCTCACCGTCTACTGGACCGACTGGGCGCAGGAACAGATCGCGGCCGTGCGCGGCGGCGGCAAGTCGCGCTGTTATCAGGGCGCCGACTGCCAGCACGGACTGGCCGACGGCGCTGCGTCCATGGCCTGGTTCTACCTGGGCATCGGCCGCGCGGCCAGCGCGCATCCCGGTACCATGTGCCTGGCCACCAGCAGCCATCGCTTGCCGCTGGTCGTGATGGACATCGCGCTGGACGTTCCCGGACGCGGCGTGTATGAGTGCCGTAACCGGCGTGCGGGGTTGCGCGCGGCGCCGGCCAAACGTTCTGGGACGGACTCCAAGCAGGATGCGGACGAGGTGGAATCGGCCGGCAACGTGCTCGCCGCCGATTTCGGCGGGATCGTCAAGTACACCTATTGCACGCCGGAGTTCATTCTGGGCGCCAACCTGTTGCCCAAGTTGCCGCTGGAGGCCTGGTCGGGCATCAGCATGCAAAACCGCTGGCAAGGGGCGATCTTCGCCGGCCATCCCGAAGCCCGGATCTTTCCCCAGTGCGTCGGCCAGCGCAACGGCAAGACCTACAACCAGGACTGGGCCGTGCAGAACCAGGGAACCCTCATCGTGCAGCGATTGCCGCCGCGGACGCACAGCAAGCAGGCCGGCGACATGCGTGTGTGGATCGCCTCATGCCTGAAGCACTGGGAGGCCGGCGACTGGGTTTTGGTCGAAGCCCCAGAGGCCTGGGCCGCGGTGCGTGCCGCCTTTGGCGGCCAGGCGTGGGACGACAAGACCTGGCTCCGCTGCCGAGACGCCCAGACCCCGGTCATCCTGGAGGTGGCCCGACGCGGCGACTACGCCTCGCGCGAGGCCTTTCAGACAGCTGTCCTGGCGGACCGCCTGGCGGTGACCAAGGACTGCTTGCGTTTCCGTGGCCTGGGACAGGCTGGTGAGTTCACCTTCTATCTCCGGTCCGATCGGCTGCCGGAGATCAACGGCCGGCCGATCGATCTGCAACCGCGCAGGACCTACGACAGCCCCTTTCTGCAGGAGGACTGGGACAGCGGCATCGTGACCATTGCCAAGGGAGACAGGACGCTCACGCTCAAGGTGACGCAATGAAACAACCGCGGGAGATCCTTACCGAGATTGCCGGCTCCGTCCGCTACGGCCGGGCACCGAGCATCCAGGTCAAGATGCCCTTCTGGATGTGCATGCGGTTGCTGGCCTGCTGCACGACCACGCTCTGTGCGCTGTCGAGCACTTCGTCGGTCACTTCCTGGCCGCGACGCGCCGGCAGACAGTGCATGAAGTAGCAATCGGCCGGGGCCTGCGACATCAGCCTGCCATTCACCTGGTAGTCGGCGAAGGCTCGGCGGCGGATCTCCTGCTCCGCCTCCTGCCCCATGCTGGCCCAAACGTCCGTGTAGATGGCCGTGGCCTTGCGCACGGCCTCGCGCGGGTCGTGCGTGACCAGCAAGTCCAGATTGGGGACTTCCTGCTTCAGCCGGGCCAGGAAGGCCGGCTCGAACTCATAGCCGGGCGGGGTGGCGATGGCGAATCGCATCCCCAGCCGGCCGCAGCCCAAGGCCAGGCTCCGCGCCACGTTGTTCCCGTCCCCAACCCAGGTCAGCGTGCGCCCTTCCAGTTCGCCCGCCAGCTCGCGAAGCGTGAACAGGTCGGCCATGGCCTGGCAGGGATGCGAAACGTCGGTCAGGCCGTTGATCACCGGACAAGAGCTGTAGCGAGCCAGTTGCACCACCGTGTCGTGCTTGCGCGCTCGAACCACGACAGCGTCCGTGTATTCGCTCAACACGCGCGCAAAATCGGCGATCGTCTCGCGCTTGCCAAACCCCACCTCTTCGCCCAGAAACAGCGAACTGCCGCCGAGGTGCGCCATCGCCGCTTCGAAGCTCACACGCGTCCGCAACGAGGGCTTCTCGAACAACAATGCCAGGACTCGCCCCGGCAGCAAGGGCTCGCGCAGCCCTTGGGCGTACTTCGATTTCAGATCCTCGGATATGGAGAAGATGCGCTCGATTTCGGCCGTGGTCAGGTCGGCCATGCTGATGAGATGCCGCATCGCAATCCCCTTGTGAGCCGGTCCCAGAACCTGCCGGCACGTCGGTCCCGCGGGACCGTTCGACCTGGCAGGAACGGTTCCAGGATAAGTCCTATGCCTCTCAGACCAGTTGTTTCAGCGCCTCGCCCAGGATGTCGCAGCCTTGATGCACCTGCTCTTCGCTGATGTTCATCGCCGGCAGCAGGCGGATGACCGTGTTGTGCGTGCAATTGATCAGCAAGCGGCGATCGAGGCAGGCTTTGACCAGCGGCGCCCCTTCAACGCTCAACTCCAGGCCGATCATCAACCCCACGATCCGCACCTCGCGGATGATCGGGCATTCCTGGCGGAAGGCCTCCAAACGCTGGCGGAACACGTCGCTGATCCGCAGGGCGCTGGCCAGCAGGTCCTCGCGCTCGATCATCTCGATCGTCGCCAGGCCGGCCGCCGCGGCAATCGGATTGCCGCCAAAGGTCGAGGCGTGCATGCCCGGCCGCAAGCTGGGCGCCATCTCTGGCCGCGCGAGCATCGCCGCTCCCGCCAATCCGCCGCACACCGCCTTGGCCAACGTCATCACGTCCGGCGTGACGCCGAAATGCTGGTAGCCGAACCAGTGCCCCGTGCGCCCGCAGCCCGTCTGCACCTCGTCGAAAATCAGCAACAGCTTGTGCTCGTCACAAAGCTGACGCAAACCCGCCAGGAAGCCCTCCGGCGGAATGACCACGCCGCCTTCGCCCTGAATCGGCTCGATCATGATCGCCGTGGTCTCGTTGTCGATCAGCTTGGCCACCGCGTCCAGATCGCCATAGGGGGCGTAGACGAATCCGGCCATCAAGGGCCCCAGGCCGGCGTGGTATTTCGGCTGGGCCGTGGCCGTCGTCGACCCCAGCGTGCGCCCATGGAACCCGCCCTCAAACGTGATGATCTTGTAACGTTTGGCCGTGTGCAGCCGGGCCAGCTTGATGGCTGCCTCGTTGGCCTCGGTGCCCGAGTTGCAGAAAAAGGCCTGCCCCCCAAAGCTCCGCTCGCTCAACGCCTTGGCCCACAGGCCTTGCGCCTCCATGTACCACGTGTTGGGCGCATGGATCAGTTGGCCGAGTTGGTGACGGACCGCCTCGACCACCGGCCCCGGGCAGTGCCCCAGCAGATTGCAGCCCCAGCCGGGAAAGAAATCCAGGTAGCGATTGCCTTCGCTGTCCCAGACCCAGGAGCCCTCGCCGCGCACCAGCGACACGGGAAAGCGGTTGTAGTTGGGGATGACGTACTTCTGGAACAGTTTGATCGTGTCCGCAGAACTCATTCCACCCGAAGAGGCCGCCACAATTGCTCCTTTGCCGCGTTCAGCTATCAAGATTGTGTTTCCGTAGTCGTGGGCCCAACAGGTCGTCAGTCCTGGACGATTTCCGTGCCCACGCCCTTGCTGGTATAGACCTCCAGCAGCAGCGAATGCCGCAAGCGGCCGTCGATGATGTGGATCTTGCGCACGCCGTGCGCCAGCGTGTCCAGGCAGCCCTGCACCTTGGGGATCATCCCCGCATCGATGGCTCCGCAAGCGATCAGGCCGCGCGCCTCGGTCGCCGTCAGCGAGTGGATCAGGCTGCTGGGGTCTTTCTTGTCGCGCCGCACGCCATTCACATCGCTGAGGAAGACCAGTTTTTCGGCCTGAAGGGCGCGCGCCACCGCCGTCGCCACGTCGTCGGCGTTGACGTTGTACTTCTGCCCGCCTTCGCCGATGCACATCGACGGGATGATCGGCACCACGCCCATCTCGCACAAACGCTGGATGGAATGCGTGTCGACGCGCGTCACGCGACCCACGAAACCCAGATCCACCGGTTGCCCGCCTTCGCCCTCCTCCAACAGCAGTCGTTCTCCGAAGAGCACATTGCTGTGGCGGAAGTTCAGCGACTGGGCCGCACCGCCGAGTTCTTCGACCTGGCGCACCAGGCCTTCGTTGATCTCGCAGGCCAGGACCCGCTCCACAATGGCCAGGGCCGCCTCGTCGGTGTAGCGGCGGCCCTGCACGAACCGCGGTTGCAGTCCGCTCTCGGCCATCCCGCGGCTGATGGCCGCACCGCCCCCGTGAATCAGCACGGGACGCATGCCGACCGTCTCCATGAACAGCACGTCCAGAAGCAAGTGGGCGATCGCGCCCGGATCCTCCATGACGCTGCCGCCCAACTTGATCACCGTGACCTTGCCACGGAACTGCCGAATCCAGCTCAGAGCTTCGATCAGAACATCTGCTTTTTCAACAGCTTCGAGCAATTGGTCTCCTCCAGTTCCGCCGGCCGCGAGGCGGCACGGGACGGTCAGCAGGAAGTGCCAAAAAAACACGACCCGGCGGGTACCCCAGCGCCGGGAAACCCTCTATTTTAATGCAGCCATAGGGTGTGTCAACGTCGACGGCTGCTGGAACGAAGGGGTGGCTTTCCCCAAAAGTACCTCCCAAACCCATGTCCAGACATCTGCCGGTGCTTGCCCGGGGGCACTGTCGCCCCTCAAAGGACAACGGCGACAAGCAATAGTTCTCCCTTCCACCCAGGGGCCGGGGATCTGGCTGTGATTTCCCCTGGAACATGGGCGGGGCACATGGCATCATGAGGATTCGCAATTTGGTTCGGCGACTTTTACCCGCAGCGGGTGGTGCGATGCCTCCCCGCACCGTCGGCGCAAGATGACGCGCGCCTCCGGATAGCCGCGGACGCCCGAACCCGGGGTTGCTGCAACGCTTGTCGGTTTTGAGAGGGGGCTGTGGTGGCTGGTAGCATGGCGGTAGTGATGGCGGCCGGAAAGGGCACGCGCATGCGGACCGATCTGCCCAAGGTCCTGGTGCCCGTACGCGGCCGGCCGATGATCGACTACGTGCTGGACGCCCTGCAGACGGCGAACCTGGAACAGGTGATCGTGGTCGTGGGGCATCGGGCCGACGATGTCCGTAGCCATCTAAGCGGCCGGAAGGGCATCGCCTTTGCCCTGCAAACGGAGCAATTGGGCACGGGCCACGCAGTCATGTCCTGCCGGCCGATGCTTCAAGGACATGATGGGGCTGTGCTGGTCGTGGCCGGCGACTCCCCACTGATGCAGGCCTCGTCGGTCAACGCCCTGTTGGCCGACTACCAGCGGCAGGCCGCGGCCTGCATCCTGGGCACGGCTCGCCGCGACGACCCCACGGGCTTGGGCCGCATCGTGCGCGATGCGGCCGGAAATTTCCGGGCCATTGTCGAACAGCGCGACGCGACCGAAGAACAACAGCGGATCACCGAAGTCAACATGAGCTACTACGTCTTTGACTGCGGTGAACTGCTCTGGGCCCTGGGACTGTTGCGCGCGAACAACTCGCAACGCGAGTACTACATCACCGACTGCCCCGGCCTGATGGTCGCCCACGGCAAGCCGGTGCGCGCTTTGAACGTGTTGAAGCCTTTTGAGGCACTTGGTATCAATACGCTCCAAGAGCTGCAAGGCGTAGAGGCAGCCATGGACGAACTGGGATATGGTTTATGAACAATCTCAAAGTATTTAGCGGCCGATCCCATCCGGAACTTGCGCGGCGGATGTGCGAGTACCTGGGCATCCCTCTGGGGCGCGCTCTCACCGGCAATTTCCCCGACGGAGAAATCTCCTGCAAGATCGACGAAGACGTGCGCGGCCGCGACGTGTTCCTCGTCCAGCCCACTTGCTCGCCGGTGAACGAGAACCTGATGGAGCTGTTGATTATGATCGACAGCTTGAAACGCGCCAGCGCCGAACGGATCACGGTCGTGATCCCCTACTTCGGCTACGCGCGCCAAGACCGCAAGGATGAGGGACGCGTGCCGATCACGGCCAAGCTGGTGGCCAACATCATCACTCGGTCCGGCGCGGACCGAGTGTTGACCATGGACCTGCACGCCGCCCAGATTCAGGGCTTCTTCGATATCCCCGTCGACCACCTGCACGCCGCCCCCGTGCTCGCCGAATACTTCAAGAGCCTGGACCTCGACGAGAACGAGATGGTCGTCGTCAGTCCCGACGAGGGGAGCATCAAGCGCGCCCTGCAGCATGCGGCGCGGCTGGGTGGACGTCTGGCCATCGTCGACAAGCGGCGAACCAGCGCCGAACACACCCGGCAAGAAAACATCATCGGCGCGCCGGTGGAGGGCAAGATCTGCCTGCTCTTCGACGACATGATCAGCACGGCGGGCTCAATCTGCGGGGCGGCCAAGGCCGTCAGCGCCGCGGGCGCCAAGCAGATCTATTTGGGGGCCACGCACGGCATCCTCTGTGGTGGGGCCATCGAACGCCTGCAAGCCGCCCCCATCAAGCAGTGCGTGATCACCGACACCATCCCCTTGCCGGCCGAGAAGAACATCCCCTGCATCAAGGTCCTGTCCGTGGCCCCAGTGCTGGGCGAAGCGGTCAAACGCATCCACCGCAACGAATCGGTGAGCCGGCTGTTTGTGTAGCCGGCCCTTGAGCGTTCACGGCGGTGCGTAGAGCGACCACAGCACACAACGATAGTAGCCGAACAACCCGGGGTGCCGTCCGGTGCCCGACGGCAGTTACGAGGGCAGGGGACTGCCGGAGCGATGCGATTGCACCGCTTCGAGCAGGACCTGAAACACCAATATTTTGCCCGCAGATCTCCCAAGCACAATTCGCGGTATGGTAGAATGCCGCATTGGTCACAGACTTTGACCGAACAGTCCAGCCCCACGAGGCGGGGCCGGCAGCCGGAAACACGTCGGCCCTGAACGGCGCCTTAGAACCTATCCCAGAACCGCCCCAGCCAAGCAGGGCGGCCCAGCAGGATTGAGTCGCCGACAGGTTTTGGGACCGGCCCTTAATTCTGCTGAGAAGCTAAAGGAGCATCCAGGAACATTACCTGCGCGCACTGACGACGAGGAACCTGCCCATGAATCCGGTCGGTCATGGCTCCGCGAAGCACTCCGGGATGACACGAAGAGGCTTCCTTCAAGGCGCCGCGGTCGGCGTCGGCGGGCTGGTAGCCAGTTCATCGGCACAGGCCCTTGGGGTCCAAGGCCCGCCAACTCCAGCGATCGCACCGTCCAGGAACGGGCAGCGATTGACGCTGCGGAACGTCCGCCACATGGTGGTGGACTACGACAAGAAGAACTTCTGCGGGCATCCGCGGCTGGGTGGCGTCAAGTCCTTTGGCCACGGCGAACTGGCGGTCCTCTATTGCCGGGCAGCGTGCGCCTATAAGACATCGAGCGATGTCTCGCCCAGCCCGATCGACGGTTACCTCAGCCGTGCCGACGTGGTGCTGCGCCGCTCCCTGGACAGCGGTCAAACGTGGCTTCCCAAGGACGAGGCCGTCTTATGGTCTCATGCCCTGGTTGCCCAAAAGCAGGCGGAGTTCCTCTGCCAGGATCCGGGGCAACGCTCGCCCTTGGACATGCGCCGGCCGGAGGCCATGTTCTTCTTCGGGCGGACCTCGACCCGGCTGTCGAGAAGAGTAACCAACACGAAGCTCGGTTACACCTGTGAGCTTACGGTCGCGGAGTCCGGCCGGACATCTCCGAAAACGGCCAGTGCGGTGTTTCAGATCCGCTCGGTCGACAAGGGACGCACCTGGGAGCGTGTGCCGTTGGTGCTCGATCCACCCCAGCGGTCAGCCGCCTTCTGGAAGGACAACCACCCGCTGGTGACGATGCCGGACGGCGCGCTGGTCGGAGCGGTGGAGAGCGACGGCGCCCTGTGGCTCTACGGCAGCGAGTGCCAGGGGATGACTTGGCAGTATCTGTCGCGGATCGCTGTGGGCAAACCGGAGGCAAGCAAGCCCTCTTCAGCCGGCCTAGTCCTGCTGCCAAGTGGGCGCCTGCAATGCTATCTTCTTCTGAGCGATGGGAAGTCGAGCGAACTCTGCCTGAGCGAGTCCGACGACTGTTTTGCCTGGACTGTGCCGAAGCCGATCGCCGGCAATGTTGGGAGTCCTTGGCCGCTGCGTCTAAGCGACGGACGGATCGTCGTGGTCTTCGCACGGCAGTCATCGCCCGCGGGGATCTTCGCGATTGTCTCTTCCGATGACGGCCGGAAATGGTCCGAGCCGGCCGTGATCCGCACGGCGGCCAGCGGAGCGGACATCGGTCATCCGGTTGCCGTGGAGATGGAGGCGGGAAAGATGTTCGCGGCCTACCAGTACCAGACACGCGACGGCAACGGCCTGAACGGTACGCGGCTTGTCAGCGGCAGCATTTTCGAGTTGGTCTGAGTAGCTTCTCTTTCCGCGCCGCGGAAGAGAGGCAGGAGGGATCGCGTGAAGCTCTGCAACGTCCAGCACGTCGTCGTGGATTACAACAAGCGGTTCTACTGCGGCCATCCGCGGCAATGCGGCATCTGGAACTTCGGCCAGGGCGAGATCGCGGTCATGTACCGCCGCGCGCCGTGTAACTACGAGACAGAGGAAGACGTCTCGCACAGCCCGTCGAGCGGTTACATGAGCCGCTCGGACATCGTGCTGCGGCGATCCTGCGACCACGGCGCTACGTGGAAGGCGGAAGACGACGTGATTGTGTGGTCCAATTCACAGTCGCTGGAGACGAAGCTGGCCTTTCTCTCGCAGGATCCGGCCCAGCGCCAGGTCCTGGACATGAGCCGTCCGGAGGCGATGTTCTTCATTGGCTTCACATCGGTTTCGGTGCGGAACCCGAAGACCAAGAAGCTCGTCAAGGCCGCGCCGAAGATTACCGGTGCTTTCCAGATCCGCTCCGTAGACAAGGGACACACGTGGGAGAGCGTGCCGCTGGCCCTGGAATCCTGGGGTTATCCGCCGGTGGTGCGCATGCCCGACGGCAGCTATGCCCGGAACATCGGCAGTGAAAAAGTCTTTCTGAGCGTCAGCAAGGACCAGGGCATGAGTTGGGAAAGGCTGCCAGAGATCGCCAAGGACAGGGCGTCGATGGGCCGGTTCTCCTATTCTGGTCTGCTGGCCCTGCCCAATGGACGGCTGCAATGCTACGTGCTGATGTTTGAGGGATGCCAGGCGATCTGCTTGACGGAGTCGGACGATCTCCTCACCTGGAGCCAACCGCGGCCCATCGTCCGCTACGGTCGCGGTCCGTGGACTGCTCGTCCTTGGACTGCCGGGACATACTCCTTGCGCACGAAATATGGCGGATGGGGCCAGCGATACCGTAGCCCGTGGCCGCTCCGTCTGCGTGACGGCCGAATCGTGGTCGTCTTTGCGCGCCGCGAGTATCCGCCATCGATTGCGGCAATCCGCAGCGAAGACGAAGGCAAGACGTGGTCCGACGAGGCCATCATCCGCGACGACGCGCAGGGATCGGACATGGGCTATCCTGTCGCCACCGAACTGGACGATGGCCGTATCTTCACCGCTTACTACTACCAACTCGACGACGGTGTCGCCTTCGGTGGAACGCGATTCATCGGCGGCAGCTTCTTCAAGTTGCTATGATCCACAGCAGAGGAGATAATCGCCATGTGCCGTGCCCAAGCGTCGACTTCTGCCGCCGTCGCATGGTTGCTCGCTGTGATGGTCTTGCTGACGGCCTCACCGCTGGCAGGCGCAGACCGTGGACGTCAGCCGATTTGGCCCATGTATCGGGGGGATCCACAACGAACCGGCCAGAGCCCTTTCAAGGGTCCCGCCCCCATGCGCGTGAAATGGAAAGTGGACCTCAAACGCGAAATCTGTGCCTCGCCGGCTGTCGCAGCCGACGGGACGCTCTACGTGGGCGCCGGAGCCGTCTTCTATGCCATTACGCCGGCCGGTCAGGTGCTATGGAGTTGTGACTTCTCCGATGGCGGCTACAGCCAGGCACCTAAGAGAGGCAACGCCACCGGCGACTGCCAGGGGTTCACTTCCCCTTCGCCCGCTCTGGCCCCCGACGGGACCATCTACCAGGCTTGCGGAGATGCGAGAGGCCCGAAGGGTTCGGGATTCCTCATGGCCCTCAATTCCCGGCCGGATGTCGAGAATCGTATTCATTGGGCGTTCAAGACGAACATCGAGATGCGATCCTCTCCCGTGGTCGTGGGCGGAACGTGCTTCGTCGGCAGCCGTATGGTGCTGGCCGTCGACGGCGTTGGCAAGCGCAAGTGGGAGGGCGGACAGTGCGAATTCTCGGCCGTCACTTCTTCGCCGGCCCTGAGTCGGGACGGCACGACCGTCTACGTCGGCGGGTTCGACGGCCGCCTGCATGCGTTGGACGCAAAGAGCGGCAAGACCCGATGGACTGCCGGAGCGGAGACACCCAGCTCCATTCGCCTCCCGCAGCGCGACGCCCAGGGGCGGCAGACCACCGGGTTTACCACGAAGGGACACATCGCCGACTCGCCCGCCGTGGGACCGGACGGCACAATCTATTTCGGCTCATGGGACGGCCACCTGTACGCCGCCACGCTCGACGGCAGGCTTCGATGGAAGATGGACCTGAAGGACCGCGTTAGCTCCGCCCCGGCCGTGTGCCCGGACGGGCGCGTCCTGGTCTCTACCTACGAGGGAACGCTGTACGCCGTGCGTACCAAGGGCGGCAGGCCGATGATGGAGTGGCAGGCGGAGGCGAATTGCCGCTACTCCTCTCCGCTGATTTCTTCCGACGGCAAGGTGTACGTGGGCGGGCTGGACGGTAAGCTCCGTGCCTACGCACTGGCCAGTGGCAAATTGCTCGGCGAGTTGGCCTTCGAGGGTTGGATCTATGCCTCGCCCGTGTCCGGCGGCGACGGCATTCTCTACGTCGGCGCCTCCGACGGCTACCTCCGGGCCATAGAAATGGGTCCCGCCGCGGCGGCCCCGGCAAGAGCCGATCGCGCGGCAGAGCGACAACGGCCGGCCGTTCCAGGGACGCCGCCGGACAGAGTGGTTGCATCTCCACCTTCGGCGTCCGCCAACACGCTGACGCATGACGAGGCACTCAAGCTGGCCCGGGAGTATATGGACAGCGAAGACGCCGCGAAGCGTGCGGAGATTCTGCGCACGGTGGACGCCTACGGCGAACGGCTGGACGAGATCGCCCTGGCCTTGCGGCCCGCACCCCCCAAGGGTGCGCGGACCGGGCATCTGGCCGAAGAGAAGTTCACCGTTCCGCGTCTCCGGGCGCGCATGGAGCGGATCATCCCCAGGCCCGAGGGGCCAGTGCTCTCTTATGCCCCGTCGAAAGACTCATCCCTCAAGGCGATTGCGCCCGGCGAAGAGTACATGAATTGGGCCTATGTCCCGGAGAGTTATGATCCGGCGAAACCGCTGGGCCTGGTCGTGAGTCTCCACGGGGGCGCAGGCAGCAGCCTGCAGTCCACCGCGGGCGAAATGCTTGCGGGCTCCGCCAAGCTGTTTGGCAGCGGCCCATTCATCGTTGTCTGCCCGGGCGCCCCGCCGCTGGTCTACTCCTGGGGAAGTTCGAAGTTCTGTTTCCCCGAAAGCGAGATCCACATCCAATCGGTGATTGAGGAATACTCGGCCCGTTACGCCATCGACCCGAACCGGGTCTTCTTGACGGGCTTTTCGATGGGCGGCATCGGCTCCTGGTGGCATGCGTTCCGCCACGGCGATCGCTTCGCGGCAGTCGCCCCGATGGCCGGAACCTGGCGCGGCGCCTATTGGCCGAGTCTCCGTGGCACGCTCTTGTGCATGATGAACGGCGCCTTTGATCACCACACGCACGTGGATTTCACACGGCACGCCCACGCTCGCTTGCAGGCCCTGGGCATTCCCAATATCGACGTCGAGTATCTCGGGCCGCACTCGCCCGGCCTGGCGCAACCCCAGAAGGCGGCCATCGCCGAGGTCTTCAAGCTCACCAGGCGCGACCCGTATTGCCCGCACGTGTGCGCCATCTCGCCTTTCATCCCGGACAGCGAGGCCAGCCGGGGACGCTATCCGCCGCAGACCTACCGGTTTTGGGTCAGCGTGAGCGAGATCGGCGCCGACGGCGTGCCCGTGGAGTTCGAGGGCTTCAGCCAGACGCGCGGCTTCGAGGGCGCCACGAACGGAGACCGGTCCTACCAGAGGATGATGCGGGCCTTTCGCGCCCGGTTGATGAAGGCGGGGGCGGTGGACGCGGAGAACCTCGGGGGCAACCGCTTGCGCGTCCAGGTTGCCAACGCGAAACGGTTCGCTCTCTGGTTGCATCCAAAAATGGGAGTGGATTTAGCAAAGCCCCTCGAGATCGAGTTGGTCCACATGGGGTTGGACCCACAGACGACGACCGAGGTCGAACGGCGGCGGGAGAAGTTCACAGCCAAAGCCCAACCATCGTTGGCCGCGATGCTCAAGTATCTGGGTGATCGGCGCGACTTTGGGCTCATCTATCATGCCGCGGTGGAAGTGGAGGTTCGCCCATGATGAACCCGTTCTGCCGCGCGTTGCCGGCATGGACTCGCGCTCTGACTGTACTGCTCTGCGTGAGTGATCTTGCGGCGCAGGAGGTCCCGCTGAAGATTGATCGGGGTGCGCTGGAAGTCAGCGAAGGTTGGCCGTTGGGGGTGGGTGTGCCGCTGAAACCAGGCCAGGTCAAGGACCTTGGCACGCTAGGGATCCAGAGCGTCCGTGGATCCTGGCTGCCGGTTGAGTGCGAGGCGCGAGTCCGCTATCCCGACGGCAGCATCCAGTGGCTGTGGGCCGACTTTCAGGGGCCGGCCGAGGAGTCTTACCGCTTGGTGCCCCTACGCCAAGGCCAGCCCGCCTTTCCCAAAGAGGTCGTGCAGGTGTCGCGCCGCAGTAACACCCTGGCCGTCAGCAATGGCGTGCTGCAGATCACTTGGGATACACGGTTTGCCACGCCAATGACCGTTGAATGCGTCGCCGCAGGTTTTGCGCGGTCGACCCTCGCCAACGGCGACGGCGCGGGAATCTACCTCCACGATCACCAAGGCCGAAAGGCCATACTCGGCGGAGCCGGCGCGGACTTGGATTTCCAAGTCGAGACGGCCAACCGGCTGCGCGCTGTGATCCGCGTCGAAGGTTGGTACGTCTGCGGCAAGACGGAGCAAATGGCCCGCGCCGTAGTCCGCTACCACCTCTACGCCGGCCGGCCATGGATGCGCATCGAGCACAGCTTCATTGTGACCCGAGATAACGACCTGCTTTCCTATCGCGAAATCGGCATTCGTATGCCGCTGGCGGTCGGCAAGAACGGAAAGGCCTTGTTCGGGGTGAGAGAGGGGCCAGCCGTTGCGATCGCCTTGGGGGAACAGGCACGCGAGGCTTTCATGTCCCAATCCGCTTACCCGATCTACTACAAGACCGCGTCGGAGTTCCAGGCAGGCCGCGACGGGACCGTCCTCCGCCGTGGCCGCGAAGCGGAAGGCTGGTGCGATCTGTCCAATGGCCTGTCGGGCCTGGTGGTCGCCGTCGAGGATTTCGCCCCGCGGTTCCCTAAGGAGCTTGCCGCCGACGCGCGCGGAGTTACGGCCAAATTGTGGTCCGGCCGCGACGGGAAGATTCTCGACTACCGGCCGGCGACGCTGGCCCGCGAGTGGTGGGGCGATTGGACCGACCGCGTAGACAAGGTCAAGCAGCGCGACGTCGGCACGCTGGTCAGTCCGGAAGAGGTCAAGGCTTCCAACCCGAGTTGCGTAGGGCTGGCGCGGACGCACACGCTGTTGGTCGGCTATTACGTGGGCGCCCAGGACGATCAGCGGGCCCGCAAATGGCACGCGCGATTGGAACGTCCACCGGTCGTCTATCCTGATCCGCGGTGGACATGCCACGTGGGCTCGCGCACGTTCTGGCCCATGGCGGCCAAGGGCGAAGGCGGCCCGGAGTATGCCGACCTGGAAGCCTTCATCGCGACCTGGTTCGACGAGTTCATGGCCCCCTTGACGGTCTTCCCGTATACCGGATGGTACGACTTCGGCAGGCTCGCGGATCTGCGTTACGCGAAAGTCCCTGCCGAGGACAACCGGATCTACGCCCAGTGGTACCGGCTGTCGATCGTCAACAACTACTTGACGACCAAGTACCTGATGCTCGGCTGGGCCCGCTCCGGGGATCGCAAGATCCTGGAAGCGGTGCAACGAGCTAATCGCTGGCAGATGGATTTCCGGGTTGTCCACTGGGGAGGCGGCAAGCAGCAACGGCGCGCGGGCCACTTCCTCGGCGGCCAACATCAATTGCCTTATTGGGATGGGCGAGGCGGGCTGCGCGCCGGAGGCGATACCGAGTTGGTGACGGGACCCGCCTTGGAGTACCTCTTCCGCGACAACCGCTGGAACCGCGATACGCTGGAGCTTGTCCAACGGACACTGAACGCGGAATTCCAGCCCACCGCGGGCGTCATGCGCGATACACCGGATATGGTGCTCAGCGCCATGCTCTCGCTCTACCGCATGAACCCCGACCAGACGCTCAGGAAGCACATCCACGCGCTGTATGAGGTCATTGCCGATGCCGACGCCCCGGCGGGCCTGAAGGAGGAGTACTTCGCCGCCATCGGCGGCCATTACACGGCCCAGTACAAGATCAACCGCAAGTCGATGGCCCTGATCGAGTACTGCGACTTGTTCGGCGACGAGCAAGCCCGGCTGGTCGCCGCCAAGGCAGCCAAGGCGGCCGCAAGAATGCCCCAACCGTTGCACGTCTGTTACTACTGCGAGCTCTACGGTGCGGCCAACGCTCGGGTCTACCAGTGGACGCGCGACGACGCCTGTCTGGAACCGGTGCGCTACCAGGTCGACGCCCTGCGAAAGATGTTTGCCTGCTACCGCCAATTGCCCGCGGAAGACCGCTTGATTTCCCATTTCCGCAGTACGGTCACGACCCAGTATTTCTTCTCCGAGACTGGCCTGAAAGACAACAAGGGACAACCGCTTGTCCTGGCGTTTGGCCGTCCGTCTGCGGCCACCCCGTTCCTGTCGGTGCCGGTGGCGATGTGGGCTCTGCAAGGATGCCCTGACGGCGAATAGGGGACCTGCCGGCCCGTTGTTACCTCAAGAGAGAGGTATCCGCTATGACCTCCCTGTGTGCCTTGCTTCTGACGGTCTCTGGGGTACCGGTTGCAGCCGATCCCTCCGGCCCTCCCTTTGACGTGGGCAGCCGCTCCCAGGTATTCGTCGACCGCGCGCTGGTCCACTCGGCCGAAGGCCTGGAATTCACGCTCCACCCGGCCATGAAGCACCCTGCCGGACCGTGGCTCAGTCGGCATACGGATAAGCGCGGGCCGGCCGGAGTCGTGGTGCTCTATGACGAGCAGCAAAAGCTCTTCAAGAGTTGGGGGACCGCATCGTTCAACACCAGCAGGGACGGCCTCAAATGGTCCGAACCTGAGGCCAACGACGACAGTTGGCGCTATATCGTGCGCATGAGCGTGATCAAGGACCAGAAAGACCCCGATCCCTCGCGCCGCTACAAACTTCTCTGTTTCGGACCCGACCGAGACTTCCCGCCGGGCCTGCAAGATAGCGACAAGGTCCGAAATGCGGACGGCAGCGAGACCTTGTTCTGGTATTGCAAGGGCTACAACACGTACATTTCCGCCGACGGCCGGAGACTCGCGCATTTGAGCCCCAAGTCGATCCTTCTGAATGCCGAAGGCAGAGCGCCAGGCGACATGCTCAACGCCTGCTATGACGGCCGGCTGGATCGCTTCGTGGCCTTTCTGAAAATGACGTCGCCGGAAACGAAGTTCACGCGACGGAGGTGCTTTGCGGTGCTGACAAGCCAGGACTTCGAGCATTGGAGCGAGCCGAAGCTGGTCTTCGTGCCGGACGAAACCGACGACGCTGGGGCCGCGGCCCGGCTGGAAACGGTACGCCCCCTCCTGCGCAAACCGATCGATCCCAAGAAGGCCGTGACGCATATCTACGGCGTCGGCGGGCCGATCCAGCTCGAAAGCTGTGTGATTGCGTTGCTGAGGGTCTTCACGACCCACGACAAGGGCGATGGCGCAAGCGAGATCCAGATGGCCGTCTCCCGCGACTTGCAGCACTGGGAACGGCCCTTCCGCACGCCGATCATTCCCCGGGGCAAGGTGGGCAAGGATTTTCAGAGCAGCGACTGGGACAGCGGCTGGTTCAACAACGAGGGCCCGGCCGTCGAAATGGGCGACGAAATCTGGGTCTACTACAACGCGCGCAACACCCCTCACGACCATCCCGTGGGCTTTGCCACCAGCCAGTTCTCTGCCCAAGAGCGGGCCGAGGCCCGCAAGCACCTGGGCACGAAGTATCTTTCCGGCACGGGCATCGCCGTGTGGAAGCGAGACCGATTCGTCGCGGTCGATGCGCCGGCCAAGGGCGGAACATTGATTACGGTGCCGGTGATCTATGCCGGCCGCCGCCTGGAACTCAACGCCGCCACACGCCCCGGCGGGCAAGTCGTCGTCGAATTGCTCGATAGGACCGGAAAGTCCTTGGCCCGCTCAAAGCCCTTCTCTGGCGACGCTCTGCGGCATCGGGTCCAATGGGAGACGACACTGGACCTGGCAGCCGTGGCCGGCTCACCAGTCGTACTCTGTTTTCGCATGAAGAATGCCGAACTGTACGCGTTTGCCTTTCGCGAGTGAGAGAAATGGGGGCAAAGGGGGAGCAGGTCCAGGAGAACAGACATGAAATCGCACATCACAATGTTGGGTATGCTTGCCGTCCTTGGAACGGTTCTTGGCGCGGGTGCGGCAAGTGGTCAGGACGAGGATTCGCCTAAGAAGAAGCGGAAGCCGGGCGAGCCGATCCCCTTCTCCCAGAAGGAGTACGCCGTGTCGAAGGCCTGGCTCGCCGCCCAGAAGTACGTGGTCCCTAAAGATCCTTCGGCCAAGCCCGGCCAGCCCAATCGGATTCCTTTGGTCGTCGATCGTGGAGGGTGTACCGATTCGGGGGCCTTCGCCCTGGGCGTGGGCATTCCCCTGCGTGAAGGCCAGGTCCGCGACCTGGCCGAACTGGGCATCGCCGACTCGGCCGGTGAACTACTGTCGGCGGAGTTCGAGAAGCGAACCTCCTGGCCGGACGGGAGCCTGCAGTGGGTGTGGGCCGATTTTCAGGGCCAACTTGATCGCGAGTACTCGCTGTGGATCGGACAGGGAAAAGGCACGCTTCCCGCTCCGGGAGTCACTGTCGAGAAGACCGCCAAGGCGATGGTCGTGCAGAACGGCATGTTGGAGTTGAAGTGGGACCGCCAATACGCGACCCCGGTCGAAGTGCGGCTCGTCTCACCGGACGGGGCCAAGGCGATGGTCGCCGCTGGCGACGGCAAAGGCGTCTACCTGGTGGACCAGAACAACAAGCGGGCCGTGCTGGGCGGCAACCGCTCGGAACTGGTCTGCGAATTGGAATCGGCCAATACGCTCCGCGCGGTGCTCCGCGTCGAAGGCTGGTACGTGTCGGGGAACACGCAGGTGGCCCGGGCTGTGATGCGCTACCACGTCTACTGGCGGCAGCCCTACGTGCAGGTGGAGCACACCTTCATCGTGACCAAGGACAACGAGGACCTGCAGTACAAGGAGATCGGAGTCCAGTTCCCGATCAACAGCGGCCGAAAGATGGAGGCTCGCTTCGGCGTCGAGGGGGCCAAGCCGATCCTTGTCTCGCTAGGCGATAGAAACCGCGAGGCCTATATCATACAGGACCAGTATCCGCTGTATTACAAGAAGGAATCGCACTTCGCTGCCGGCACAGATTCGCAGAAGCCGTCGCAAGGCCAAGAGGCCGCCGGCTGGGCCGAATTGGCCAACGCCGAGTCCCGGCTGTTCCTGGCGGTCAAGGATTTCGCCCCGCAGTTCCCCAAGGAGTTGACGGCAGCGCAAACCGGCCTGACCGCGAAGCTCTGGGCAGGCCGCGACGGCCGAATCTTGGACTACAAGCCGGCCACCATGGCCAAGGACTGGTGGGGCAAGTGGCTGGACCGGCTCGACCAGTCCCGCGACCAAAAGCGTCTCAACGAAGCCGTCAAGCGAAGCGGCAAACCGGATGATCGCATCTACACCATCGAACGAATCAAGCAACTCAACCCGGGCTGCGTGGGCGTCGCCCGGACACACACCCTGCTCGCGGCCTGGTACGCCGCCGGCGTGGACCCGGCACGCGCCGCCGCCAAGCTGCACGGCCTGCTTGACAAGCCGCCGGTCGTGCTGCCCGATCCACGCTGGTTGTGCCACGTGGACCGCCGCATAGTGACGCCCATGATCGCCCGGGGTGAAGGCGGCCCGGAGTACGAGACGATCGAGCAGGGCATCTCCGGTTGGCTCGATGAACTCCTGGTGAAACGCGATGTCTTTCCCTACACGGGCTGGTACGAGTGGGGTAAGCACCCCAACCTGCTTTACGAGAAAGCCGAGGATGGCACGTTCTACGCGCACTTCTACCGCATTACCAGCAACAACTTCTACCACTACAACTGGAACATCATCCAGACATGGATCCGCACCGGCGAGCGCAAGTACCTGGAGGAAGCCGAACGCGTCAACCGTTGGCTGGCGGACTGCACCTATATCCACTGGGGCGGTGGTAAGGACAGGAAACGCAAGGGCTTGCTCTTCAGCGGCAATCAGCGCGCTCCGGTGTACTGGGAGGGTGAAGGTACTCTGTATGAGCCGTCAACCGAAGCTGTCACCGGTTTCGCCTACGAGTACTTCCTGCGGGACAATCGTCGTTACCGCAATATCTTTGACATGCTTACCGAAGCGTTCTTCAAGGAATTCAGCCCCGCCAGGTTCCACGAGACGCCGGACATGACGCTTATGAAGATGGGCGGACTGTATCGGGTCAATCAGGACCCGAGACTCCGGGAGATGATGAAGCAGTTCGTCAAAGTGTGGACCGATCCCGCTTCGGACGACGGCGGCAATGCCGGCTACTGGCCCGGGAAGGGCACTCGCAATATGCTCTATAAGGGGCATCGCAAGGCCTATATGTTGCTGCAGTACCACGATCTGACCCGCGACGACTACGTGGTGCCAATCATCGTCAAGCTGGCCATGGCCACGTACGAACATTATGGCGATAGGTATACCCAGCCGTTCTACTACCAGCACCGCCTGGGAGCCATCGGCGGCCGGCTTTACGAATGGACCGGCGATCCGGACATGCTCTTCTGGGCTCGCCAGCAAGTTCAAGGCGCATCGGAGGTCTTCGCGAGGTTTCTGGCGTTGCCCGAGGACCAGAAGGGCATCGGCCGGACACAGGCCGTGAAGCCGGGAACCAACGAAGCCCTGAGTGGCTATGTGTTCAAGAACGTCCAGTTCCAGGCCGACTGGATGCCGGGCGAGGGCCTGCTTTACTTCTCGGGCGACAGCACCCCGGCGATCATCTCCCTGCCTACGGCGATCTGGGCACTGAAGCGCTAAGCGGAAGCCACGAATGCATCCCCCAGTCACGATGTCCCTCGCCGCTCTGCTGCCGGCTTTGCCACCGCGGCCCGCGTGTGTTTGTTTGGTGCCAAAGAAGGAATATCATAGCTTTCGCGCCCGTTGCTCCAGGAAACCGACCTCCCGATGGCCGGCCTTGCGGCATGACTTACCTGAGATGCAATACGGATCTTCAGATTTGGGAGGGAATGGATGAACAAGGCTTCGAACTTGCTCAATCGCCGCGATGCCCTGCGCGGCCTTATGCTCGGAACCGCGGCGGCGGCCTCAGGCGCTTGGGCCGGACCACCCGACGTCGAGACGCTGTGGGTCGACCCCCAACCGCGTTTCGAGCTTTCCCCCTTCCTCTACATGCAGTTCATCGAACCGCTGGGGACCACCGATTCATCGGTCGAGGCGGCATGGGACCATCTGGCCGATGATTGGCGGGAAGACGTCGTGGCCAGCGTCCGCGAGTTGGCCCCGCCCATGCTCCGTTTTGGCGGCAACCTGGCCGGCTACTACCGCTGGCGCGAAGCCGTCGGCCCGCGCGACCGCCGCGTGCCGATGGTCAATTATCAATGGGGCGGAATCGAAACCAATCAGGTCGGCACGCGCGAATTCGTGGAGCTTTGCCAGCGGGTGAGGGCGGAGCCGCTGATGTGCGTCAACTTCGAATCCGAGGGCCGGCCCCAGTATCGCCACGTCAAGGGCGTCCTCCGCGCCGGCGACGCGGCCGAGGCCGCCCAATGGGTCGCCTACTGCAATCAGCCGGGCAACGCCGAGCGACTGGCCCACGGCTGCCCCCAGCCGCTTGCCATCCGTTACTGGCAAGTCGGCAACGAGACCTCCTACAGCAAGCAGGGCTTCGACCTGGAGACCGCGGCGCGCAAGACCGTGGAATTCGCCACGGCGATGCGCAACCAGGATCCAGGCCTACAGCTCATCGCCTGGGGCGACCAGGGATGGACGGCGCGGATGGCGGAAGTCGCCGGCGAGCACGTGCAGATGCTGGCCTTCCATCACATGTTCAATCCCGACTCCCCGAAGAACCCCGTGCTTTGCGGCGAACGGTATCGCCTGGATCCCGACGCTACCTGGGCCCAACTGATGCAGGCCTGGACGATCAACGACGCCAAGCTCCGCCAGATCCGCGCCGACATGGGCCGGCATCGCCTGCCGCTGGCGATGACCGAATGCCATTTCGCCATCCCGGGCCGCAATCGCTGCGAGGTGCTTTCGACCTGGGCGGCGGGCGTGAGCTACGCGCGCATCCTCAACAATCATCAACGCCACGGCGATGTGCTGAAGATCGCCACGGCCGCCGACTTCTTCGGCACGCGGTGGCAAGTCAACGCCTTGATGATTCCCACTCCGGCCGGGGGCAAAAACGCCAAGGCCTACCTGATGCCTGTGGGCCGCGTGATGCGCCTCTATCGCCAGCACATGGGCACGCACGCCGTCTCCGTGATGCGCACTCCCGAGGGACTCGACGTCGTGGCCAGCCGCCGCGAGGGACGCGTGTTCCTGCATGTCGCCAACACCGATCGCACGCGGAGCATCCGCGCCAGGCTTGCCGTAGCCAAGGGCACCATCGCCGCCGGCCGCGTGTTTCAGATCGCGGACGATCCCCGGGTTGAAGTGTCGGAATTGAACAGCCGGAGCGTGATGCAGATTGCCGAGAAGGCGCTGCCGGCCCATGGCGTGTGGGAATTCCCGGCGGCCTCAGTCTCGGCTGTCGAACTGGATCTGACCTGACCGCAAGCCGCGTGCGGCTGTATTGGGTCCTGCATAGCGAATGAACCGAGGGCCGGGCACCGACCGCAGGTTGGTCGCGGGAGCCCGGTTTTCCCGGCCTTCCGTTGGTCGGCCGGGGCCATTAACAATGCAAAGATCAATAGTCCTTGGGCCGAATCTGGTTGGGCAAGGTTAGCGTGAAGGTCGTGCCGTCCGGTTCCCGGCTGGTGAAGGCAATCTTGCCTTGCAGATAGTGCTCTCCCAAGAGCTTCATGCTGTAGGTGCCGACGCCTCGTCCGGATTGGGCCTTGGTGCTGAAGGAACGATGGAAGAGTTGCAGCTGGACCTCTTCCGGAATGACTCCCGGATTGTGTACCAGGAACTCCACGCCCTCTGGGAGGCGTCGGCAACCAAGCGTCACCGTCCCTTCGCACGGCGTGGCTTCCAGGGCGTTCTTCAGCATGTTGCCCAAGATCCGCTTCAGAAGCGCCGGGTCCGTCTCCAGCATCCCCTCCCACACATCTCCCAGGACGATCGAGCGGTCGGTCGCCACGATGTGATTGGCATATTGCAGCCGCAACTGCTCCAGCATGGCCCGCGACTCCACCGGAGCCGGTCGAATCTTCAACTCGCCCGCTTCGGCCTGGACCAGGTCCCGCTGGGCATGGATCGACTCGATCAGTTGCTCGGTCAACTCGACAAGGCGCTGGCTGAATTCGGGATCGGCATCGTCGGCCAGGAACTGCGCAAAACCGCGGATGCAGCCCGCCGTATTCAGAACGTCGTGGAAGAAGGCGCGCTGCAGCACGGCCAGCCGTTTCGTGTGGCTGATATCTTCGATGCCCGCCACCACGAACTGTTCCTCGCCGACGCTCAGCGGTGTGGCCGTGATCCGCAAGTCCATCGCAACAACGCCGTCCGGTGTGCTGACCGGAATGCAGCATTCCCGGACCGTCTTGCAGCCTTCGGTCCAACACCGCAGAATGGCCTGGACCGCTCCGCAGGTGGCGCAGTGCCTGCTGGTTCCACAGCCGTCTGGCCCCTGCCGGGCGTGCATACAGCCGATCGCCTCGCCCGGCCTCCTCCCGACAAGGCTGCCAAGGGTCGTCTGCAACAGAGACAGCACCATCTCATTGGCGGCCACGATCTGCCGATGGCTGTCCGCGACCAGCACCATGGAGGGCATAGCGTCGAGAAGTTGCTTCAGCAACGGCACATTCTCGAGCAACGTCGCCTTGCTGCAGATCTCGTTGGGAGTGCCGCGACCAGCCGGCGCAAAGTAGGTCGCCGGCGTCGGCAGAGACTCTGCCACGAGGTCCGCAATGGGATTCGGCGCAGTGATCGTGGCAGACGGGGTCATGGCAGAAGACAACACGGCCGACAATTCGCGTAGGCGTACTCCCTTAACTCTAGAACGTACCGCTGAACCATGGAGGCCAATCGTCGGCCCTCGCCCCGGATTCATCGCGACCGTTTCCTGGAATAGATGCACCCCGCCTGAAGTAGTAGTAACGGCCCACCTGAACGCTAGTCTGCACGTAGAAACAGCTTAGAACCCGTGCTCAGACTGCCACGGCCACTCGTAACGGCCCAGAGTGGCCGAGCCGCCCAACCATTCCAAGACCGGCTTCCTCGGACGTTCTACGCCAATTGCTCCCACCCTGCCGATTGCGCGTCTTCTGACGGCTCCCACGGCTATGGGGGTTGGCGTAAACGGTTCTCCAGCTCGAATTCCTTCCGGCTCGCGCAGGCTGTAAACTGAGGAACACATCGAACCTCACCACGCGGATGATCCCAGGAGTACGCCCATGTCGCTGAAACGTTGCCTGTTGGCCCTGACCGTCGCGTTGGAATTGGCCGCTGTATCCTCCGCGGCCCCGGCGATGAAGGCCCTCATCGTCGATGGCCAGAACAATCACAACTGGCAAGAGACCACGCCGGAGCTGAAGAAGCTCCTGGAAGAGACCGGCCTCTTCTCCGTCGATGTGCTGACCACGCCCGCCAAGGGGCAAGACTTCAGCCAATTCAAGCCAACCTTTGCCGGCTACAACGTGGTGGTCATGAACTACACGGGCGACGACTGGCCGCAAGCGGCCAAAGACGCCTTGGAGGCGTATGTGTCCAAGGGCGGTGGCCTGGTGATCTACCATGCGGCCGACAACGCCTTCCCGAACTGGCCGCAGTACAACGAGATGATCGCCGTCGGCGGTTGGGGCGGGCGCGATGAGAAGAGCGGCCCCTACCTGTATTGGCAGGACGGCAAGATCGTGCGCGACACATCGCCCGGCCGCGGCGGCACGCACGGCCCCCAGCATCCCTTTCAGATCGTGGTCCGCGTCCCCGACCATCCCATCACGCGCGGTCTGCCCGAAAAGTTCACGCATTCCGCCGACGAGTTGTACAGCCGCCTGCGCGGACCGGCGAAGAATGTCACCGTGCTGGCCACGGCCCTGGCCGACAAGGCGCAACGCGGCACCGGACTCCACGAGCCTATCCTGATGACCATCGACTATGGCCGTGGCCGGGTCTTCCACACCGTGCTGGGGCACGCCGGCGTGCAGTGCCGCAGCGTGGCCTTCAGCGCCACCTTCCAACGCGGAGCGGAATGGGCGGCCACGGGCCAGGTGACCCAGCCGGTGCCCAAAGATTTCCCCGGCCCCGACCAGCCTACCGTGCGTCCGTAACGGCCGTCCGGTAGAAGGAACGCCTCATGAGCGGCTTGGTAGGGCACACCCTGTATGCCGTACTGGGGGCCAAGGCGGCCGCCCAGCGACGACTGTCCGTGGCGCCGCTGATCCAACGGCACTGGGCCAGCTACCTGGCGGGCGCCTATCTGGGGGCGGACATCCAGACCATGCCCGAGGCGATCTGCACCGACACCGGCCAGGAGTTGGGCTACGGCACCGTGCCCGTCGCGAAGAGCCCCGTGACCGGCGGCCCCGTGCGCCCCTTCCAGCTCACGCATGCCGGCAAACAGTACACCCCACGCGAAATCCACCACCTGTTCTACGGCCGTTCGCACTTGACCTTCGGTTGGAATCGGCCGCAGCGCGCGTCCACTTTGCCCTGGCAGCACCTGCCCGACTACTGCGCTGACGTGGCGGAAGACGCGCTGCAACTGTTCGGACCCGGCGAGCGACCGCTGGCCTATGCTCTGGGATGGATGACGCACCTCATCGGCGACGGGTTGATCAAGTCCGTCATCCCGGGCTTGACCCTGCATTTGCTGGATGGCAAGTACACGCCCCGCAATCGGCCCATCCAGGATCTGGTCACCTTCCACGAAATCGGCGGCGACGAACTGCACCTCAACTGGCCGGCCTTGTGGGCAGATTTGGCCGAAACGCCGGTCGAGCCGATCCAATTGCACTTCATGCGCGCCACCGCGGCGCAGGGCCGGCTGGCGCGGGACTTCCCCGCCGAATGGTCGCCGGAGAGCGAAGGGCTGCTGCGCGCCGTGCTGGCCGAGAATCGCCGGTGGCTGCGCGTCTACAAGGACCGCGTGCTCCAGGAACTGCAGTTGCAGCAGACGGCCGAAGGTTGGCAGTGCCGCGCGGAGTTGCAGCAAACGGCCGGCGGACTGACCTACGCGCAGATGGTCGATCTGGCCCATCAGGCCGGCTTCCGCCGCGCTCTGTGGCAGATCGGTGAAGCGATCGCCGATCTCTTCCAAAAAGTCGCCTGGCTCGTGGCCGACCTGCGCGAACGGCCCGACGATCCCGATCCGACCTGGGCGGAATTGACCCGCCGCTGGGCCGCCCCCTGAGTCTGCGCCGTGATCCTGATGCCGGCCCGCGCCCCACAATACGGCTGCCCAAGCTTCCCCAGCGGTGTATCATAGAGTCAGGCTTGGCCTCCGTCCGGTCCGGCTTGTGCCGGGCAGCGTGGGCTATTCTGAGGAAGACCGTGTGGGAGGGTCCCGATGGCGTGGGAGTATAGCGAGAAGACGAAGAAGCTGTTCATGGATGCAGTGCAGGGGCGGCCGGGTACACATTTAGGGGAGATCGAATCCCCCGACGGTTTCGGCGAGCACGGCTCGATCGCCTGCGGCGACGCCTTGCGATTCACCTTCCGTGTGGATCGCCACCCCACCGACCCCACGCAAGACAAGATTGTCGCGGCACGCTATTTGACCTTCGGCTGCACCTCGGCGATTGCCGCCTCCGAGGCCCTCTGCACCATGATCGAGCAGGGCCAGTACACGCCGATCCAGGCCCTCAAGATCCGCAACCAGGACATCGTGGAATTCCTGGGTGGGCTGCCGGAGCAGAAGATCCACTGTTCGGTGATGGGCGCCGAGGCCCTGGAAGCGGCCGTGTTCAACTGGGCCCAGAAGCGGGGCGTGGATCTGGCGGGCCTGGGCGTCGACATTCACGCCCAGGAGCAGGAAGAAGGCCGCGTGGTCTGCAAGTGCTTCTCGCTCACCGAGCCCTACATCCGCCGCAAGATCCGCGAGTTGAACCTTCGCACGATTCCCGAGATCACCAATGCCATCAAGGCCGGTGGAGCCTGCATGGCCTGCCACCACGTGCCCGGCGGTCTGCAGGACCTGCTGGATGAAACCTGGGGCAAGGCCGGAAAGCCCGGCGTGCTGACGCAGATCAACTTGCCCAAGCCGCGCGAGGCGGCCGAACCCACTCCTTCGATCTCCCCCTACCAGTTCAGCAAGAAGGTCGAAAAGGCCATCGATCAGTACGTGCGCCCCATGTTGCAGCAGGATGGGGGCGATGTGGAAGTCGTGGATATCAAGAACATGCTCGTCTATTGCCGCCTGGTCGGCGCCTGCCGTGGCTGCCCCTCGGCGCTCCAGACGCTCCGCATGCTGGTCGAACGCACCTTGAAGGAGTTGGTGGACGAACGGATCCGGGTGATCGAAGTCTAGCCGCAGTCCGCTGGGAATATCCATGAACACCATCTACGTTGACAACAACGCCACCACCCAGGTTGCCGCGGAAGTCCGCGAGGCGATGACCCCGTTCCTGACCGACGAGTACTTCAACCCCAGCTCGATGTACGAGCCGGCGCGGCGCACGGCCCAGGCCCTGACCGCGGCCCGGCAACAGGTCGCCGATTTCTTCCATCTGGACGATCCCAAACAGATCCTCTTCACCTCCTGCGCCACCGAGAGCAACAACACGGCCCTCTACGGTGCGGCCAAGGCCAATCCCGGCCGGCGGCACATCATCACCACCACCGTCGAACACCCGGCCGTGCTGGAGGTCTGCAAGGACTTGCAGCGCGACGCGTACGACGTCACGTTCCTGCCCGTCGACGTCCACGGAAACCTGGACCCAGCCCAGTTCATCCGCGCCTTGCGCCCCGACACGCTGCTGGTCAGCATCATGCACGCCAACAACGAGACGGGCGTGGTCTTTCCCGTCGAGCAATTGGCGCGCATCACCAAGCAAACCGATCCGGCGATCCTCTTCCATACCGATGCCACGCAATCGGTGGGCAAGATCCCCATCGACCTGGCCGGCGACTTCCAATACGTCGACTTGCTCTCCTTCTCCGGTCACAAGTTGCATGCGCCCAAGGGTGTGGGCGTGCTGTACCTCAAACGCGGCACGGCCTGCCGGCCGTTCATGATCGGCGGGCACCAGGAGAGCAGCCGCCGCGCGGGCACGGAGAACGTCCCTTACATCGTGGGGCTGGCCAAGGCCCTGGAACTGGCCGCCGCCAACCACGTGCAGGAAGAAGTCCACATCCGCCGTCTGCGCGACCGCCTGGAGCAGGGCATCCAGGCCCAGATCCCCTGTGTGCAAGTCAACGGCGAGGGCGCTGTACGACTGCCCAACACGCTGAACGTCTCCTGCCACTACGTCGAAGGCGAGGGCATGCTCTACCAACTCAGCGACTGCGGGATCTGCGCCTCCAGCGGCTCGGCGTGCACCTCCGGATCGCTGGAACCGTCGCACGTGCTGCGCGCGATGAGCGTCCCCTTCACGGCCGTGCACGGATCGATTCGCTTCAGTTTCAGCCGCTACAACACCCAGGACGAGGTCGAGCGGATTCTGGAGGTCTTCCCGCAAATCGTGGCTAACCTGCGGCGGCTTTCGCCCTACTGGGACCAGGCCCACAACGCCCCCCGCGCCGACGCCCAGTCGCTGGTCCGCGACCCTCGCGCGGCGACTTCCTGAGCCAACCGTTCTCCGCCCTTTGCACCGCCGAAAGTGGCTGCCGTCTGTTGCCATCCGCCCCGATTCGGCATAGGCTGAGGGCAGTGGACCGGCCGCGCAGCGGTCGGCATCCGCAGCCAACTGCGATCCTTGGAACCTATCCTGGAACCACCCCAGCCACCTCGGGCGGCCCTGCAAGACCAGACTGCCGACAGGTTTTCGGACCGGCTCCTAATGGCATGGGTATCCATCGGCGGCCGGCAAACCGGCCCCAGGAGTTCGACCATGACGATTGGCAAATCAAGTTGCGGGCTGGGACTGTTCCTGGCCGTCGCGGCGGCCCTGGTCTTCGGCGTGTACCAGGCGCGCGCTCAGGACAAGGCCGGTTCCTCGGGCCCAAATCTCAATGGCGTGTGGCAGGGATTCGTGGTCGAAGGCAAGGGGGAGAACCCCAACCGCGGCCAGACGCACCTGGAACTGACCATCAAGGACAACCAGATCACCGCCCAGCGTCTGGACGGCGACCGCGGTTCGTTGGGGCAAGGCGTCTTCAAGCTGGCCCCCGGCCCGCGCGGTGCGTTCTTGATGGACGCCCTGGAAGTCCGCACGCGCGGCAAGCCGCGTGTCTACCAGGGGATCGCGTTGCTCAACGCCGACGAGTTTCGCTGGTGCGTGGGTTCGGCCAGCCGCCGCCCCGCCAATTTCGAGACCAAAGGCCAGCAGTTCCTGCTGATCCTCAAGCGCCAAAAATAGCGCCCCTGCCTTGTATCTTGTGCCTGATCTACCCCAGAAGCCCCACAGAGGAGAAACAACCATGCATCGTGAATCCCTGGTTGGATTGCTGGCCATCGCCCTGGCCTCATCGCTTTGGGCGGCCGAGTCAACGAGTTGGGACTTTGAAGCGGCCACTGTCGGCCAGTCTCCCCAGGGATGGATTGCCGCCAAGACCGGCGAAGGCCCGGGCAGCGTCTGGCAGGTGGCCGAAGACCCCAAGGCGCCGGCCGGTCCCAAGGTCCTCATGCAAACCAGCAGCGAAGGCCCCAAACCGCTGTTCAATCTGTGCGTGGCCGAGCAGAGCCGTTTTGCCGACCTGGATCTGACGGTCTCGCTGAAGGCGGTGCGCGGCAAGATCGACCAGGGCGGCGGCCCCCTCTGGCGCTATCAGGATCCGGGCAACTATTACGTCTGCCGCGTCAATCCACTGGAAGGAAACTTCCGTCTCTACAAGCTGGTCGATGGCAAACGCGTGCAGTTGGCCTCGGCCGATGCCGACACGGAACAGGGCCAATGGTCCACAATCCGCGTCGTCCACAAAGGCAATTACATCCAGTGCTATCTGGACGGCCAGAAGCTGCTCGAAGCCACCGACGACGCCCTTGCCCAGCCAGGCCGAGTGGGCCTCTGGACCAAGGCCGACGCCGTGACGGCTTTTGATGCCCTGCGCGTGGCGCCGTAGGACACGGCGGAAGTTGGCCCGGGCGCACAGGCGAGATGGAGCCGCTCTACGGCTCTGGGGCCGGCCCCTTTTGAGTCCGGCACCGGAATTGGAGCGAGGGTAAGTAGAACCAGCCCGGCCTTCCGGGGAAGAACGTCCGGAAGTGTTTCGCAATCAGCAACGCCGCCATAGAGAGCACCCCGTCAACGTGTCGCGTTGACTCAGAAGACAGCACGCCACACGTCCCTGCGACACGTGCCAGACTACCTGAACCGGGTTGGCTATTTCTTCTTAGCCTCGCGGAGAATGGGCGACTCGGCCAGGGTGAAGAGAACCACCTCTTCGCCGGTTACGGTGCTGATGTCATGGTGCAGGGTCAACACCTTGACGCCGGTGACTTCCTCGACCATCGCTTCCAGGACCGGCCGGGCTGTTTCGACCAGATGGGTCCGGACTTGCTTCAGCAGGTCTCGCCCCTTCTCCGCCGACAGCGACTTGACCAGTTGCTGTTCAGCGGCGGTCAAAACGCCTTGCAGGCGGACCACCAGGAGATCGTCGAGCAGGTGGGCATGAATGTTCTTGGGGCCGCGTCCCATGTAGTCCTGCTCAAAGCGGCTGACGCCTTCACAAATGGCAGCCTCAAGTTCTCCCAGTGTTCTCATAGCGACGCCCCCAACAACCGCCCTGCCTTGGATGCCGGCGCAGTCACCGATCGCAATTCACCTCGGATTCCCCCCGGCTCCGTTGGAACTCGATATTCCCGCAGCCACGGGGGCATTGGCGATGCGGGTCTCAATCCAGGAGCACCCAGCGAAAGGCCCCTGTCATCCACAAAACGGGAAACAGCGCCAACATTGCTCCCGCGGAACGCCTGACGGCTTGAAGTCGTTACCTGACGCGGACTTCCTGTCCGCACAGCCCCCTCTCCCCACTGGCAATAATGATACCAAATCTGGAGGACAGGCAGAAGTCCCCTGGCTTATCCTGCTCCACGGCGTACAATTGCCGTGGTGGAAGAAAGCTGCCGCAAGGCATCCTCGCCGCCTTCCATCGAAGTTGTCGGGTGACTAGATAAGGAGCAACTCGGCGGTGCCGGGGGGCTCGTTGACGAGTAAGCCGACGTGGTTGAATACCTGCGGGTGTTCTGCCACGCCGGCTTTTTTGTTTTCTTGGCTCCCTGGTCTCGGCCAGCGTCCCTTCACCGGAAGGTGCTGTGACGCGCGAATCGCCAGAGGGCCAGCATTTGACCACCCGTGGCCGAAAATGAAACGACGGTCGGCGGATAGGGAGCCGGAATCCCATGAAGCAACTAGATCCAACCATGGCGCAAGAGGTGGCCCAGGCGATCCGCGTCTTCCAGCAGCGGCAGACAGGCCATACGCCCAAGGCGGTGACCTTGGTCCTGAGCGATGACACGCTGGTCGTTACGCTGCACGAGGCGCTGTCGCCCGCCGAGAAAGCCTTGGCCAAGACCGCCGCGGGTGCGGCGGAGGTGCAGGAATATCACCGACAACTCTTCAGGGACTCCGTGAGTCGGCTGCGACGGGAAATTGAACGCATTACCGGGGTCGCGGTGGGCGAAGCCGCTGCGGAAGTGGAGATGACCACCGGCGCTGTCGTACACGCATTCACGACTGGAACCATGGTGCAGGTCTTCCAACTCGCCGGCAAAATCTCGGCGGACGCCTGGAACGGAAGGCGATCAGGCGACTCGTCACACAACACGGAGGGTTTGACATGCTAGTCCTATCGAGGAAGCAACAGGAATCGGTCGTAATCGGTGGGGGTGATGGCTTCCACCGCCTGTTCAAAGTCACGGTGCTCACGATCAGAGGCGTGAACGTGAAGCTCGGCTTCGAAGTCGATCCCGATGTGCCTGTCCATCGTTCGGAGGTGTGGGAAAAAATCAATGCTGAAGGCCAGACTGGCAGCCGGACAAAGACTACGCCCGCAGCCGCTGTCCGGCCCCCTGAACCCGCTCGGTGAATCCATCCGACCGCGACTGCGACAGCCCTTTTTCAAAGGAACACGCGTTATGTTGCGACCGGCTATCGTGGCCCTCGTCATCACTCTGATCGCTGCTTACCTTGGCTTCACAGGCGTGGTAGCTCTGTCCTGGCAAGGAGTCAAGATACTTCTGGTCGTCTTCTTCATTCTCGCGGTGTTGGTTTATTTCGGATACAGCTTCAAGAAACGACCCTTCTACAAGTGACAAACTCGGTATCCCAGTCCACCGCTGCAGCTTGCAGGATCGAATCCGAGCCACCGTCTGGCCAGGCATTGGGATGCGCGATTGCAGAGATCCGACGCATTCGAACCACTCGACGCACAAGCACACAAGCTCAAGGAAGGGTATTCCTCTTGGACAGAACAGCTTTCGTTCCTTCACGGTCGAACGAATCGCACCCCATTCGCGTTCTATTGGCCGATTCCGATGAGTCGCTTCAGCACGCCTATCGAACGGCTCTTGCGCAAGAGGGCATCGAATTGCAGACGGCACTGAGCGGGCTGGACTGCGTTGCTCGGCTGCGTGAGTGCACGCCGGACCTGCTCATTCTCGAACTGCAAGTACCCTGGGGCGGGGGGGATGGAGTCCTTGCGATCATGAGTCACACCGTTGGTTTGACGATGGTGCCCGTGATGATCCTGACTTCGTGCAGCGATCCTCTTGTATTGAAGGGCGTAGGACGTTTTCCGGTGAGTGACTATCAAGTCAAACCGCTGGCGCCCGATCACTTGGCGAGGAGACTTCGCAGTCTCCTCGACCATCCCCGACTCCGGTTCACATTGGACGACCATAACGGTCGTCTGGAATGTGCAATCGTGCGGCGAACCGGTGGCCGCGTCCGGGACTTACGCGTCGATGTCCGTGAGGGGCGAGTGATTGTGAGCGGCTGCACGGAATCGTGCCACGTCAAGCAACTGGCTCTCGCCGCCGTGCTCGAAGCCGCCGCCGTGCAAAGCCTCAAGGTCGAGTCGGAGATTGAAGTCTGCGGCGACTGCCAATCGACCGTCCAAGAAATGTGCTTCAACTCACACGGGAAACGGGGCACCCTCCGCTGGCATGGCTCTGACGAAACAGATCGTGACTCCATCACACAATAAGGGGCAGCCATGACGATACCCGCCAAGTTGCGAATGGGCCGGGAACTGTTGGCGGCCATGATTGGGGAATTGAAAACCAACCGAACGATCCTGGACGAACTGGTGGATTGCTACGGAATGTTCCGCTTCACAGGCGGTGTTGTTCCCAGGAAGCCGTGGAAGTTCGTTGCCATCGATGCCTATCGACAATGCCCCTTGGCGGCCGACGCGATCTCCACGACAGCAATCGAGCAGTATCAGCAACGTGCGGAAGCGATCGCGGCATTGGGGCAGGCAATCACCGCGGAAGCAGGGCCGATGACCCTCCGCAGCAGATACGCCATCGCAGACAGTTTTGACCGCGACTCCTCTGCGATGCGGGGCCTGGCGGACAGCCTGGAACCGGCCGTATCGAACGCCCTTGATACGGGCCAACCCGCGGTGGCGTGTCAACATCCGGCAGGAGACGACGGAATCGAGGGAACGGCACGGCAAGCCCCTTTTCTCCGCTCGTCGGAGAACAGCCATGCGACACTTCCCAATCAAGAGAGACCAAGATAGCTCCCGTTGCCTTCCCTGTTCTTTTCGGTACGAAGTCCAGACCATGACGAATCAAGCGAGCCTACACGACGGGATGGTTTTGCAGAGGGTCCCTGAGCGACTGGCCAGCATGGGGATCCGGGCGCCATGCAGCGTCCGGGTGGCGAGCGGCAAAGGCTGTGTCACGCTCTCGGGGACGATTCAGTACGAACACCAACGCGCCATCGCTTTGCGCGCGATCCGGACCATTGCGGGGGTGCAGCGTGTTGTGGACCAAATGCAGATTATCCCCAGTGGACAGCACTGGCAGACCAACCCCAAGAGGTGACTCGTGAATAACGCTCGTCCCCTTTTCCTATCAACCTACCCGCCGGAAGCGTGCGGACTGGCGACGTTCACGCGGGACTCCGCCGACGCCGTGGACTTGGCGGCGTCTGCCCCCCTGTCCTCGGTCGCAGCCATCCAGAAGACATGCGATCTTCGCTACGACGACTCACGTGTGGTCCACATGATCGACAATCGCCGCGAGGAAGCCTACCGCCTGGCCGCGGATGCGGCCAACAACGGCCCGTGCGACGTGGTGAGCTTGCAGCACGAATTTGGCCTCTATCCAGGCGATTGGGGCGAACGCGTCTTGCAATTCGTGGAGGGCTGCCGGAAACCGTTGGTCACGACGTTCCACACGCTCTTGACCGACCCCGCCCCGCAACCCCGACGCATCATCCAGGAACTGGCGGACCATAGCCAGGGCATCATCGTGATGACCAGCGTCGCGGCACGACTGCTGGAGAGGGTCTACCACGTGTCCGGGGCAAAGGTGCGGGTGATTCCGCACGGTGTGCCGGAGGTGCCCTATCAGCGCAACGGCTCGCACAAGAAACGACTGGGGTTCGCCGATCGGCAGATCATTTGCACTTTCGGACTGATCAATCGCGGCAAGGGACTGGAGTTCATGATTCAGGCCATGCCGCGGGTCGTCGCCGCTTGTCCCGAGGCCATCTATCTGATCGTGGGCGCCACCCATCCGCAGGTCAAGCTGCATGAAGGCGAAGTCTATCGCGAGAGCCTGATCGCGATGGCCGAAACGCTGGGCGTTGGCGCGCATGTGCAGTTTGTGAACAAGTATCTCAGCCTTGCCGAGCTCCTGGATCACCTGCAGGCTTGCGACGTGTACGTCACTCCCTATCCCGGAAAAGACCAGATTGCCAGCGGCACGCTGGCCTATGCCCTGGCCGCGGGCGGTGCCGTGGTCAGCACGCCTTATCTCTACGCCGAAGAGGTCCTGGCCAATGGCCGGGGACTGCTCGTGCCCTTCGGGCAAAGCGCCGCCATGGCGGATGCCACACTGCGATTCCTCAGCGATACCGCCTTCCAGATTGAGACGCGACACAAAGCGTACCAGTACGCAAAGCCCATGTTCTGGCCCAATGTGGGCCGGAAGTACTTGGAGTCCTTCAACCAGGTTGTAGCCAAGAAGGAAACCTGTCGCCCCAGGGTCTTGTCGCAGGTTCCCTTTCGTCGCCGCATGGTCGGCACCAAACCAGGCAACCTGTACTGGGAGGTCGATAATGCACCACAGTAGCCCGATCGCCTTGAACCACCTGGACCGGATGACGGACTCGACCGGGTTGATCCAACATGCCATCTATAGCATCCCCCGGCGCGAGAGCGGCTACACCACGGACGACAACGCCCGGGCCTTGCGGCTCTGCACGCGTCTGTGGGAACTGGAGCCGGAGGAGCGCATGCTCGGCCGGGTGACGACCTACCTGAGCTTCTTGGAACATGCGCGCTGCCCAGTCCGAGGGTTTCACAACTTCTTGAGCTATCAGCGCGATTGGCTGGATGCCCAAGGCACGGGCGACAGCCAGGGCCAGGCAGTCCTCGCTCTGGCCGAAGTGCTCGGCAGCCGTCTGCCCGAAGGATACCGCGCCTTGGCGCGCGAATTGATCGACGCGGTTACGCCCGCGATGGCCGATTTGCGGAGCCTCCGCGCCCAGGCGTACGTCATCTTGGCCTGGGGCCACCTGTCACGGACCGGGGTGGAGGAAATGGGGCTCGTCGAGAGCGTGGCGCGATCCGCAGCGCAACGCCTGGTGGAGTGCTACCACCGTTCCCAACGGCCGGATTGGCCCTGGTTCGAGTCGCGCATGACCTACGCGAACGCCTTGCTACCGCACGCCCTGTTCATTGCGGCGCGATGCTGGCCGGAGGAGGATTTTCTCGAGGTGGCGGAAGCCTCCTTCGCCTTCTTGGACCGCGCGACCACCGTCGAGAACATCTTCTGGCCGGTGGGAAACAGCGACTGGTATCCGCGCGGAGAAGAAAAGTCGTCGTACGACCAGCAGCCGGTCGAGGCTGTCACCATGGCCGACGCCGCACTGGCCGGATGCGCGCTGCGGGGCGACGCACGCGGCGACCAATACCGCGCCACGCTCTGTCGCGCACACGCCTGGTTTCACGGCCAGAATAGCTTGCGGCAGCCGCTGATCGATGCCCATAGCGGCTCCTGCTACGACGGTCTGCAACCGTCGGGCGTGAACCGGAACCAAGGCGCGGAATCGACACTCGCCTACTTGTGGGCAGAACTGATTAACAAGGACCATTCAACGTGCACCGAGAATCGCCAACCCCGAATCAATACGCGGAGTTATTCCAACGCCACGGCGACAATCCCATCCTGACCGCCCGCGATTGGCCATATAAGGCCCACACGGTGTTCAACGCCGGCGCGTGCCAGTTGGGTGAAGACACGGTCTTGCTCGTGCGTGTTGAGGACCGCCGTGGACATTCGCATCTGACCGTGGCGCGCAGCCGCAACGGCGTGTCGCAGTGGCGGATCGATTCCCAGCCCAGCTTCGCACCTGATCCGGCCAACTACTCGGAAGAAGCGTGGGGAGTTGAAGACCCCCGCTTGACTTGGGTCGAGGACCGCGGCCAGTGGATCATCGCCTACACGGCCTACTCGCCCAGCGGACCGCTGGTCTCCTTGGCAGAGACGAACGACTTCATCTCGTTTCGTCGACTCGGTCCAGTCATGCCTCCTGAGGACAAGGACGCAGCCGTCTTTCCCCACCGGTTCGGAAACCGGTACGCCATGATCCATCGCCCGGTCTCCGCGGGGAGTTCCGGCGCGCACATCTGGCTTTCCTTCTCGCCCGACATGGTGCATTGGGGCGATCACCATGTCCTTTTTCACGCCAGGCGCGGTGCTTGGTGGGATGCCAACAAGATCGGCCTGAGTGCGCCGCCGCTGGAAACCGCAGAGGGTTGGCTGATCCTGTACCATGGCGTACGAACCACGGCCGGCGGGTGCCTTTATCGCCTCGGTCTGGCGTTACTGGATCTGGACGACCCTTGTCGAGTTCTCCGCCGCAGCGACGAATGGGTCTTCGCACCCGAAATGCCTTACGAACGTCAGGGGGATGTCAATGGCGTGGTGTTTCCCTGCGGATGGATTCTGGACAAGCCGGGCGGTACAGTCCGTCTCTACTACGGCGGTGCCGACACTTGCCTGGCCTTGGCCACCGCCCAACTCTCGGATGTGCTTGGTTACCTGCGCACGTAGCCTTTACCATGGACGGTCCGTCCCCCGATGAAAGCGCGTGCTGCGCGGATACGCACTGAATGAATACACGGAACCGAGGTGCTATGTCGCGACGAACAGACCACAAAGATCACCAGAGCGTTCTGCACGTCCGGCGACTGCCGGTCACCTTGACCAGCGATATTCGCCGCGTCATTACCCGCTTCTTTGATCCGGGCGGCGAAGCGCGGGTCCGCAACGTCGTTGAACGGGTCTGCCGCCTGAGCGGCGGGCAGGTGGACCGGTTGCTGGATGAGGTGTTGTTGAAGTTCCGCGCCCGCCACGGCAACATCGCTTCGGTGCTCGATGAGAATTATCGTGCCGCCATGGCGATGATCGGCATGGCCGACGACTTCTCGCACAACCGCCGCCTGCTGATCGGATCCTACTTGACGGCCGAGTATTCGATCGAATCGGCGGCGCTCTTCAACCCGTCGATCGTTCCGCACCTCAATCAGCGCAACCTGCCTGCCGGAGCGGTGCGGTTCATCATGAGTCTCCGCGCCACGGGCGAGGGCCACGTATCCTCCATCGTCTTTCGCACCGGCGTCATCACGGCCGATCACCAGGTCCAGATCGACCCTAGCGGACGCCTCGCCAGACCCATTCGCGTGGTTCCCGACAAGCAATACGACAAGTCTTTGTTTCGGCGCAAGCTCAAAGATATCGACGTCCCAGATGAAGCGGTGGATCTCGTGCTGAACCGACTCGCCGACTGTTTCACCGCGACACAACTCGAACACGCCATCACCGAGGCACGGGATGTCGCCGCCGAGAAACTGCAACTCGAGGCAGCGCTCCAGGACATCCGATGGCTGGCCCAATCGAACTATCAATTGGAGCTTCCCCGCGAAGCACAAGCGTCGGAAGTGGTCATCTTTCCTCAGACCAGCAATGAAAGCCACGGCATCGAAGACCTGCGCATGGTTCGCTTTGTCGACGATGACGGCACCGTCACCTACTACGGCACCTGCACGGCTTTCGACGGCTTCCGCGTGCTCCCGCAACTGATCGAGACGCGTGACTTCCTCCGCGTCGGCGTACATACGATCAACGGCGTCTGCGCGCAGAACAAAGGCATGGCGCTCTTCCCGCGGCGGATCGGCGGGCACTATGTGATGTGCTCCCGGATCGACGGCGAAAACCTGTACCTCATGTACTCCGACATCGTTCACTTCTGGGAGAGTGCCCAGATGCTGCAGACACCCCGCTGTCCCTGGGAGTTCGTGCAGATCGGCAACTGCGGCTCGCCCCTGGAAACGCCGGAAGGCTGGCTGCTGTTGACCCACGGCGTGGGCCCCATGCGCACCTACGGCATTGGCGCCATGCTGCTGGACTTGGAGGACCCCTTGAAGGTAATCGGCTGCCTAGACGAACCGTTGATCGCGCCTACCGAAAAGGAGCGCGACGGCTATGTGCCGAACGTGGCCTATTCCTGTGGAGCGATGATCCACAACGGACAACTCTACGTGCCTTTTGCCACCTCCGACCGGATCACGCGCATCGCGATGGTCTCGCTCGATTCCCTCCTGAATCGACTCGTCCACTAGCCATCCTTTCAGGAACTTCGTTCGGTAAGCAACGCTCGCGCACCGCGACCATGGCGCAGCCGTTCTTGACTCCCACGGCGTGTGAACGATTGTGCAGCACCGTTGACGAAGCCCTCTTAGGCTGCGAAAATGCGGCCACGTCTTGCCCCGGGCGTTCCCCGGCAAAGCCAGACGCACCACCGAGACCGCAGCACACAGAGCGAAGACAACGCCCATCAGTTCCGCTACTGCCTTTGCGTTCCTCTCTCTTCTCCCTGCTCTCCGTGACTCAGTGGTGAGTTCCTTTGGGTTTCATGGACGACTGCAAGAGAAGGGACCAACTCTTGAACACCTATCGAATCGCACTCTACCCGGGCGATGGCATCGGATCGGAAGTCCTGGAGGCCGCGTACGCGGTGCTTGAAGCGGCGCAGCGCGCGGTGGGCGGCTTTCGCCTCGACAGCACGCATTTCGACTGGGGAGTGGCCTACTACCAACGGCACGGCCGCGTCGTGCCGGATGACTTCCTTACGACCCTGCGCGGCTTCGATGCCATCCTGCTGGGCGCGCTGGGCTGGCCGGACCGCCTGCCCGACAGCGTCACGCTCGCCCCGCTGATTCAACTCCGCCAGACGTTTGAACTCTACGCCAATCTGCGCCCGGCCCAGACCTTTCGTGGCGTGCTCGGCCCGTTGCGCAGCGATCAGCCGATCGACCTGATCGTGGTCCGCGAGAACTCCGAGGGCGAATACGTGTACAACGGCGGATCGCTCGCCGCCAGCACAGCGGACGAGGTGGCCATCCAGTCGGCCATCCATACGCGCCGCGGCATTGAACGGATCTTGCGGTTCGCCTTCCAACTGGCCGGCACGCGCCGGCGGCGGCTGGCCATGATCACCAAGTCCAACGCGCAGCCCCACGCCTATGGCCTGTGGGATCGACTGCTGGTCGAGTTGGCGCCAGAGTATCCCCACGTGGCGGTCGAAAAACTGCACGTTGACGCCGCGACACTGCACCTGGTCCGCCGCCCTCACACCTTTGACGTGCTGGTCGGCTCGAACCTCTTCGGTGACATCCTCAGCGACCTCACGGGCGGAATCACCGGCAGCCTGGGCCTGAACCCTTCGGCCAATCTCGATCCCACCCGGCGCTATCCCTCCCTCTTCGAGCCCGTCCACGGCTCCGCACCCGACATCGCCGGAAAAGGAATCGCCAATCCAACAGGTGCCATCCTCAGCGCGGCCATGATGCTCGAATGGCTGGGAGAAAAACCGGCGGCCACCGCCGTTCGCCGCGCGGTCGAGCAGGCCTTCATCGACGGTCAGCTCACCCAGGACCTGGGCGGAAACCTGAGCAGTTCCGCATTGGCCGCAGCAATCGTCGAACGTGTCCGCCCCAGTTGATTCCGCTGCGTCCCTACAAGGGATCGGCTCGAATCCCATGCCACTCGGCCGGCGAAACCTGCTCGCGGATAGCCTTGCCGTCTTGGGAGCCAATGCCGACACCCGTGACTCGGCAACTCACGGAACTCTTACCACTGCCGTTTCCAACTCCCGCGCCTGGGCATAGCGCGTTAACAGATCGCCGGCTCGACGCAAGGCATCGTCGAGTCCCGCCGGGCCGTCGAACGAGATGACCAGCATCAAGATCCGCTCGGTCGTCAGCGAGACCATGGACCGTTCTGAATCGCTGGTCGTGCTGGCAAACGGTCCCAGTTGGTCGACGAACACGGGGATCGCCTCCAGCTTGATCGCCCCGCGCCCGATGCCCGCGTAGCTCTCCTGCGCTCGCCCCGGCCGTAACACGATCGGCGGTCGGACGCGTTCCAGGTCCACGGTGCCCACCGAGAACAGGCTTTCCAGCGAGACCAGATTGTTGATATCGACCACGCTGTTGACCTGGTAGAGCCCCTTGCCCTGGATGATCCGCCGGCCCAGGGATTCAGAGGACCCCCGATAGCGCGTCGGGTCGTTGCCCAACGCCTTGTAGGCGTTCCACAGGCCCTGGATCTGCGGCTCGCGGCGTAGCGACTCCAGGGTGAACTGCTGGTGGATCTGCTGGACGCGCCGATCGATCTCCTGCCACAGTTCGGCGTCCTGAGGTACCACCACGACCCGGCCCACGAGTGTGCCCACGCAGACCCGCGGTACCAGGCGTTTCAACTCCGCATCGATCGACAAGGCAATCATGACGTCTCCCGCAACGTGGCGCCGCGGCTTGCGTCCAGGTTGAGCCACACCCGTCTCCATGGGGGGTACACTCGCTTTGGGCCAACCGGTGGTCTGAGTCCTAAGTGTGCGTCCATCGCGACGGCAGCGGTCCCGTACGTCGCCCCCCTTCGACAATGTTGCAGCGCACTGTTGTTCAAATGCAACATCGACACACCGCGGGGCAATCCCGTGGGTATCCAGATTGAGGCTGCAACATATTGCCACGACATAACTTGCAGCACAACCCCCACCGTCTCCGATCGCATTGGCACCCCACGTGCTCTGAACTCCTAACGCCATTGAAAACGCTACGATCCACTGTCTTGCCAGCCTTGAGGAACAAGCCTTGTCCAAGACCATCAGCAACTCGGCTCGCGCGAAGAACAACGCCAGCACCCCCGCCACGCTCGCTCGCAACGGAAAGGCTGTCCACAGCCAGCAGAGCGCCGAAACCCCTCGCATCGCCGGTCGGCCGGGCGCCCACAACGGCGCGTCCTCGCTCGATGACTCTGAAAGCCTCGCCGACGACAAGGAACTGCCCCTCATCGACGACGTAGAATTGGATGAAGTCGACGCCGAAGACGAGTGCGAGCCCCGCCCCGAGGATCTGGTCGAGGATCCGGAACTCGAATCCACCGACCACATCGACGACCCGATCCGCATCTATCTCATGCAGATGGGCGAGATCCCCTTGCTCGACCGCCGCGAAGAGATCGCGGCTGCCAAGCGGATCGAACACAGCCGGGCACGCTTCCGTTTCGCGGTCTTGACTACCGACTACGTCTTGCAGGGCGCCTTGGCCATGCTGGAGAAGGTCTGCGACGGAAAGTTGCGGCTGGATCGTACGGTCGAAGTCTCCGTCACCGACATCGGCGAAAAGCGGCACATCATGGGTCTCTTGGGACCGAATCTCGTCACCCTCCGCCGCTTGCTGGCCACCGACCGCAATGATTTCGCCGCGGCCCTCACCAAGGCTACCCCGCGCAGCGCCCGTCGTCAGGCTTGGCGCCGGCTGATCCGTCGCCGCGGCCGGGCCGCCCGGCTGGTCGAAGAGGTCGGTCTGCGCACCCAGCGTCTGCACGGCCTCTTGGAACGGCTGCACGAAATCTCCGCTCGCATGGACAGCCTCCTGCTCCAACTGCGCGAGAAGAATCTCGACCCCGTCTATGCCGACGAACTCCGCCGCGAACTCCGTTCCCTCATGCGGATCACCCTCGAAAGCCCCTCCAGCCTGCACGCTCGAATGGCCTTCATCGGCCGGCTGCAGCGCGAATACGAAGCAGCCAAGCGCGCCCTCTCGGCCGGCAACCTCCGCCTCGTGGTCTCCATCGCCAAACGCTATCGCAACCGCGGCCTGAGCTTCCTCGACCTGATCCAGGAAGGCAACACGGGACTCATGCGAGCTGTCGACAAGTTCGAGTACAAACGCGGCTACAAGTTCTCCACCTACGCCACTTGGTGGATCCGCCAGGCCATCACGCGCGCCATCGCCGACCAGAGCCGCACCATCCGCATCCCGGTACACATGATCGAGACCATGGGCAAGGTGCGTGCCGTGGGCCGCGACCTGTTCCAGAAGAACGCCTGCGAGCCCACCGTCGAGGAGACTGCCACCCAGGCCGGCCTGTCCGTCGATGAGACCAACTGCCTCCTGCAGATGAGCCGCCAGCCCCTGTCCCTGGATCAGCCGGTGGGCGACCAGGACGACAGCTACTTCGGCGAGTTCCTGGAAGACTACCGCGAAGAAGATCCCTTGTACGAAATGAACCAGGATCTGCTCAAGACGCGAATCGCCGACGCGCTGTCCGCTCTGAACTACCGCGAGCGGGAAATCATCCGCCTCCGCTATGGCCTGGCCGACGGCTATGCCTACACCCTGGAGGAAGTTGGCAAGATCTTCTCCGTCACGCGCGAACGCGTGCGACAGATCGAGGCCAAGGCCGTGCGCAAGCTGCAGCATCCCATTCGCTCGCGCATGTTGTCCGGGTTCCTGGACAAGGCACCCGCCCTGGCCACGGCCCTCGTCGGTGGCATGCCGACCTCCGAGACCACCGAAACCTGTGGCGCAAACTGATCTCGCTTGAACCCGGTCTAGGCACTTATCTTATTGATCTCTGCATTGCTAATGGCCCCGGCCGACCAACGGAAGGCCGGGAAAACCAGGCTCCCGATGGTCGCCCTTGGTTCATTCGCTATACAGGACCCAATAGAACCACCCCAGCCACCTCGGGCGGCCCTGTAAGACTGAACTGCCGACAGGTCTTCGGACCGGCTCCAAGAACCGGTCGGCATCACCCGATCCACAGGACCGCCCTTTGGTCGTCCGTAGTCACCCGAGTATGCACAGATCGATCTAGGGCGGCGGACTCGCCTCCCACCGCGACCCGAGGCCTCGTAGGCCGCAATTCGGATCGTGTTTTCATGGCAACTACAGGCCGCAGAGGATCTGCGGCCTGTAGTATTTCGGTGCGCCCCGATCTCGGTCAGAACAGTCCCGCGGCTTGTCGAGCCGACCGGCCCCGGCGTCACGGATCGGCACGAAGTCTCGCGACGGGAATCACGGCCAGCTCGTTCGCCGCGTGGCTCTTGTGGGTGTAGCCGACGTAGAGTTTGCCTTGGTGCTCGACAGCATACGGATAACTGAAGTCGGCGCGCGGATCAGATACGCCGGGGCCTTCCGGAAAGACGGAACGGCGGATGACGAAGACCTTGCTGAAAAGGGCTTCGCCCGGTTTGCTCACGGCGATGGTCAGGGGTGATCGCCGTCCGCCGCTGTCGCCCGTGGTGGTGCAGATCAGAAAGCGTTGGCCGGTGCTCAGCCTGCCGGCGTAGGGTTTGCTGGTCGCCATGGGCAGGTTGGACGGCGTCGACGACGTCCAGGTGCGTCCGAAGTCCTCACTGGAAGAAACCAACGCGAGTGCCTTGGCCCCGTAACGGGAGATGTTGGTGATGCGTTTGCCTTCCACGATCACCGTGGACTCTCCCCAGATCTTGCCCAGTCCTGGTGCGGCGGGAATGACCACCAGATCCCAGCGCGTGAAGTCATCGCCCTGGCTGATGGCCACCGCCGGCAGGTTGCCGACGACATCGTCGTAGCCGTGGGACACGCGCGCGCCGGCCATGATCCAGTTTCCGTCTTCCATCTTCTGCGGTTCCTGCATCGGCCAGAAGCCGCTGTCGATCACCACGCCCTGCGGCTGCCATGCGCCGGTGGACTCATGCAACGTGTAGCCGCGCGTGTGGGTGCGTTGGAACCTGTCGTAGAAGGCACCCATGAAGGCCCACAGCCGGCCGGCGTGGGAGAGGAAGACGCCGTGGCTCACGCCGAGATTGCCCTCGCCGTGATCCATCACGACCGGCGCGCCCCAGGTCTTGCCGCCATCGTTGCTGACGCGCACGTGCGCCTCCTCAGTGGGAGTGTTCTCCGAGCCTTGGTTGAAGCCATACGACGCGTAGAGCTTGCCCTTGTGCCACGCTAGGCCGACGCCGAGCGTCCAAAGGCAGCCATCGCTGTCGGGGCGCTGCTTCTTGATCACGTGGAATTCGACGCCCTCAAGCAGCGGGATGTCAACTGCGTTCGGAATCGCACCGCCGCTCCAGAGCCCTACCGGCTCGACGGTCTCGATTTTGTGCGGCGTCGTCGGCTTGTCGGCCAGCGTGCGGATCGCCGCCGGCGTCAGCACGGCGCGATATAGGGCCACCTCGTCCAGCGCGCCGGCGAACGTTTGCATGACTCGCGTGCCGTCCTGGACACCGCCTATCATCAGCGGCGCATCGGTCACCAGGATGAAAGAGGCCAGTTCACCCTCTGCTTCCTGCTGGCCGTTGACGTAGAGGCGTGCTAGTCCCTTCTCGACCGTGACCGCAAGATGATACCAATGTCCCGGCTGTGGCTCGGTCTTCGATTCGACCGTCTTCCACCCCTTTTGCCAAAGGTAGAAGCGGAACCGGTTGTCCTTATCGAGCATCAGGCCCCATTCGCGCTTTCCCGCCGAGTAGGCATTCTTGGCCACGATCATCTGCTGGCCACGTCCCACATCGTAGGGGTTGACCCAGGCGGCTATGCTGAACGTGGCGTCGGCAAACTGGAACGACGGCGCAGACGGCACACAGATAAGATCGCCGTCGAGCCTCAGGGCCTGCCCCTCCACGCCCGGTACCTGCCGCGGCTTCCCTTTTACGGTGCCGGCGTGATTGCCCACCGCATCCACCCCGGTGCCGTCACGACCATGCTCGAAGGACCAACGCGCCACGGGCACTGCGTCGCCTGCGGCGCGCGATTCACCAACGGCAAGCGCGAGTGCTGCAATAAGCAGAGATCTTGTCGTCATCTTCATCTTGTCTTCTCCTGAATCAAGCCGGCATGAGCTTCTGCTGTCTCCACCATGGCGCGCAAGTTGTCCAGCGGACTATTCCACGGCACAAAACAACCCGTGCCCAAAATAAAACCGCCGCCGCGCCCGGCCTGGTCCAGACATCGCCGCGATGCGCGCCGCACATCGTCGGGCGTGCCACGCAGGATCGTCTGGGTCGGATCGAGGTTGCCGATGAGGCAGGTCTGGCGGCCGATGCGTTGCTTGCAAAGGCCCAGGTCCATCTTGTGGTCGATCTCCAGCACGTCCACGCCTGTGGCGGCGAGGTCGTCGAGAATCGGCGTGTTGTTGCCGCACACGTGCAATAGCGTGAACGCGCCACGCTCGCGACAGGGCCCGTTCAGTTCGGCGAAGATCCGCCTGTGATACGGTTGGGCGTACTTGCGATACATGGCCGGCGAGATCATGTCGGTCGAAGCCAGCGAATCGCCGAGGTAGATCAGATGTGCGCCGGCTTCCAACTGGGCCTTCAGGAACGCGGCAGAAGACTCGGCGGCGATCGCGAGGAGTTCATGGATGCGCCGCTCGTCGACGGCCGGCGCCTCGCCCATTTCGATCTGCGCCAGCGTCATCAGGAACCGCTGCGCTCCGTACAGATAAGCGGCGATCGAGAACGGCCCCGTGCCCGTGCCGCGAATGGCAACGCGATCTCCTAACACGCGAGAGAGCGCCTCGACCGCCTTCAAATAGACCGGCATCCGTCCATCCCGGCACGGATTGGGTACGCGCAAGCGGTCCACGCCGCTCAGTTCGGCGAGCAGCGGACTCTTGGCGGTGGGCAGTTCGTTCTCGTGAAACTCAACTTCCAGGCCGAACCCCTCGGCAAGGTAATACGTGTCCGCCGCCGTGACCACGATGTCCTGGCCCGTCGCGCGGTGCAGCGCGATCTGGGCGTCGGCAATCGTCTGGCCGTCCGTCACATATTGCCGCAGGCTCACGCCGGTCAGTCGCGCGGCATAGAACCCCGCGAATGGCCCGACCGGCACTCGGTCGGCTGGCTCGTGGCGGCAGGCCACTTGGACTCGATCCAGCGAGTTCATGGCAATGGCCCCTCGCCGGCTGGAATCCTCCGCCGCCACCACGACGCCAGCAGGGAGCTGGTGACAGCGCTCCACGGGCCGAACACGGCCGAGGCCAGCGCGGCGGCGGGGCTCTCGAGGACGCCAAACGCCAGGCCCGTCGCCATGCCGCCGTTCTGGATGCCGACCTCCAGCGCCACGGTGCGCGAGTCGGTGTGATTCAGTCCGACGGCCCGCGCGCCCCAGAAGCCGAGCAGATAGCCCATGGCATTGTGGCAGGCCGAGGCCGCAAGCAGGGCCGCGCCGACCGTGAGCACTTCCTCGCGCGATGCGGCCACCGTGATGCCGATGACCATGCAGATGCCGCCCATCGCCACCAGAGGCAGCCAGCGAGCCAGTCGCGTGGCCAGCGCCGGCAGGAAGTGATACAGCGCCAGCCCGACCGCCAGCGGCGCGATGATCATCATCAGGATGGATTTCATCATCGCCCAGGCGTCAATCGGGACGTAGGTCCCCGCAAGCAGCTTCATCGCCAGGGGCGTCATCAACGGCGACAACAGGGTGGAGCAGGCGGTCATCGTCACCGAAAGCGGCACGTTGCCGCGAGCCAGCAGGGTGATGACGTTGGAGGAGGTGCCCCCCGGCACGGAGCCGATCAGAATCAAGCCCGTGGCCACGGCGCCGGTCAGCCCGAACAACCATCCGAACAGCAGTCCGCTCAGCGGCATCACCGTGAACTGCAAGGTGAAACCGAGCACGATCGCGCGCGGCATGGTCACCACGCGGCGGAAATCGTTCACCGTGAGCGTCATGCCCATGCCCAGCAGGATCAACTGTACCAGGGGGCCGATGGCTTGTTTCAAATCGAATCCGCCCCATGCGATGAACAACGGGGGATGCCCCAAGGCTGCACTGCCCACTGCGAGCACACAGAAGGTGAACGCCAGGCCGTGCAGGATCTTCGCGAACCGCGCGCAGACCGCCAGCGCCATGAACAGGAGTGCCAGCGTCAAGGTAATCGCGGAAACGGTCATGCAAAACTCATCTTGGCCACGGCCTGCTGCACCAGGTTGTCCACTTCCTCCGTCAGCGGCAGCATTGGCCGCCGCACCGGCCCCACCGCGTGTCCGCGCAGTTCCAGCCCGCGCTTGATGACCGCGATCCAGTCGGGCCGCTCGCCGTGACGTCCTACCGTGACCAGATCCACAAACGGCATGATCTCGTCCCAGAGCTTGCGCGCTGCGACGAAGTCCCCGTCGTCGATGCACAGGTGGACGATCTTCGCCCAGCGTTTCGGGTCGAAGTTGCCGGAACCCGACACCCAGCCCGTCGCGCCGAAGGCGAACGCGCCCAGGGCGTTGTTGTCGTGGCCATAGAACAGCCCCAGCTTGTCGCCGAGCTTCATCCGCAGCCGCGTGATCATGTAGGGATCGGAGTTGGCGTCCTTGATGTACTGGACCACGCCGTCGTTGGCCAACCGCACCAGTGTGTCGAGGGTCAGGTCAAGGCCCGTTACCGGCGGGTTATTGTAGATCATGATCGGCTTGGAGGTCGCCTCGCGCACGGCCTGGAAGTGGGCCTCAATCTCGCGCATCGTGTGGACCTGATACCAGGGCGAGATGATCAGGAACCCGTCGTAACCCAGGCTTTCGGCGAACTTGGACTTCTCGATCGTCGCCGGCGTGGACATGTCGGCCGTTCCCGCAAGCATTGGCACCCGGCCGCGGTTCTGTTCCTGGCAGATGCCAAGCACGCGCTCCCATTCCTCGCGCGAGAGGTTCATGAACTCGCCGGTGCTACTGCCGGCACAGAAGCCGTCGGCTCCGTTGTCGATCACGAAATCCACATGGTCGCGGAGTCCTTGCTCGTTCAACGAGCCATCGGCGTGGAAGGGCGTAATCAGGGGTGGAAAGAGGCCGCGAAAGGCTTTCATGGCAGAGTTTCCTGTTGTGGAGGGCTGTTCGCTCAGGCATAATGCCGGCTGATGCCGCGATTGTGACGCCCTGCAGGCCTTGCCGTCAATTGCGAGCCATGCAAACGGGATAGATTGCCCGAAGGGGCATAGCCCCATGTGCGATTTCGCATATTCTCGCCCGTAAGACGCCACGGGCGGCCGTGTCGGAGTGCGTCCTGGAGTCTGCTTGGACGGAGTGCATCCCGCCCCACGGATTCGCTCCTCACCCCCTAGCCACCGACCATGAACGAGACAGAAATCCGCCGGCTCTCGGAATTGCGCGCCCTGCTCGAAGGCTTCGCCGCACGTCACGCCGCTACGCGTGCGGCCTCCGCGCCGCAGGCGCTCGACCGCCTGCGACTCGCGCTGCGGCGGCTTTCCAAAGCGGCTCGCGCCCGCGACTACGCCGACTTTCGACAGGCCGACTTCGAACTGCACCAGACGATGGTCGCCATGGCCGCCGTCCCCTTGCTGCACGAGGCCTGGAGCACGGTCTGGAATGGTCTCGTCGAATTCCACGCAAAGGGTTTCGAGGATTGCTTTCCCGACGTTCGCGTCCTGGGCGAGGAACACGCGTACCTCGTGGAGACCATTGCCCTGGGCGATCCCGGCGCCGCGGAGGATGCCGCGCGAAGCCATATCGAAGCCGTGTGGTATCGCCTCGCCGAGCGGCACGACCCGGCCGGTGCTCGAGGAGCGGATGCCCTGCAGCTTGCGACGGCCCACATCGCGTTCCGCATGCACGGGCCGTTGCGACTGACCGAGGTCGCCCGAAAGGTCGCCTTCACTAGCCCCGGGAACCTCTCCCGTCTGTTCCGGCAACACCACGGCGTCGGCTTCCAGGGCTACCTGCAGAAGGTCCGCCTGGAAAAGGCGGCCGAACTGCTTCGCTCCACGCGTCTGCCGGTAGCGCGCATCGCGCGCCGGGTCGGCTATCGCGATGTGTCGCGATTCGGCCAGCACTTCAAGCGGTTGTTCCGCGCCGCCCCCTCCGCATATCGGCAAGGTCCGTGGCCGTGAATGGACTCTGGATCTCTCGGCTGCCGTGGGAGCACCAACCAGGGGCTACCGGGGCATATGAAGATGTATCCCGCTTGCTGCAACGAGCAGAGGGGACGAGTCGCGGACTTCGGCCGCGCGCAGGCCCGAGAAACCGCCCCCCCCCTGCCGGACGGGACAACTGGAGGTGACACCCAGCCCCAAGGGCATTACAATTCAGTGTTTCTTGGGGCCGTTCTCGAATCGTTCTGCCGGCACTCATTCCCCCAGCCATCAGGCTGGTGGCGGCGGTTCGGACTCGGTCCTGAAAGAACCTTGTGTTCCCGGTCCAAGGCCAGCGCCCGACCGGGTTCGCGGGGAGTTCACGGTTGCTTGCGATCCGCGGATATTGCGTCCTCACGGGCACCGGACCGTCGGTCCGCGTCCGGAGTGCGGTTCACAAGCGATGCGCCCCCCTGCACAGCAAGGGATTGAATACCGCCCCGTCACGGAGGCCAAACCGGCACCCCTATGTCCAGCGATCCCACACCCAACACGCCCCCCAACGACTCCACGTCCCCGGCGCAGCCCACCTCGTCAGAAGAGGGCGATCTGCTGCAGTACCGCAAAGTGGAATCGGAGTACGGCGCCGATCAACTGGAGCACCTCAGCGACCTGGAGCACGTGCGGCAGCGGCCCAGCATGTACATCGCCGACACGACTCTCCGCGGTCTGCACCATCTCGTGTACGAGGTGGTCGACAACTCGATCGACGAGGCCATGGCCGGCCATGCGACCGAAATCCAGGTCACGATCAACAACGACGGCTCAGTGACGGTCGAGGACAACGGCCGCGGCATCCCGGTCGAACAGCATCCGGACCTCGGTTTTTCCACCCTTCAGGGCGTGATGTGCGTGCTCAAGTTCGGCGGCAAGTTCAGCAAGGGGGCTTACCAGACCTCCGGTGGACTGCACGGCGTAGGCGTCACGGTGGTGAACTTCCTCTCCGAATGGTGCGAAGTGGAAGTCCGCCGCGAGGGGCACGTCTATCAGCAGGAGTACGAACGCGGCGTGCCCACCGGCGAGGTGCACCGCATCGGCAGCACCGACCGGGTGGGCACCAAGACCACCTTCAAACCCGATGCCCTGATCTTCCCCAATACCCAGTTTAGCTACAACATCCTCCACAAGCGGCTGCAGGAACTGGCCTTCCTGAACCGGGGCATCAAGATCGTCTTCCGCGACGCGCGGAGCGGAGAGGGCGAGACCTTCCACTACGACCGCGGCCTGCTGGAGTTCGTCGAGTATCTCAATCGGGCCAGCGAGGCCGTGCATCTCGAAATCATCTATATTTCCGGCGTTTTCGAAGACGTCGGCATCGAGATCGCGATGCAGTACTCGGGCGAGTACACCGAAAACGTGCACTCCTTCGTCAACAACATCAACACCACCGAAGGCGGCACCCACGTCTCCGGCTTCCGCACCGCCTTGACCCGCACCCTCAACGCCTACGGCAAGAAGGAGGGGCTGTTCAAGGACCTCGTGCCCACGGGCGACGACTTCCGCGAAGGGCTCACGGCGGTCATCTCGCTCCGCGTGCCCAATCCCCAGTTCGAAGGCCAGACCAAGACCAAGCTCGGCAACAGCGAGGTCGAAGGGCTGGTCAATTCGGCCGTCGGCGACTACCTCAGCCGCTTCCTCGAAGAAAACCCCAAGACGGCCAAAGTCATCGTCCAGAAAGGACTCGTCGCCGCCGAAGCACGCGAAAGCGCGCGCAAGGCCCGTGCCCTGGTCCGTGAACGCAAAGGCGCGCTCAGCAGCGGCGGCCTGCCGGGCAAGCTCCGCGACTGCACCAGCCGCGACGTGGAACGCTGTGAACTGTATCTGGTCGAGGGCGATTCGGCCGGCGGCAGCGCCGAAGGCGGTCGCCTGCGCCAGTTCCAGGCTATCCTCCCCTTGCGCGGCAAGATCATCAATGCCTACAAGTCGCGCGAGGATAAGGTGCTGGCCAACGAAGAGGTCCGCAGCATGATCTCGGCGATCGGGGCCGGCATCGGCGAGGAGATGGACCTGTCGAAACGCCGCTACAGCAAGATCGTGATCATGACCGATGCTGACGTCGACGGATCCCACATCCGCACGCTCCTGTTGACGTTCTTCTATCGGCAGATGTACCCCTTGCTCAAAGGCGGGTACGTGTATTGCGCCCAGCCGCCGTTGTTCCGCGTGCGCCGCCGCAAGGACGTGTATTACGTGCAGACGGAAGAAGAAATGAAGACCCAGCTGCTGGAAGCCGGCCTGACCGACGCGGCCTTCGAGCCGGGCGACGGGCGCGTGATCCAGGGGGCCGACATGGAAAGACTCTGCCGGACCCTGTCCTCCTTGGAGGATTCGTTGATCGCCCTGGAACGCCGCGGAATCAGCCTCCGCGCCCACGCCTTGCGCCAGGACCCACAGACCGGTCGCCTGCCGATCTATCACGTCTCGGTCGGTTCCCACCACCACTGGTTCAGCGCACGCAAGGAACTGGACGACTTCCTGGCTCAGCAAGAGGCGGCCAGCGGCCGCGAACTGCACGTCACCGACCAGCCCGCGGCCAACAACGACGAGAATGGCGACCAGTCGGCGGAAGAGGTCACTCGCCTGCACTTCGTCGAATTGCACGAAGTCCGCTCGATCAATACCTATCTCGCCGAACTACGCAACATGGGCTTCGAAATCGACAGCCTCATTCCCCAGGAACGCACGGGACTGGATGAACCGCGCTACCGCCTCCGCCGCGGCGAGCAGATCATTGGCCTGAGCGATCTCCGCGGGCTGCTGGCCGCCGTGCGCAACGCCGGCGAAAAAGGCATGCAGATCACGCGCTTCAAAGGTCTGGGCGAAATGAACGCCGAAGAGCTGCGCGAAACCACCCTCGACCCGGCCAACCGCACCCTGCTCCAGGTCCGCATGGAAGACGCCTCGGCGGCGGATGACATGTTCCGCATCCTCATGGGCGACAAAGTCGAGCCGCGCCGCGAATTCATCGAAAAACACGCCCTGGAGGCACGCAATCTGGACGTGTGATGACTTCTG
>CALARR010000251.1 GCA_937889015.1 uncultured Planctomycetales bacterium | reverse complement strand
GGCGGCAAGCTGCGGGCTTTGTCTTGGTGGTTACGTTTTTGTTCGAGGCGCCATACGCAGGAGGTCGAAATCGCTGCAAGGGGAGATCAAATCGATCGTGCAGGATGCGCGTACGCATTTGGTGAAGGAGATTCTTCCCTGCCCTAAGGGCCGGCACTAGAACCGCACGGCACTTCAGTCTCGCTCGGCCACCCAGGCTGGCCGGAAGGGTGTATTGGGTGACAGAAAAGGAATGCAGTAGCTTTCGCGCCCGTTGCCCTGGGAAACCGGCCTCCCGATGGTCGGGCTTGGGGCATGACTTACCTGAGATGCAATAGGGTCAGGTTCTAAACGTTTTCCGCACAAGTTGCGTGGTCTTTTTAAGAAGGGTGTCGGGGTCATGAAAAACACGTTGCCATGGGCTCTGTTTGGATTGGTGCTGATGACTTCAGGGACGGTTTTCGCCCAGCGAAACATCGCCCTTGACGATCAAAGCGTGGTCTACGATCAACGCGGAGTGCAAACCAGCTACGAATGGATGGCGCCGGCTGAAGGCCAGGCCGCCTGCTGCGAGAACGGCTGCGACGTCGGTTGCGACCAGGGTTGCCGCGGCCACCGCTTCGGCCGGATGTTCGAGCGTAGCTGCAACGCCGGCTGCCAGGACTGCCCCAATCGCGGCCTGCAGGTCTTTGCCGGTTTCGATTCCTTCCGCGGCGTAGCGGATACGAATTGGCAAGACAATTTTGGCGTGGTTTCGGGCCTCAACTTCGGCACCCCGGTGATCGGCCTGTCCGACTTTGGCATTGGCTGGCAGATCGGCGGCAGCTATGGCCTGTACGACCTGACCGGCCGAGGCACGGGGGCGCGCGATACGAGCACCCAGCAGCAGGTCTTCCTGACCACGGGCCTCTTCCGCAAGGCGGACGCCGACGAGCGGCTGAGCTTCGGCTTGGTCTACGACTGGATGGTCAACGACGCGTATGGCGAGGATGCTGAAAACGCAACCTTCGGCCAGTGGCGCGGTCAGGTCGAGTTCGAAATGAACGACTGCACCGGGATCGGCCTTGCGGGCACCTATCGTGACCGTAATGACGTGGTCCTCGGTAGTGTCTACCGTTCGGTCAACCAGGCCAACGTGTTCATCCACCGCAAGTTCCAGCAGGGCGCCGATGGCCGGCTGTGGATCGGTGTTCCCACGGAAGATCGGCTTGGCTTCAACGAGCGCCCGGGCGACTGGATTCTGGGTGGTTCGATCGAGGTTCCGCTCAGCCAGACCTTGGCCCTGTATGCCAACTTTGACTACATGAAGCCTCCGCACAATGCGGGCGCCCTGGCCTCAGAAGAAGTCACCTACGACATCGGCTTCGGACTCGTGTGGTACCCGGGCCGCAACGCCTGCACCAAGGCGCTCAACGGCAGCTGCTGGACACCGTACATGCCGGTGGCCAACAATGGTTCCTTCATGACGACGTGGTGAGCGGCGAGTTCTTGGGGATTTCTGGAACGTGAGCAACGCCCCGGTCGACTTCGACCGGGGCGTTTTGTATTCCCGGCAGGCCCCCGCATCTCGCCGCGTCCCCCCTCGGTGCTTTTGTCCCGCAGCACTTCTCGACGAACGACCATTGCAGACGGCGGCAGAAAAGGGCAGAATCAGGGCGCGTCCTACCTCGTCCCGAACACTTCTCCACGTCGAGTTGCCCTGTGCCTAGCCTGCTCCGCCAGTTCCTGCACAGCGTGACCAGCCTGGGGTTCATCACCCAGCGATGGCGTCTGCCCTGTTTCGTGGCCTTGGGGCTGCTGGGGGGGATGGGGCTGCTGGTGACGCACGTTTCGCGGGCCACCTCCTACTTGAGCGACGAGCCCGAGACCTGCATGAATTGCCACGTGATGGGCCCCCAGTACGTCACCTGGCAGCACTCCAGCCATGCCGGCGTGGCGACCTGCAACGACTGCCACGTGCCGCACGACTCATTCCTGGCGCACTATGGCTTCAAGGCCAAGGATGGTCTGTGGCATGCCACGGTCTTCACCATGCGTTGGGAGCCGCAGGTGATCCGCCTTTCCTCGTCAGCCATCGGCGTCGTCGAGAATAACTGCCGTCGCTGCCACCAGACGTTGATCGACGAAGTGCATCTGACCGAGCATCAGCACCAGGACCTGCGTTGTTGGGAATGTCACCGCGACGTTCCGCATGGCACGGTGCGTAGTCTTTCGGCGGTGCCCAGTGTGTTTCAGCCCCGCTTGCGGTCGTTGGGCGAATCGGACCGTCAACCGGAGATCGGCGGCCGCGCCGCGCGACGGACCAAGGATCAGCCTTCGAAACAGGACCACCACCCCTAGCCGCCGGGAGAAGATCCCGCGGCCCCAGAGCATCCCGACCGGTACCAAGGAGAGCCACGATGATGGACGATGAATACATCGCACCGGAGCCGACAGGCATCGCGCGCATGACCTGGCTGGGATGGGGGCTGTTCCTGGCGGCCCTGGTCGGGACCTTTGTGCTCGGCCTGCTGCTGGCCTCGATTCTCCAGCGCCGCCAAGAGGCAGAGTCGCAACGCCCCTTGCACGCCATCGGCGAGATGGAAGTCAACAGCGCGCGCTGGGGCGACAATTTCCCCCGGCAATACGCCTCGTATCGTCGCATGCTCGAAGACACCTCGCGCACCAAGCACGGCGGCGCCTTCCCGCGCGACTATCTGGAGGAAACGCCGGCCAACGTGATCCTCTTCGCCGGCTATGGCTTCGCCAAGGAGTATCGCCAGGCGCGCGGGCACATGCACGCGATCGACGACGTCACCGGGACCAAGCGGATCAACGACAAGACCCCGGGCACCTGCTTCACCTGCAAGAGTCCCGACGTGCCGCGGCTGATGGCCCAAATGACGCCGGAGAAGTTCTACGCGGCCCCCTTTGCCAGCCTCAAGGCCGAGGTCACGCATCCGATCGGGTGCCTGGACTGCCACGAGCCGAATACGATGCGGCTGCGGATCACACGTCCCGCCTTGCGCGAGGCCTTCCAGCGGCGCGGGCAGGACGTCGATCAGGTCTCGCACCAGGAAATGCGGACCCTGGTCTGCGCCCAGTGTCACGTGGAGTACTATTTTCAGGGCCCCAACAGCTATCTGACGTTTCCCTGGGACCAAGGGCTGGGGGTGGAGAAGATCGACGAGTACTACGACTCCAAGCAGTTCACCGATTGGACGCACGGCATCAGCAAGACGCCGATGGTCAAGATGCAGCACCCGGACTACGAGGTCTACACCACGGGCATCCATGCCTATCGCAACGTGGCCTGCGCCGACTGTCACATGCCCTACAAGACCGAAGGCGGCTCGAAGTTCACCGATCATCATGTGCAAAGCCCATTGCTGAACGTGGCCAACTCGTGCGCCGTGTGCCACCGCTGGGGCGAGGAGGAGATTCGCTCACGGGTCGAGGGCATCCAAGATAAGGTCCACGAGGGACGCGCGCGAGCCGAAAGAACCATTGCCCAGGCGCATTTCGACGTGGCGGCGGCCATACAGGCCGGGGCCGACGACGAACAACTCAAGCCGGCGCGCAACCTGTTGCGTAAAGCCCAACTCCGCTGGGATTATGTGGCAGCCAACAACGGCATGGGTTTCCATGCGCCCCAGGAATGCCAGCGTGTCTTGACTGCCGCCGTGGACCTGGCCGGGCAATGTCGCGTGGAGTGTGCTCGGATTCTGGCCCAGCGCGGCCATAACGGGCCGGTCCAATACCCCGACTACAGCACGAAGGAAAAGGCCCAGAAACTGCTGAGTCTGTTCGGCGAGGGCAACGCGCCCAACCTGCTGGGCAAGTAAGGACCGGCGATGACGCCACTGGTGACAATTGCCACCTACGATCTGGCGATCCGCGCGGAAACCGAAAGGCTTCTGCTGGCACAGGAGGGCATTCAGGCCTTTCTGACCGACGAGCAAGTCGTCGCGACCAACTGGTTTCTGTCCAACGCGGTGGGCGGCGTTAAGCTACAAGTGTCTGAAAGCGACGCCCCGCGCGCCGCCGAGATTCTCAGCCGCCATCGGGCCCAGTCGGCGCCCGCCGCTGAACAGGCTGCCGGCGAGATCCGTTTCGCCTGTCAGGATTGCGGCCGGTCGATCGCCTTCGGCGCGGATCGGCGCGCACATGTCGAGACCTGCCCCGAATGCGGCGCCTATGTCGATGTGCCGGACGTACCACCCGTGACGCCCTTGGCCAGCGCCCCGGGAGACGGAGCGACTGGGGGATCGATTGCCGCGGCGCGATCGACGGGCTCGCTTTGGTTCGAGGTTGTTGTCGTATTGTGCCTGACCGTTTTTCCCGGCGTGTTCAACGCTATCGTTGCCTTGCAGCCCTGGGCCTCCTCGCCTCTTCCTCTCATTTACGATCAGTTGGACCTGATTGTCTGGTCGCTTCGGGTCTCACTCCCGCTGTTGCTGATTCTGAGCCTGACCAGGGAGCCTTGGGCCCGGTTCGGCATCGTGCGCTTCGAGTGGTTGCCGGATATTGCCGGAACGATCGCGATCTGGGTGGCACACACCATGGTGGCCACCTGCGTGATCGCTCTAATGCGTTCATCCTTCGGTGAGGGATCGCTAGGGGGCATCGTCCTTCAGCGCACAAGGCCGGAGGGGCTGGCCAACGGCCTCTTGGTCCTGGTTGGCTACATGGCCGCGGGCTTCACTGAAGAACTGGTGATGCGCGGATATCTGTTGACACGGTTGGAGCAACTGCTGCGGTCCACCTGGCTGGCTGTGCTTGCCACCACGGCCCTGTTTGCCAGTTACCATCTCTATCAAGGCGCAGTCGGCCTGGCCGGAGCCACAGCGTGCGGGCTGGTGTACGGCATCGCCTTCTGTCTGCTGCGCCGCCTATGGCCGCTTTGCCTGGCGCACGCCATGCACAACCTTGCCATCGCTCTGCTGTAGCCCATCCTGCGCTCTGCCTGTACGGTCACGAACTGCAGTCTCAGCGCACAGCCAGCCGCGGTGGAACCGGGCGCATCGCTTGAGGACATCTTCCAGAAACGTCGCGGCCACGTCGGGCGGCGCAGCAAGACCGAGCTGCCGACAGGTCTTGGGACCGGCTGTAAGTATGCTGCGCAATCTGCGTTCAGGCCTCTTCGGTGAGCGTGATGCCCAGGGCCTTGCAGAGTTCGGTCATGGGTTCGCGCAGGTCGCCGTAGAAGGTGACCCGATGCCAGCCGTACTCCCAGCCGCGCATCAGCTTGTCGACCTGGCCCTTCACGTCGCCGGCCAGTTTGGTGCGACAGGCCATGTCCTCATCGACGTTTTCTACGCCCTTGGCCTGGTGGAACACGCACTCCTTGCGCCCTGGAATGAACTTCATGCTGCTGGTCAGGTAGTCGAGCGGCAACAGCGAGCGGATGGCCGCCCCCTTGCGGTCCTCGGAATGGTCGCGGATGTGATAGGGATTGCTGGGACCGTTGGGGCCGAAGACCTTGGTCGGGGCCACGCAGTGGGCGTAGATGATCTGGTTCTTGGCGGTGTCGAACACCGGGTCGGAGATGTAGCCCGGCCGGTTGGTGAGCATGCCCACGGCCAGCATGGTGATGGTGGACATGAGGTCACCTTCGCAGGCGCCGACCAGGCCGTGGTCGTTGAAGTCGCAGAAACCCAGGCAGGGGAAGGCCTGCAAATGGCCGCCGTAGAATCCGCCCAGGCAGTTGATGGTGATTGCCTTGGCGTCGTACTTCTTCATCACCTGCTGCATGGCCAGGTGCATCGCGCCCGACTTGACGATCTCCTCGCGCTTGGGTTCGATGGTCTTGGCGGCCTTGCCCGTCCACTCGTCGGCAAACTTGTTGGCGGCGTCGGGATTGGCTTGTTGCCAGGCGGCGTGCAGTTCGGGGAACTCAACTTGGACGACTTGGGTGCCGAACTCGTCGAAGATGGCCTTGCCGATGGCGCCCGGCTGACGCCCGACCAGCAAGATCTTCGACTTCTTGAGCTGCTGGAGCACCTCGCCGGTCGGGGCCAGCTCGACCTTGTCCGGCTTGCAGGTCATGTCGCCCATGGCGCCGATGTTCTTGCGCCGGACGGCATCGGCCGCGGCGAAGAAATCGTCCGCTGTCGCGCCGGGTTTCTGGAGCACCGCAAAGCAACGCACGACGTCGGTCAGGTCACTGAATCGCGAGCTGGAGATGGGCACCATCTTGAACTCGGACCGGCGAATCAGGCCCATGGCGCCAAAATAGTTGCCTGTGCCCGCGTACATGTGGTCCACGACCACGGTGGGTCGCTTGGCCTGGCCGAGCTTGGGCAGCAGTTGCGGCCCCGAGCCCTTCATGCCCGCAAAATACAGCAAGTAGCCGGCCACTTCCTTGTCGGCGGCGAAGACCTTCTCCGCGTCTTCGGCGGTCCGAGACCAGACCGGCAGGAACTCGATCTGCGGACAGGCTTGTTGCAGTTGTGCCAGGATTTGCCGCTTGTGGGTTTCGTAGTCGTAGCCGATGTTGGGCCAGGTGATTTCCTCGGGCAGGCAGTGGGAGAAGACCAGGCGGATCTTGACCCGGCCCTGGGCCTCGGCGGCCCGGCTGGCAGACGACAGAAGCGACAGTCCGCCCAGGGCACCGGCGCAAGCGGCGCAGCCTTGAGCGACGAACCGGCGGCGGCTAAGGCGGCAGCATCCACATCCACTCGAGTGCAGGGAACTGGCCATGGGCGGGCTCCTTTCGTACCTTGAACTGACGGGGGCTTGGCGATAGGCTCGAAGTCGACGGTGCCTGGTGGGCTTGCTTTTCGCGACGGCCGGGCCATACTTCACATATTGGAAATGATTACCATATACGGAAACCCAAATCAAGCCCCATGACTCGGAAATTACCGTCGCCACGCGCCAAAGCCCGCCCCCCGCTGCAGGAGGACAGCTCTGCCTCCGGCCAGGTGCCGGCCCTGACCCGAGGGCTGCGCGTCCTCGAACTACTCGCGGACCATCCTGAAGGCTTGAACCTGGTGGAGACAGCCGCGGTCCTCAAACTCCCCGTCAATAGCACGCAGCGGTTGGCCCTCACGTTGTGCGAGTTGGGCTATGCCCAGCGCGACACGGTGAGCAAGCGATTCTTTCTGACCAGCAAGTTGTTGACCGTGGGCTGCCGGGGCTTGGGCGAACAGAGCCTGGTGGAGCGCGCCCTGGATGTGATGCGCGAATTGCGCGACACAACGCGCGAGACGGTGCTCCTGGGCATCCTCAACGGTGATGAAGTGGTATGTCTGGAGCAGGTGCTGGCGCTGCATCCCTTCAAATTCATGGTCGATCCCGGATTGCGTGCCGCTTTGCACAGCAACGCGCCGGGCAAGGCGATCTGGGCGCATTTGCCTCCAGCACAGCGCGAGGCGCTCTTGGCCCGGGTGAACCTGGTCCCGGAAACGCCCCACACCATCACGACGCGCGAGGCCATGGCCGCGGAGTTGGATCGCGTTCGGGAGCGTGGCTATGCGACCGATTGCTGCGAGTCGTTGGAGGGTTGCCACTGCGTGGCGGCGCCGGTGCTGGACCATCGCGGATATCCGCTGGCGGCCGTGTGGATCAGTGCGCCGTCGCACCGGCTGAGTGAGACGCATTTTGCCGTGACGGGCCGCCTGGTGCGCGCGCACGCCGAGCGGATTTCGCAGCGACTGGGCCACCCCGTGCCGCCACAGGCGTGACGCGTTACGGCTGGACCACGATCATCTGGTGGATGGCGAACTCGGGCAGGTCGATCTCCAGCCGCCCTTCTTCGTATTTTCAGTCGCTCAACGCATGGTTCTGCGGTTGGAGCGTCACGCTTGCGGGGCGGCGCTCCAATTGCAGGCTTAGATGGCACTTCGGCGCCGGAGGGATATCGGTGATGATACGATCGGGGTGAATGCCGCGCTGGCCGTCCTTCGTCACGCCCGGATAGAGCACCACCGAATGATAGGCGACCGTTTTCCGCCGGCCCTCGGCCCGGTTCACCAGGTGGACGACTTGCTGGCCGTTCTTTTCTCGCACCACGCATTCCACGCTGGGCGGGGCATCGGTGAGGAGCCTGCGGCCGGCTGCCGGCAGAACCAGGTGCAGAACCTGGTCAACCAGCTCCGCGGGCACGGTCTGCTTGGCATAGCGCGACATGAGCGGAATCGCTGCATAGAAGGCCTGGCCCCGGCCCACGTCGCGGCTGGTCAGCAGAGGGAGCCGCTTTCCGTCAGCGGTCTGCACCGGGAGCCGAACCTGCGCGCCGTGACACTCCAGCCGGAACAGCCTGCGGTCGAACTGCATCGCTGGCTGGGCCGCGACGAGTTGCAGCTTTTCGGGCTCGGCGGTGGAGGCTGCGATCTTCACGCCGAACGCCGCTTGCAGCCGGGCGCTGAGGCCCTGGCCCGACCACAGCACCCGACCGCCATCCTCCAGGAACCGCAGGACGCGCGCCGCCAGTTCGTCCGTGACCAACTCGGGATCTTCCACGAGCAACAGCGGGCTGCGGATATCTTGTGCGGCGAGACGCCAATCGGGGATCAACTCGTAGTTCAAGTGCCGCGGGGCCAGGGCGGACATGACGCCGCCCACGTGAATGTCCTGGCTCACCAAGGTCTTCTCGGAGCGGTTTGTCGCCGCGTAGTGGGCCGCGGCGCTGTGCAACACCGCCACGTCGGGCAAGCGTGTGCCCAGGCACCAAGGCTGGCGCGCGCGGAGGAAAGGCGTCACGTCGCGCGCGATCGCCGCGATCCATTCAGGGCGCAGGCGGCCTTCAGGCGTGGGAATGTCCCACAGGGAATAGCGCCCCCCGTTGGCCAGGATCACGGCCATTTCCTGCTGGATCTGGCCAGCCGGTTTAGGCATGACAGACGCAGGCACGCCGTCCTGAATCGATCTTGGGTCGGCCACGCCAAGCTTGGTCATCAGGTCGAAAGGCACACCCTGCGAATCCAGCCAATGGGCCAGGGGCGAGAGGGCCTCGACCTGATTGCCGATATCGCTGGTGAGGTAGCCCACGCCCGGCGGCGGCTTTTCGGGCATCATTAGGTGGTAGGCGTTGTTGATCCCGACCAGGCACTGGGGATCGAGCTTATGGACCTCGGCGAGCGTCTGGTCGATGAATTCGCGGAAGACCTGGCGCTGCATCTCCTGGTAGGCGTCCCAACCCGGGTCGCTGTTCTTGTGCGGCGGGGGCAGGTGCTTCTCCCGCTCAAACCGTGCCCGGCAAGCCGGACAATAGCAGGGGCGCACGCTGTGAGCCGTGCCGTCGAACCAGAGGCTATCGGGCCGGTATGGCGGAGGATCTCGCGAAGCATCGGCCAGAGGTATTGCTGCGCCACGCCGGAGTGAAAACACATGCCCCGCCCCAGCGGCTTTCCCTCGGGATCGACGCGAATCCACTGCGGATGCTCTGCCGCAATCCGGCCGTCGTTGCCCAGATTGAAGTAGACGCCGAAACGATAGCCGTCGCGCCGGGCCACGTCGCGCCACACGGCCAACACGTCGCGCACCAGGCCGGCCGGCACCAAGGCCAGCTCACCGTCGGCCGCCACGAGGCCGGGGTGCTCGGGCAGGTCCAGGTGGCCTAAGAGTCGCGGTTGCTCGGGATGCGTGATGTCCACGGCACTGACCCGGCCTGTGTAGCGACTCGACACGTACAGCGTCCGACCGATGACACTCGGTTTGCCCTGCAGGTGCCCGCCCACGCCACAAGAAGGCAGCGATTTCAACGGCCGCCGTTCCTGGCGATCGACAGGCCGCCCATGCCTTCCGCCACGTAGACGTGGTCGCCGAGAACCTTCACGTCCATGGCGAAACCTTGAGTCGCGATCTGCGCCATGCGTTTGGGCTCGGGGCGCAGCGACACCCACTGGCAGCCGGCCGAACCAGCCGCAACCATCGCCTTGCCATCCCCGAGCGGAGCGACGGCATACACCTGGCCGCCGGCGTCGTAGACGGTGCAGCGTGGGTCGACCGGGTAACCTGTGGCAGGCGGGACGACCACGGGTTGTCCGGGTTCTCCGGCCGGCCTTTGAGCCAAGCCGGTGGCTTGGATCACGTGCAGGTCGCTCCAAGCGCCGGCGGCGTAAATGTAGCCATCGCCGACCGCGATGCCGCCCACGGGCGAGACGTCTGCGTGGCGTGGCGCAGCGGCCGAGGCCTTGGCCGGCGCTTGCCGGCTGCTGGATGTCGAAATCCAACCTTGGCCGTCGGCGTAGCCGTCCATGGGCGCGCGGCTCAAGACGCGCGGATGGCGCGGATCGCTGACGTCGCAGATGACCACTTCCCGAGAAACCCAGGTACCGACATACAACAGTCCGTCGCGGCACGTGACCGACTGGGCCTCGCCGGGACGGAGCGTGCTCAAGTGGACGGGCCGGCGCGGATCGCTGACATCGATCAGTTCCACCCCATTCTGCCGGCAAGCCACGAAGGCCACCGGCCCGGAAAGACAGATCCCCGTGGCCAGTTCGATCGTGTCGTAGTGGCACAACAGCTCCGGCTGCTCAGGCCGGTGCACGTCGACGATGAATAGGCCATCCTCGCGCGCGGTGACGTAGGCGATCCCTTCTCGCACCGCGATCTGCCGCACATTGCCCAGGCCGGCCAGCTCTCCCACCAATCTGGGCTTGGCCGGGTCATCCAGCCGAGCCACGTACAGGCGTGCGCCACCGATGGCATACAGGTAGTTGCCCTCCAGGGCCACGTCCATGGTGGGCCCACAGCCCAGCGTGGCGACGATGGGCAGTTCGGGGCCGAATTGTTCGGGCGGATGGCCAGCCAGGACCGAGCGGACTGCGGCAACAACCAGGATCAAGCCCCGGCACGCACTTGGAAGCCAGCGCATCGGCATAGCACCTCGACAGGCACGAACGGTTTCCGGCGACTCAAGGAGGATAGAGCCGAAAGGCCCCGTTTTGGACCACGGAAGTTCCTGTTTTCGGCCGAATCCGTGTGGAATCCCAAGATGACAGGAGGCGAACCGGGCAGCAACTGGCCTCACCCTGGTGGACTGGCGGTCCGATTTCCGCGGTGGCCGGTGGACCGCGATACGCTCAGGGCCGGCCAAAAAACAACTCTTCGTACTCGTCTCGCTCCGCGAGATGTCTTGCCTCTCGCGGAGCGAGAGGAGTACAAGAGAAATCGCAAAGTCATTTGTCGGCCGCCCCTCAATGGGACTCCGTTTCACCGGGAACAGGGAAGCGGTCGGCCGTCTGGCGGCACCAATCGGCCAGGCGGCGGCGATGATCCTGGAGCACGGCCGCCATCTCCGGCACGGCGGCCAGGTTCAGAGTCTCACCCGGGTCCTTTTCCAAATCGAAAAGCTGCTCGCGGCGTTGCCCCTGGGAGTAACAGATGTACTTGTAGCGCTGGGTGCGCAGGGCCCGGCCCGTGATCCCCATTCCGCCGGCGTTGTTGGCGAACTCGGTCTCGCAGACCAGTTCGTTGCGCCAGGCGGCGGGCTGCGTCTGCTCCAAGAGCGGCCGCAGGCTGCGACCACGGAGGTGGCCTGGCAACGGCAGACGGGCATAGTCGCACAAGGTGGGATAGAGATCCAGTCCGGCATTGACCAGGCTCCGATCCACCCGACCGGCGGTTGTCCCGGGAAGACAGACGATCAACGGCACCCGGGCCGATTCGTCGTACAGCACTTGTTTCTGGTTCCAGCGGTGGGCGGCGTTTCCGTCGCCATGATCGCTGGAGAAGACAATCAGCGTGTTGTCGGCGAGGCCCTGGGCGCGGAGGACTTCCAGGAAGCGACCAATCTGGGCATCGACTTTTTCGACCAGGCGATAGTAGGCCCAGCGGTACTGGCGCCAGCGTTCGGGGGCCCAACCGGTGGTCGGATAGCCCGGTGCGTGGCGCGCCTGGATCGAGCGCACGACTTCCGGTTCGTCGAAGGGAACCTCGAAGTTCAGCGGCAGTGCCGGGCATTGTTCGGGCGGCGGCGGAGGCGGAATGGGGCCTTGCGGCGTGGGTTGGCCGCGGGCCCACTCACAGATGTTGTGCGGATTGAGAAACGAGGCCACCAGGAACAAAGGGCGGTCGTGCGGCCGGGACAGAAAACGCTGGCAGGCGTCGGCCAGCTTTTCATCGGTGGCGGAACCCTTGTCGCACTCGACCGTGGCAAAACCGTGTTCCGCAGACAGCGCAGGAGCGACGGGGATGTGCCACTTGCCAAACCAAGCACACTCGTAGCCTGCCTCAGCCAAGAGTTTGCCGAGCATGGGAACCGGGGCGCGGGGCCAGGACAGCGTGTTATGGGTCGCTGCGATCTCGTGCGGATAGACGCCGGTGACCATGGCCGTGCGCGAGGGCACGCACAGCGGTTGGGTGCAGTAGGCGTTCTCGAAGCGGACCCCGCGCGCGGCCAGGCCATCGAGGACAGGGGTTGCCAGATCGCCGTTGCCGGCACAGCTCATCGCCCCGGCCCACTGCTGGTCGGTGAAGATGTAGACCAGGTGTGGCCTGCCCTGGCCTCCCGGCTGGGCCAGCGCGGGGCGCAATGCCACGAGGGCCAACAGACAACTTGACCACAGGAGCGCTCGGTTCAGGAAGGACATGCGTTGCATGGCATACTCCGATTCACGGCGTCGATGGATCTTTGCACTGCGATTGGGGTCCGCATTGCCCCGCTGATAACCAGGCCGGGCGTATTTCTAGGGCGCCAATTCGAACAGGGCCGTATCGGGCGTCAGGAAGGGATAGACGAACTCGGCCGTGTTCTCCGCCACCGTCTTGCCCTGGATCACATCCACCACCTTGCGATAGGGGCGGGGCAGGGAAACCTTCTTCGGGCCGCCGTCCTTGGTGTGGATGGCCAACAACCGTTGGTTCGCATAGACGGGCTCTGGCCCGTCGGTGTACAGGTGGACGCCCCCTTGCTTCATGATCGCCTTCAACGCCTCGGGGGTCATGGTTTGATAGTCGAACGCGTAGACCGAGGTCCAGCCGTCCATGGCCACCGTGGCCGGCCCCGGCGTTTTGTAGTCGCTGCCCGTCCATTGCTTGACGCGCGCGACGTCCAGCGTCTGGCCGTCGCTGATGCCGGGCGCATAACACCACACGACTGTCCGGCCCGGGGTAAGCACATGCTTTTTCAAGATCTCGGCGCGCTGCGGGGTAATCAGCAGCATGGCCGGCAGGAACACGACCTTGTAGCGCGACAGGTCGATCGCCGGCAGGTCGTTGAAAGAATAGACATCCACCGGTGCGCCTGTCCGGGTGAGCTTGTCGCGGAACTGCCGGGCCATGGCCGATGCGTGGGGCATCTTCTCATTCACGCAATAGGCGCTCTGTGGATCGGCGATCAAGAGCGTCTGGGCCACGGAGGATGCCGGATCCAAAGCGTATTGATCCGAGAGTTCCTTGAGCCGTTTGATAAGCTGCCGCGTCTGGTCCTTCTGGTACCAGCCGCCCCACATGTCGAACCACCACAGGGACATGTGGTTGATCATGGCGAAGGCCGCCTCGCGTTTGTGCCCGGCATCGTCGTCGGCCTGCGTCTTCCAGCCTTTGCCGGCATTCCACTGCTTGTCGACGAGGTGCGTGCGGTGGTCGATCTCGTGCAGGTAGCGTTTGCCATACCGCATGGCGGTGGCGTAAACGAGTTGCGAACCGCTGCCGCCGCCCATGCCCCGGTCGTTGTAGTTGCCGGGACTGATGACGAAGTCGATGTCCGGGCTGGCGAACACGCGCTCGTAGTCCATGTGCCCGAAGGAGACCAGCTTGTTGTCGCTGACCATGTAGTAGCCGAAGAAGACGCCGAGCTCCTTGTCTTTGGCGATCTTCGGCCGGGCGGCCTGGGCGAAGTGCAGGATCGCATCGGCAATCACGGCGTTATGGAAGTGCCAGTAGTGGATCTTCTCCGGCTCCGTGGCCGGGTCGTAGACGACGTTTTCGTGCGCGGCCTTTTGCAGCGCGCCTTCCGAGGGCACGTCGTCCCCCAGCGACAGTCCCTGGCCCTGGCACCAGCGGCGCCAGGCGGCGTTCTTCACGCGGCTCGACCGCCCGCGGTCATATTCGTACCACTCCGACGTGCCGCCGCCGGAGAGGATGTAGGCCTGGATCTTGTGGCCGTATTTCTTCTCCGAATAGGCGATGAAGTCGAGCATCCACTGGGTGGTGATCTTGATCCACTCCGGATTCGCGGCGGCATGCGAGATCTCGGCGAAACTGTCCAGCGCGAAGCGTCGCGTCAGCCAATAGGGCGTGTTCAAGTCGATCATGCACAGGAACTTTGCCTCCGGATTGGCCGACAAGAGATCTTCCACTTGCTTGTCGTAGGCGTCGAAGTCGTACTTCTTGATCCCTTTCCAGATCAGGGGATATTTGCAGTACTCGAAGCCCAGGGAATTGATCGCGTTGGCCGCGAAGAAGCAGCGTGTGTTGATGCCCAGATCCGCGAATGCGGCCGTCATCTCCAGTTCCGGCCAGAAGGAGCGGTAACAGACATAGAGGTTCTTGTTGACGGCTGTGCTTGCCGCCGGTTCCGCTCCGCGCGCAACTTGCGCGCTGCACAGCAGTCCCCAGGTCGCCGTAAGTACTGCAGCGATGTAGCAGCAGCGCGAAACAACGTCCAGCATGTGTTTTGTTCCTCTGTATGATCGAGTTGAGAATCCGAGTGTCGTGTCCAGCACGCGGCTGGTCATCATTTTTGCAAGACCTTGCCCGGCCGGAAACGGAGGTTGGAAATCGCCGCCGCTTCCGCGGCTTTCGACTCTATCCGAATGTGGTACAGGCGTTCTCCCCACGCTTCCTGCAGGCGGCGGTCCTGCAGCGGCACCACCTCGACCGCTGCGTCCCAACGATCGCTGTCATAGTCCAGCAGCAAGGGCCGGGGAGTGCAGCCGATGGAGAGGGCGCCAGGCGCGAGCTGCTTCACGGGCTGCGCCGCATACAGGTGGATCGCTACCTTGGCCGGTTCCTGGGCCCGTTCCACGCGATCCCGGACTTCCACGCTCTCCGTGCGCCGATCGAAGAGAAACTCCCGACGCAACGCGCGAAGTCCACTTGTCTTGGGGTAGGCTTGCTCCAGGTTCATCCCCAGGCACAGCGTAGGGCCTTGCTCCTGGAATTCCACCTGCGTCGCACGAAACTCGCGGCCCGCGCGTTGTTCGCTGCCGTCGATCAGGGGCGCATTGTGCCCCAATCCGCGCGTGAAGAGGAGTTGGTAACGCTGCTTGCCGAAGGTCTGCTGCGTGTACTCCTCGCGTCCCAGGTCGATAATGCCGGGTTGGCCGTCCAACAGCAGGATGAAGTGCCCCAGGTCGTTGTGATTGTGGCTTTCGGCGTTGTGCCCGCCCTTGGCCGCCAGTACCAGGCCTTGGCCGGGCCGCGGCGACTGCCGCGCGAAGAGCACCTGCAGATCGGGCAGCCAGACCGTAAGCGGCCGATCCAAGGCCGCGGGCTGCGCGTCGGGGGGAATCCAGAACATCTCCATCAGCGGACCGAGGAGCGAACAAACCACCCCGTTGACACGCAGGGGCGGATCGATCGGGCCGGCCAGTTGCCCCTGGCGCATAGACAACAGGGCCAGGTTCTTCAGCGCCTCGCAACCGGTGCGCTCGCCAAAGCGGTAGATCTTGCCCAGTGTCAGGCGCGGCTTGGTATCGGCATCGGCGAAGTTGGCGAACCACGGCCCGTCCAGTTGCGCCGAGGCAATGTAACGCCCCATCGCCGCAATCTTGGGATGGCCGAAGATATCGATCTTGCCGCCGGTGCGCGAGTGGAGCAGCTCCAGGAAGACCAGCATTGCTCCGCCGGCCTCGTCCCAGTAGCTGGGCCCTTCGTTGCAGCCCCCATCCTCTCCGTAGCGGTCGATGAACCGGTCGACCACCCGCATCAACCGGAAGACCACGGCCGCCAGGCGCTGGCGGTCCTCCTCCAGGCAGAGGGCGGCCACAAGGATGTTTGAAGAACACCAGGGGGCCCAGTTGTTTCCTCCGGCGATCCAGCCGGACGCGCCGAAGCGATCGCCCGCCGCGTACGGATCGAGGATCCGCCGGCCCACCTCGCGCCGGATGCGCTCGCCCACGGTGGGCGACACGCGGTCCAGCTCCTTCTGCAGCAGATACAGGGTCTGGGCGAGGCTTGCCCCGGTTTCACAGGCGAACAGGTCCAGCCCCTCGACATCGAGGCGGTGCAGCGTGTCGCGCGCGCGGCGCGTGGCGTGGGCCGGTACGCACCAGGTCGACTCCTCGCAAATCGACCACACGCCATTGACGATCTCGTCGAGAAAGCGACCGCGATACTCCAGGCATTCCGCCAGCACCAAGGTCGCCAGGTTCTCGCGGCGCTGGAAATAGGGGATCTGATAGTGCGTGCGATTTCCCTGCCGGGCATACTCCATGTAGAGGGTCGCGGGCAGAGCGGGCCACGGTTGGCCCAGGAGGGATTCCGCCCGGCCAACAAGCCAGTCGCGCCGCGCCTGGTTCAACGGGGCGGCCAACAGGGCGTCCCAGGCTTTTCGATCGCTGGCCGGGGGAAACGGCCTCCAGGCCTGGCGGTCGAGCAGGTTGGCCGCCAGGAATTCGCGGTCGTGCTGGCTGGTGAGAAGGCGCGGTGTGGGGTCCTCCGCAGCGCGCGCCGTAGCGACCGACAGGAACAGGGCCGCAGCCCAGACGACCACGCGGAAGTCTCTCATCATGTCGCTCCCCTCCCCACGGGCGCAGGTACCGAGACGTTGAAGGGCTCTTATTGGGTCCTGCATAGCGAATGAACCGAGGGCGACCATCGGGAGCCCGGTTTTCCCGGCCTTCCGTTGGTCGGCCGGGGCCATTAGCAATGCAGAGATCAATAGAGCCGATCCCCAAACCCGTCGGCAGTTCGGTCCCGCTGGGCCGCCCGAACTGGCTGTGGTGGTTCTGGAATAGGCTCCTATTCCGGTCGGCGCGGCGCCGATATCCGGCACACGATTATGGCAGGCGTGCGGAGCCCATTCAAGAATCAGCGCCAGCAGTAGCCTTCGCCGCAGCCCATGCCGGCCGCACTCGCGTGGTTTTCACGGCTCCTCACTCAGAACACCTTGCCCTTGTGCTGTTCCAGCCAGGCCGCCAAAGGGGCTTGCCAGTGGTCTCTCGGGCCGACAAACAGCCGTTTCTTCACGGCCAAGGGAGAGGCCGGATCGGGATTCTCGCTGTTCAGCATGATGCCGAAATCCGGCTCCACTAGGCGCGCGACCAGGGGCCCCTCTACCCCCATGCCCAACACACCCAGCGCATCGGGCTTGATCTGCCACTCTGCCGCGCGACCACGGATGTAGCGGAGCGCCTCGCGCGCCTGGCGCAGAACCTCGTCCGCGCCGCGCTGGTCAGCTTTCAAAACCAAGGCGTGGACGTCCTGGCTGTTGAGCCATTGGACCAGGGCTGAGACCTCCGCGTCCTTGCCGGCGAGGATCAGCACCGCCGGCGCGGGTTGTTGCGTTCCCGGCAGGAGGTGCGTTTCGATCTTCGGGCGACTGCTGGCCTCCGCCTGCTTCTTGGGCGCGGCGGCCGGAGCGCGCTTCGCGGCCTTCTTCTCGCGCGCGGGCACATAGTCCAGCAGGCTCTTGTCCGTGAGGGCCGCCGGCCCGTCGTAGACCGGCACGTCCTTGAACACGACCTTCTCGCCGTCCACCAGCATTTGTTCCGGGGCGATCGCGTAGATATTGCCGGTGATCAGATCCACCCAGACCGGTTCCAGGAACCGGCCTCCCTGGATGGTCAACTGCACCGTTTCCAGGTCTGAAGCGTTGGAGGGGATCTCCGTGCCGTCCCACAGCGTTATGACGTCGAATCCGCTCTTCTTGTCGCGGAAGGCAAACCACGTCAGTTCTTTTTCGATCCCCGACACGGCCACCGCGTAGTCCGGCAGGCGATCCAGCGCGGCGTTGAACACCGTCACCACGTTCTGGACGGTGTAATAGGCCGTCTTGACCTTGATGATCGAGTTGTCGGGATTGGTCTTCAGCAGCCCGTAGCGGGAGATGAAATCCTTGTGGTAGGCCAGGTCCGAGAT
>CALARR010000250.1 GCA_937889015.1 uncultured Planctomycetales bacterium | reverse complement strand
CGTGGTAGCTCTTTCCGTATTCGTGCCAGGAAACGAAATCGAGGCGTTTGTGCGGGGAAGCGTCCTGGCTGAAGTTCTTGAAAAAGGCATCCATCTGCGCGACGATGTCTCCGGTGACGGCGGGGCCTCCGACGAGCACGCGCGATTCAGCCTTCAGGCCGAGTTCTTCATTGGCTTCGTTGACGGCCTGGTACGCGGTCTTGTAGAACTCGTAGTACTCTTCGGCGGTGCAGCCGATGAACCCTTTCAAGGCGTATTCGTTGCAGACCTCGATGTAGCGCAGGTTGGGGCAGATCTTGCGGTAGTGGACGACGGCGTTCTTGAAGATCTCTTTCCAGTCCTGCATGCTGACGCCGAGCTTTCCATCGAGGATATCGCGCTCGTAGCGGCGGATCGTCAGCATGACTTCGTCGCTGTGTCTTCCGAAAGCCTGCAGATAGTCGTGGAAGCGGATGTTCGTCTCCTGGACGCTTCCCCAGGTCTCACGGTGCTTGTCTTTCACGTCGTCGTACTTGTGGACTCCGATGCGGTAGTTGAAATCGTACTGCCGGGTGCGGTAGTCCCACATTTCGTCCAGGTTCAGCCAGCACTTGGTGATCCCGGCCTTGCCGAATTCCCGTTCGCTCAGCTCGGCGAGGACCGGCGCCGGGGCTTTCTGGAGGGATGTGTTGCGGCCGGCCGGAAGTCGCGGAAAGCGACGACAATACTGGGAAGCATCGATGGTTCGCGTGATGCCGGACGCTGCGGTCGGCTCAGCCGTTGACGCAGCGGGCTGTTGGGCGGTGGTTGCCGGCAAACAAGATAACAGGCCAATAAGCGTCCCAAGGATCCGTGTCTTGTTCATCGTGCGTTGTCCTGATGATGAGCCGGTCTCTGATTGATCCCTTTGGCAATTCCCTGCGCAAGCTGTGACCAAGCCCCAGTCTATGGCGGGAAACCTGGGCATCGCAATGACTGGCAATGACATTTGCATGCCATTTTGGGACACAGCGGTTCGGCGAAACGCGTCGCCCGGCCCGGGCTGCTTGGCGACCTGGGCTGATTGTGTCTCTCCCGGCCCAACGCCGGATGCCAGACGCTCGGGCGCAAAGCTGCGCCGGATTGCGTAAATGGGTCCTTGCCATTGCGCGTTCCGTGGCGGAAGATAACGCTCGGGTCCGGCATTGGCGCTGTATTGGATGAGGAGATTGCCGTGAAGCGAGCCGCGCGACACACACGGGTCGTCCTGTTTGCCCTGCTGCTGGTTGCGCCGGTCTCGCTGTGCGCTGCCGGTAGCCCCATAACCAATCCGTTGCCCAACGTCCTGCTCCTCTACCTGGACAACGTCGGCTACGGCGACTTGGGCTGTTACGGCAATCCGCTTGTCAAGACGCCGCGCATGGACCGGCTGGCGAGCGAAGGCGTGCGATGCACCGAGTTCTACGTGGCCGCGTCGAGCTGCACGCCGTCGCGCGGGGCGATCCTTACGGGTCGCCATCCCTTGCGGAACGGTCTGGCGCATCAACTCCGCACGAACGAGAACTGGATCGGCATCGGCCTGCCCCAGCGCGAACGCATCCTCCCGCAGTATCTCAAGCAGGCCGGCTATGCCACCGCCTGTTTCGGCAAATGGAACATCGGTTTCGCGCCGGGCAGCCGTCCGACGGAACGCGGTTTCGACGAGTTCTTTGGCTTCCGCTCCGGCAACATCAACTACTACACGCACACCTATCACGGCGAATACGACATGTTTCGCGGCACGGAGTGCCACAAGGTCGAAGGCTACAGCACCGACCTGTTCGCCGATGCGGCCCGGGACTTCATCCGGCGCCACGGCCAGACGCCGTGGTTGGTGTACTTGCCGTTCAACGCGGCGCATTACGTCAGCAGCGTGAACATGGCGCCGGGCGAGAAACCGGAGTGGCAGGTGCCTGGCAAATATCTGGAGCGTTACGGCTGGCCGGCCAACGATCCCGATGAGAAACACCGCTACCTGGCCGTGCTGACTGCGCTGGACGACGCCATCGGCCGGGTGCTGGACACGCTGGATGACTTGAAGCTCCGCCAGCGCACGCTGGTGATCCTGATTTCGGACAACGGCGCGTTCATGCTCCCCAAGTGCGGGTTGGAAGTGGCGTCGAACGCCCCGCTGCGTTCCGGCGGCACGACCTGTTACGAGGGTGGGGTGCGCGTGCCGGCCATGTTCCGTTGGCCGGGCAGGATCGAACCGAACACGGTCTGCAAGGAGATGCTGAGCCATCTGGATGTGTTGCCGCTGTGCCTGGCCGCCGCGGGTCTGCCGCTGCCGCAGGACCGGGTGCTGGATGGCCGTGATCCGTTGGACGCACTGAGCGGGCGCGCCAAGTCGCCTCACGCGCGGCTCGCGTTCGGCTTTGGCCAGACTGCGGGGCTGCGCGAGGGCGCTTTGAAACTCGTTCGCTCCAAGCCGAGCGCGGCTTGGGAACTGTACGACCTGGCAGCCGACCCTGGCGAACAGGAGGACCTTGCCGCCAGGCGACGCGCGGACCTTGCGCGTCTGGCGGCCGAGTTCGAGCAATGGCTGATCGAGGTGAAGACGGACGCCAGCGAACCGGCGGCCCGACCGCCGGCGGAAAGGCCTGGGAAGAAAACCGAGAGGTAACCGATTGCGAGGGGGGCGGGCACCAGGTCACGGTTTCCATCTTTCACCATGAGTCCTTTCCAGGCGACGTGTCTCGCTCCGCTCGGCACGCGCGCCAAGCTGTTTCGACCTGGCCAATGGGCTCGGCGGCTTGATGGACCGGATGGGCGCGATTAGGCTGATTTCTGCGGCACGAGCTGGATTGAGATCCTTCGCTGCGATCAGGATGACGCGGCTTGGGCCTTCTGCAGCAGGCAACGGAGGAATTGCCATGACTGAAACCAAGCAGGAAACCGAATCACAACGCTCAACCGGGTCCCGTAACAGAGCTGCCGGAAGTTTGCCGGTGGCGCGGCGAGGGATTTTCTGTTGGAGGAAGTATTGCGTTATCGTGCTTGCCTTGGGCAGCTTGTGGCTGTGGGCCGGACCCGTGTCTCACGCCGTCGGGCCGTCTCCAGCGGCACCTGCGGTCTCCCGTCTTAATGTGTTGTTCATACTCATTGACGACCATGCCGCAAACATGGTCAGCCTGCTCGATGAATCCATCGTGCGCACGCCCAACATGGAACGGCTGGCTGCGCGTGGGACCTGGTTTGCACGCGCCTATAACGACGCGCCGGCGTGCTGTCCTTCCCGCACCGCGTTTCTGACGGGTGTGCACGCGGCAAGATCCGGCGTCTATTACAATGCTCAGGCTTTTCGTCGCACGAAGTCCCCCATCGCCCAGGCGGAGACGCTGCACGCGCACTTTCTCCAAAACGGCTATCTGACTGCGGGCTATGGAAAGATTGCGCATACGCGTTATCAAAACGACAATCTCGACGACTTTACGCCGGGGTTCCGCGTGGGACACCGGGATCGCACGCACGTCACCCACACGGACGCGGACCTGGTGAAGTTCATCCTGCCGGAGACGTTGCGGATTCCGGATCCCGACTATCTGCCGACGCGTTTTGGGGCGCTGCCGGACGACTGGGACCGCGACGATCCGCAGAAGCTGCAAGAGGACACGGAACACGCAAACCACACGATCGCCTTTTTGCGTATGAAACATGACCAGCCGTTCTTCGTGACATGCGGATTCTGGCGGCCGCATTCGGAGCGGATTGTTCCGAAGCGTTATTTCGACATGTATCCTCTCGAGTCCATTCAGATACCGCCCAGCTACCGTGCCGATGATCTGGAGGACGTGCCAGCGCCGGGACGCTGGAGGGCGACAAAGCGGGGCACCCACGCAGCCGTTGTCAATGCCGGGCTGTGGCGCGAATACCTGCGATCGTATTATGCCGCCACCACGTATATTGATGAGCAGATTGGACGGGTGCTCGACGCCTTGGACGAAAGTCCCTATGCGTCCAATACCATCGTCGTCTTCGCCAGCGACAACGGCTATAATGCCGGCGAGAAGAACATGTGGGCGAAGTTCGCGCTCTGGGAACAGACCTGTCGCGTGGTTTTTGCGATTGCGGTGCCGGGTTGGCCGCGACAGATGCTGCCGACCCCCGTGAGCCTGATCGATCTGTATCCGACGCTGCTTGCGCTTTGCGGATTGCCTCCGCCAAGCAAACAGACGCTCGACGGTGTTGACCTGACGCCGTTGCTCAAGGGACATACGATCGAACGAGGAAAGCCGGTCTTGTCCACCTACGGTGAGGGCAATCACTCGATCCGCGACTGGCGATTCCGTTATATCCGTTACCGCAATGGCGACGAGGAACTCTATGATCACGCCGCCGACCCTTACGAGTGGTTCAATGTCGCCGGGAATCCCCGGTTCCTCGCGGTCAAGGCGGATCTCGCCCGCTGGTTGCCGACAGCCAATGCACCCGAGATCGAGCCTGCGGGGGCTTGGGACGGCTCTGAACTGAGGGCTGACATGTTTGAAGCATGGGCGAAGCCAAGAGCACCAGAAAAATGAAGGACTCAACCAGGTCCTCAACACAGTCAGGTATGAACAGATCGTGCGATTGAAGTGATTGCCGCTGCGAGCGTCTGGAACGCAAAAACCGCTGGCCGTACGAACACGCAACACAAATCGAAGAGTCAAAACGAGGAAACCAACCACGGAACGAGTCACCATGACTGAAACCAGACAAAAGACCGACTCACAAGCCTTAACCGGGTTCCGGAAAATAGTCACCGGAGGTTCTCGACTGGCGATTGGCGTCTGCCTGATGTTGGGGGCGTGGCCGGCAGAGTCCCGGGAGGAGCCGGCGGTTGTGGAACGGCTCACGGTGATCGAGCATCCCTCGCCGGAGGAGCTTGGGAAGGGGTTGGCGCAATGGGCCGAGAAGCTTCCGGACCGGTTCACCTTCGAGTCGCGAGGCTCGACTCTGGAGAAGCGTCCGATTTTTATGGGAAGGATCACGGACCGGCGCGTTGCGGATGAGGACAAACAGGTCGCGCTTTTGACCTCCGCCCACGTGGCGAAAGAACTCAACGCCGGTACGGGCCTGTTGCGACTGATGAAATGGCTGTTGAGCGACGATCCGGAGGCGGCGGAAATCCGCAGACGACAGGTCGTGCTCGTCGTGCCCTACACCGATCCCGATTTCATTGCGCGCGGCGAGTTGGAAAAGTCGCGCCCCATCTACGGCGGCTGGGCAGCGCCCGGCGTGCGATTGTGGAGCGTCCACGGCGTGGCCAAGCCGGAAGCCCATCCCGAAGCGGTCGCTGTGCAAGGCATCATGGATGAATACCGGCCCGAATTGCATGTGGACTTCCACGGTTTCAACGAAGCCGAGCGCACGATGTGGGAAAGCACCGGCATCTCGTGGGCGTCGGCTGTGTCGCGTCCCTTCCTGCACGATGCCGCGCACAAGATTGATGCCGCCGCCGAGGCGCACGGTTTTCTGATTACGCGCGGCGAGCAGGACGACGGCAAGATCCGCACTACCAGCGAGGTGGAGGGTTTTCCCGATTACACGTTCTTCCTGCGCACCGCTCATCCCATCTTCACCCTCTATCCTTACTGTCGCTATCACACCTTGGCCTTCATCATGGAGGTCGGTTATGAAGAAAGCCTGATCGCCCGGGCCAAGCGCGCCCTCCAGATTGGTCATGAGCGGGGACGGTACGAGCGTTATGAGGGTTATCCGGTCAATCAGATCGCCAACCACACCTTGGTGGCGGTTGCCGCCTATGGCCGGACGGCCAGCGAACGACGGCAGAGCCGGGTGGAACTTTGGCAAAAACTGCCGCAACTCTACTACGGCACCGCCGCGCCGACTCCCGCGCGCGGCACGCTGATGGGTTACGTGGCCACGACGACCGACGGGACAGAGCAAATCCGTAACAGGAAAGTCGCGAAAGTCATCGAGAGCCTGAAAGGCAACCCCCAGTTCGACACAGCGGGACTTGCCGCCGCCGCCGCGTTGTTTCCCTACGGGGGTTTTGGCGGTCCCCGGCCCGAGCGCAAGGTGTTGGAGGGAGCCATCGGTCAGGGGCCGATCCAACATGGCCTCGCCATCCGCCTGCTGATCCCTTACGCGGACGCAACCATCTCCGAAGTCCGATTGGACGGCCACTTGATCAAGGAATCATCCACCGACGGCTATCACTTGCTTCGGCGGCCCGGCGTGGTTGTGGAAATCGCCATCCCGCCGGACAAGGTCAAGGACGTGCACATCGTTTCCTGCAACTATGACACGCCGACAAGACGGCGTCCCGGATTCACCAAGGACGATTGGTGATCCGCCGGCAAACATCACCAGACGGAAATCTTCCATCTCCAACGGATCGATTCTCATGAAGACAACGCTGCTGGTTTCCCTTCTGATTTGCGTCGCTTGTCTCGCGCTGAGGTCCGCGCATTCGGCAAGCACCGAGTTGCCGGTGGATATCGGTTCGCGGCTGGAACTGTTTGTGGACCGTCTCCTGATCGAGCGGATGCAAGGCGTGCGATTGGAATTGCACCACCCGGTCAAGGCGCCCCGCCCCAAGTCGCCATTGCCGGTGCATCACATGGTCACGGTCATCAAGGACGGCGACGTTTACCGCGCCTGGTATCGCGGCAGCGATCCCGCCCTCCCGCCCACCAAGGGAGAGTCGTCCGGACGCGAGGTCGTCCACTATGCCGAGAGCGATGATGGCCACGAGTGGCGATTCCCCGTGCTCCGCCTGCACGCGGTCGGCGGCACAAAGGAAAACAACGTCATTCTGGCCAATCAACCAAGGCTCTTGGAAAACTTCATGCCGTTTCTCGACACCCGACCGGGCATTCCTCCGACCGAACGCTACAAGGCGCTGTCCGGCCACCCCGGTCCCGGCAACAAGTTGGGTCTCGATGAGCCGGGGCACGGGCTGGTCGCATTTGTTTCTCCCGACGGCATCCGCTGGACCAACCAAGGCGAGGTCATCCCGTATCGACCGCAGTGGCGGCACGCCTTCGATTCGCCGAACGTTTCCTTTTGGTCAGAAGCCGAGCAATTGTATGTTTGCTACTTCCGTACATGGACTCCCGACGACCGGTTGCGCACTATCAGCCGTGTCACCTCGCCCGATTTTGTCCACTGGAGCGACCCGCTCGCCATGAATCCCAACCTGCCCGGCGAACATCTCTACACCAACATGACCGCGCCGTATCCGCGCGCGCCTCACCTATACCTTGCTTTCCCCACCCGTTTCGTGCCGGGAAGGGGTGATGCGCCGTCGCATGACAAGAAGGACTCCAATGTTACCGATGTCCTGTTCATGACCACGCGCGCCGGTGCGACCCGGTACGACCGCACGTTCACCGAGGCGTTCATCCGTCCGGGACTCGATCCCCAACGTTGGATCAACCGCGCCAACTACGTTGCCCTCAATATCCACTTTCTCCGTCCGGACGAAATCTCCATCTACCACCGCAGCGGCGACCGCTATGTCATCCGCACGGACGGTTTCATCTCCGTTCACGCAGGCTCGGCAGAGGGGGAGTTGCTGACCAAACCCCTGATCTTCTCGGGACGCGAACTTGTGCTGAACTACAGCACCAGCGCGGCCGGCGGCATCCGCGCGGAACTGCAACAGGCCGACGGCCAGCCGATCCCCGGCTTCACGTTGGCGGACAGCGTGATCCTATACGGCGACCAAATCGAGCGGGTCGTCGCTTGGAAAGGCCAGCCCGATTTGTCGTCACTCGCCGGCCGGCCCGTGCGGCTCCGCTTCGTGATGACCGAGTCAGACCTCTACTCATTTCGTTTCGGTGATGGCAAGCCCCAAACGCAATAGGGTCGAAAAGTACGGCCCGGAGGCGGAACGAGTCTCGCCGCGCTTCATTGGGTGTCAGAAAAGGAATGTCGTAGCTGTTCCGGCCGTTACCCTGAGCGGCGGTGTTGGAATCCTGGCAAGGAGGAGGAATCGCATGATCCGGCGCCAGTTCCTGGAGACGGCTTTGCTCGCTCCGGCGGCGGCCTGGGCCGCAGCACACACGGGCGTGGCGGCCGAGCGGCCCGCGGCCCAACGCCTGCCGCGACTTTCGAGCTTGGAGTTGCTCAACCTGTGGGAGCAGCAACCGCGGGGCGTGCAAGCGTTCTACGAAGCCTGCTACCGCGTGTTCGCGGGCAATCGGCGCGCGACCTTCGCCGACGTGGCCGACGATCCGGCCGTGGTGCAGGTCTGCAAGGAGCAGGGGATTACGCACCTCGGAGGTCCGATGCTCGGCGACGTGGCGGCCGATGGCGCTAAGGTATGGCTCCGCACCTGCCGGCCGGCGAAGGTCGAAGTACGGATCGTCGCGGAGGGCCGGCAGCGGACCTTCGGACCTGTTTCCAGCACGCGGCAAAGCGACCTGACGGCCATCGTGCCGGTTACCGGCCTGCGGCCCGCAACGCGGTATTCCTACAACGTGTTCGTCGATGGCGCGGAACTGAGGCTTCCCGCGCACGCGGCCATCACCACCGCGCCGGCCGCGGATGCGAGTTCGGTCCGCATCGCTTTCGGCACCTGTTCGCACCGGTTTGGGCTGGGCAACCAGAGGCAGGCCGCGGCGATTCGTGCGCGGAACCCGGTGGCGATGCTGTTGTGCGGCGACGTCGCCGCACAGGACCGCAACAATCACTGCGGCCTGCACCGGGCGGACTACCTGCTGCGCGATTGCTACCCGGCCTGGCAAGGGCTCGCGGCCGCGGTACCCGTCTACGCCACCTGGGACGACCACGACTACTTTGATAACGACAAGTGGGGCATCCCGTCCGGGTACACGGCCGAGGACCGCACGGCGGTATGGAATGTCTTCCGCCAGGCCTGGAACAACCCGGCCTATGGCTTTGGCGCGCCGGGCGGAGGCGTCTTCTTTCGCACGCGCATCGGGCCGTGCGACGTGATCACCACCGATGGCCGCTACTTCCGGGAGAAGGGGTCGTTGCTGGGCGCAGAGCAGATGGCCTGGCTTGAGCGGCAACTGCTGGACTGCAAGGGACCGTTCATCATCCTCGAGTCCAGCACGATGTGGAGCGATTACGTATCCAACGGCAAAGACTCTTGGGGCGTGTACGACCGTGCGGGACGCGAACGCATCTTCAGTCTGATTGAGAAGAACCGCATCGGCGGCGTGCTGTTGATTTCGGGCGACCGGCACGGTGCGAGGGGCTTCCGCATTCCGCGGCCGTCCGGATTCAACTTCTACGAGTTCGAGCCGGCCAGTCTGGGCGGCATCGATTGGGGCCCGCCGGCCATGGCGCCCGACTCGAGCCAACAACTCTTCGGCCACCTGGGCTACGCCTTCGGCGAATTCACGATCGACGCGAGTCCGGCCGACCCCACGGTGACCTTCCGCTTGATCGCCGAAGACGGCGGCGTGGTCCACGAAGTGGCCCTGACTCGCAGCCAGTTGACGCCCCCGGCCAGCGCGGCGGTCAAAGCGGAATGGAGTCCGCGTACCTCGTAAGTGTTAATTGGTGGCCTCTTGCGAGGAAATCGCGGTTGTCGCGTGGGGGAGTCTGTGTACAATTAGCTGACTGACTGGTCCGTCATCCATTCCCGCAGGCTTTGCCCAACCGTGAACGTTTCGCTTGGCAAACGCGGCCGGCCGGCCGATCCGGCGATCCGGAGTCGGCGCGAGGTGGAAATCCTCGACGCCGCCACGCAGCTCTTCTCGGAGCTGGGCTATGCGGCCGCGCGCACCCAGACCCTGGCCGATCGCCTGCAGGTCGGCAAGGGGACCGTCTACCGCTATTTTCCCACCAAGCGGGACCTGTTCCTGGCGGCCGTGGATCGCGCCATGCTTTTGCTGCGGGAGGAGGTCGACCGGGTCGTTGCCGACGTCGCCGACCCGTACGAGAAGATGTGCCGCGCGATCCACGCCTATTTGACCTTCTTCGCCGCGCGGCCCGAGTACGTGGAGCTGCTGATCCAGGAGCGGGCCTTGTTCAAGGACCGGGAGAAGCCCACGTACTTCGCGCATCGCGAGGTGAACATCGGGCGGTGGTGCAAGCTGTTTGAAACGATGATCGGAGAAGGCCGCGTGCGCGCGGTTCCGGTCGAGCAGATGATCGAGACGATCGGCGATATGCTCTACGGCACGATGGTGGCCAACTATTTTGTGAGGCGCGACCGTGGTCCGGAAGAGCAGGCCAAGGTGATTTTGGACCTGGTGTTGCGCGGGGTGCTGACCGACGCCGAGCGCGCGCGATTGGAGAAGAGCGGAGAGCTGCGAGGCGCATTGGGATCTGGCGGCCAAGGCGGTGCGTGTCAGGGAGAAGATGGGGCACAGGCCCGGCGCCTGTGAACCTTTGTGTGGAATTCGGTGACCAACCAGGGGAGGGCCTTGGGGCGGTGCGGTGGGAGTGATGCGGCGCGCGGCCTAGGTGTCGTATGAGGGGGATGCATGTCTAAGGGCACGAAGACTGGTTGGTTGCTGTTGGGCGCGGCGGGAATCCTCGTCGCGGGCGCCGTGGCCGTGTTGAGCGGAGCGGTGACGGCGCGGGACAAGGAGGCGGGCAAACCGGCTGCGGCCCAGGCGTCGGAGAAGGCCGGGGGAGCGCACGCGGCGAAGCGCGCGGCCGTCGCCGTCACGGTACGGCCGGCCACGCAGCGGGCGATCCAACGCACGGTGGAGGTGGTGGGCAATTTCGAGGGATTGGACGAAGTGGACGTGGTGCCCAAGGTGCAGGGGCGCGTGGTGAAGATCTTTCACGACCTGGGCGACGTGGTGCGGCCCGGCGAGCCTTTGCTGGAGATCGAGCGGATCGATTTCGAGCTGGCGGTGGACGAGGGGCGGCGGGGCCTGCAGTCGGAACTGGCGAAGTTGGGGCTGGAAGAACTGCCCAAGGGACCGCTGGACATCGAGCAGTTGCCGAGCGTGGTGCGCGCGCGGAACCTGGCGGAAAACGCCCAGCGGAAGGTGAAGCGCGCGGAGCAACTGCGGAAGTCGGACGCGGTCAGCCAGGAGGATCTGGAGCAGGTCATGACCGACAGCAACGTGGCGTCGGCGAACTTGCGGCAGGCGGTGCTGGACGCGCAGAGCACGCTGGCCACGGCGCGGTACAAGGCATCGATCCTGGCCACGGCGCAGCAACGGCTGGACGACACGCGCGTGCTGGTGCCGCTGCCGACCGCGGCCACTTCCGCGGATCCGGAGAAGGTGGAATACGTGGTGGCCGAGCGCCTGGTGTCGGAGGGGGAGTTCGTGCGTGGGGCGGCCTTCATGGGTACCGTGGCTTTTCGCCTGGTGATCGACAAGGAACTGAAGTTGATGGCCGCGGTGCCCGAACGGCACGTGGGCCAGGTGCGCGCGGGGCAGACGGTCCATGCGCGCGTGGACGCCTGGCCGGAGCGGGTGTTTGAAGGGCGGATCGTGCGCGTCAGTCCCACGGTGGATCGGGTCAGCCGGACGTTCCATGTCGAGGTACGCGTGCCCAATCCCGAGCGATGGCTGAAAGCCGGGGGGTTCGCCAAGGTGGACATCCTGACGGAGGTCGACGCGCACGCGGTCACGGTGCCGGTCGAGGCGATCGTCAGTTTCGCCGGGACGACCAAGGTGTTTGCGGTCAAGGACGCGGTGGTGCATGCGGTGCGCGTGGTGCCGGGCATCTCGGGCCGGGAGGGGCAGACACAGAATGTGTGGGTGGAAGTCCGCGGGGAAGTGAAGCCGGGCGACCTGCTGGTCGTGAGCGGGCAGGAGCAGTTGGTCGACGGCGGCGCGGTGCGAATTCGGGATGAGAAGGGCAAGACGCCCTCCGGGCCGGAAGCCGAAAAAGGTGGGCAGGAAGAGCGCGGCCCCGGCGAGTGACGGATCGGGGGTGGCGGTGATCGATTTGGCTTGGTTGTCTCTTGCAGTCGGTTTGCGAAGTTGTCCATGAGCATTTGGGATCTGTGCATCAAACGGCCGGTGTTTACGGTGATGCTGGTTTCGGCGCCGATGGTGCTGGGGCTGGTGTCCTACAGCCGGCTGGGCGTGGACCTGTTTCCCGAGGTGGAATTTCCGATCGTGATCGTGACCACGACGCTCAAGGGGGCGAGCGTCGAGGAGATGGAGACCAGCGTCACCAAGCCGCTGGAAGAGATCATCAACACGGTCTCGGGAATCGACGAACTGCGGAGCACGACCAAGGAGGGCCTGTCGCGGATCGTGGTGCAGTTCTTCCTGGAGAAAGACCGGGAAGTGGCGGCCCAGGACGTGCGCGACAAGATCTCCACGGTGCAGGCCCAGTTGCCGGTGGGGACCGATCCGGCGGTGATCGACAAGTTCGATTTCAATGCCGCGCCGGTGCTGACGATCGCCGTGGCCGGCAAGCGCGAGATGCAGGAGATCACCGAGATCGCGCGGAAGCGGATCAAGGAGGACCTGGAGAGCATTTCCGGCGTGGGGGCGGTGATCCTGGTGGGCGGCCGGCAACGCGCGGTGAACATCTATGTGGACGCCGACAAGCTGGCCAGCTACGACCTGTCGGTGGATGAGGTGCGGCAGTCGCTGATGCGCCAGAACCTGGAACTGCCCGGCGGGCGCGTGGACCAGGGACCGCGGGAACTGGTGCTGCGGACCATGGGCCGGATCGAGTCCACGGCCGGTTTCTGGGACTTGATCGTGGCCGATCGCAACGGCTACCCGGTGCGCGTGCGGGACATCGGCCGGGTGGAGGATTCGTACGAGGAGCCGCGCGGGCAGAGCCGGCTGAACGGCGAGTCGGCCGTGACGCTGATCGTGCAGAAGCAGTCCGGGGCGAACACCGTGAAGGTGGTCGAGCGCGTGAAGAAGCGGTTGGAGCAGTTGCAGAAGGTGCTGCCGCCGGACATCGAGACCTTCATCGTGAAGGACCAGTCGCGGTTCATCGTGCGCACGATCGAGGAGGTGCAGTTCCACTTGTTGATCGCCGCGCTGCTGGTGGCGGTGACGATCCTGCTGTTCATCCGCGACTGGCGGACCACGGTGATCGCTTCGCTGTCGATTCCGGCGTCGATCATCGGGACCTTCGCCTTCATGCGGTTCATGGGCTACACGATGAACAACATCACGATGCTGGCCCTGATTCTGGCGGTGGGCATCGTGATCGACGACGCGGTGGTGGTCCATGAGAACATTTTCCGGCACATGGAGGAATATGGGCATGGCGCGCGGCGCGCGGCCAGCACGGCCACGCGGGAGATCGCCCTGGCGGTGATGGCCACGACCATGTCGCTCTTGGTGATCTTCGTGCCGGTGATCTTCATGGAAGGCCGGGTGGGGCGGTTCTTCAGCAGTTTTGGGGCCACGGTGGGGTTCGCCATTTTCGCCAGCATGTGCGTATCGTTCACCATGACGCCCATGCTTTGCTCGCGGTTCCTCAAGCTGGACAAGGGGCACAAGGGGAGCAAGTCGAATGTGGGCTGGCGCGCGGTGGACGGCTTTTACGGCTGGGCCCTGGGCTGGTCGCTGCGGCACCGTTGGGCGATCGTGCTGGGGTCGATCCTGCTGCTGATCTCGACCAAGTTCCTGTTCGCCGTGGTGGGCAAGGACTTTTTGCCGCGTGACGACCAGAGCGAGTTCGAGGTGGTGATCACGCTGCCGGAAGGCTATTCGCTGGACAGGGCCAATCGGCTGTTCGAGGAGATCGAAGGGCGGATCGGTGCGTTGCGCGGGGTGACGGACACCTATTCGATCATCGGTGACACGAGCGGGCGGTTGAGCCGCGGCCAGGGAGAAGTGACCGTCGGTACGATCTATGCCCGGCTGGTGGACCTGACGGAGCGACAGCATCCCTGGTACGACGTGCGGAATTGGGTGCGGGCCCTGGCCGACCGGCCGGACGATCCGCAACGCTACTACACGCAGTTCGACGTGCAGCGCGCGGCCCGGGCCGTCATGGCCGACTACCCCGATCTGCGTTCGGCCGTGCAAGACGTGCCGCTGATCAGCGCAGGCGGATTCCGCCAGGCGATGATCGAGCTGAATCTGCGCGGTCCCGATCTGGAGAAGCTGCAGGACTACTCCGGGCAGATCACGTCCTGGATGCGGAGCCAGCCGGGCTATGTGGACGTGGACACGAGCCTCACGCTTCGCAAGCCCGAGCTGCGCGTGAAGATCGACCGCGAGCGCGCCTCGGACCTGGACATCCCGGTGCAGACGATTGCCGCGGCGCTGAACGTGCTGGTGGGGGGCGAACCGGTGTCCAAGTACAAGGAGCTGGACGAGCAGTACGACGTGTGGTTGCGCGCCGAGCTGCCCAACCGCGACAGTGCCCAGGCGATCGATCGGCTGAAGGTCCGCTCGCCCAAGGCGGGCCTGGTGCAACTCAGCAGCCTGGGCAGCCTGGAGAACGCGCGCGGGCCGTCGACGATCGACCGCTTCGGCATGCAGCGGCAGGTGGTCATCACGGCCAATCTGGAGGGCCGGGACCTGAGCGACGCGGTGAAGTCTTTGGGGCAGCACGTGCAGGAGATGGGCATGCCGACCGACTATCGTTTCGAGTTCCTGGGGCGGGCCAAGACCTTGTCGGAGACGAACACGAATTTCCTGTTGGCCTTCCTCATCAGTTTCATCTTCATGTACATGATCCTGGCGGCCCAGTTCGAGAGCTTCGTGCACCCGATCACGATCCTGCTAGCCCTGCCGCTGACGCTGCCCTTCGCCATTCTGTCGCTGATCCTGCTGCGCACGAATCTGGATATTTACGCGATGTTCGGGCTGTTCATGCTGTTTGGGATCGTGAAGAAGAACGGGATTCTGCAGGTGGACTATACGAACTATCTGCGCGCGCGCGGCATGCCGCGGGACGAGGCGATCCTGGAGGCCAACCACACGCGGTTGCGGCCGATCCTGATGACGACCATGATGCTCATTGCGGCCATGGTGCCGATCGCCTTGGGGCAAGGTCCGGGAGCCGCCAGCCGGGCGAGCCTGGCGAAGGTGATTCTGGGCGGCCAGGCCCTGTCGTTGCTGCTGACGCTGCTGGTCACGCCGGTGGCCTATTCGCTGTGGGACGACTTGGCGCGGCTGGGGCGGAGATTCCGCAATTGGATGGGCTGGCAGCCGGAAGAAGAGACGGTTGCGGCGGATCGCGCCGAGCGGCCGGCCGAGGCGCTGCACGTGGCCTGCGCCGCGGACGAGGAGATCGCCGAAGAGGTGGCTTAGAG
>CALARR010000249.1 GCA_937889015.1 uncultured Planctomycetales bacterium | reverse complement strand
CGCCAAGATCGACTTCTTGACCCTCTTCCGGATGGGTCGATAAGATGAGGGATTGGAATCGCTGTCCCACTGGCAACGTATTGGTGCGATCTGTCGATGAATTTGGTCTTTCGGTACGGATCTGGACGCTCGTTGGAACTCTCGCTGGCCGAAGGGGCCCTGGTGGCCGCCTGTGGCGAGCCGGCGTCGGTTCCCGTGGACGACGTCGCGACCGCCCTGGAGACGACCCTCGATCAACCGTTGGATTACCCGCCCCTGTGCCAGGCCATCACGCCTGGCGACCGTGTGGTTCTGGCAGTTGAACGGGGCGTCCCGCAGGCGGACGTCCTCGTGGCGGCGACCATCGGTTACCTGGTCCGCCATGGCATCGCGCCCGACGGCATCACGGTCCTGCAGCCCCCGGCCGAAATCGGAACCGAACCCCAGGACCTTCGTCAACGACTGCCGGACCAGTGGCGACAGCACGTCAGCCTGGTGACGCACGAACCGGACAACGCGGGGCACCTGGCCTATCTGGCCATGTCCCATGAGAACGAGGCGATCCTCCTGAACCGGGCGTTGACCGACGCCGACGTGGTGTTGCCCATCGGCGTGCTCTGTCCTGAGAACACGCCCGGCTACTTCGGTCCGCACGGCGTCATCTATCCCACATTCGCCAACCGCAAGGCGCAGCAGCGGTTTCGCTCGCCCAACGTCATGCACGTGCATGGCAAGCGAAGCATCAAGTTGCACGGCGAGGTGGAGGAGATCGCTTGGCTGTTGGGAGTGACCTTCGGGGTCCAGGTGGTGCCCGGCTCGGGCGATTCAATCCTGCGGATTCTGGCCGGCGAATGCTCCGCCGTGGGACGCCAGGGACGCGCCAGCTACGATCAGGCCTGGGAGAATTCGACGCCCGGCCGCGCCAGCCTGGTCGTGGGCGCGATCAGCGGCGGGCCCGGACAACAGACGTGGTCCAATCTGGGACGCGCCCTGGCCGCCGCCTCGGCCCTGGTCGAAGAGGGCGGGGCCGTGGCCCTTTGTTGCGATCTGGCCGCCTCGCCCGGCCCCGGCGTGAAAGGCCTCTCCGAGGTCGAGTCCCCGTCCGAGGTCCTGGACCTGATCCGCAAGGTCCGCCCCGACGACATCTTCACCGCGCTGCAAATCGCGCGCAGCCTGGAGCAAAGTCGCCTGTATTTGCTGAGCGGCCTGGATTCCACGCTGGTCGAACAACTGAACATGATCGTGATCGAAGGCCCCGAGCAAGTCCTCCGGCTGATCGAGCGCCATCCATCGTGCATCCTCCTGGCCAACGCCCAACAGGCGATCGTCACTGTCGAGAGCGAGTCATGACCCCCACGCACCAGGAGCGAATCGCGCTGAATCTGGCCGAGATCCGGCAACGCATGGCCGCCGCGGCCGCGCGGAGCGGACGCAGCGCTGAATCCGTATCCCTGGTGGCCGTAACCAAGTACGTGGAACTGGACAAGATTCGGGCCTTGGTGGCGGCGGGCGTCACGCTGTTGGGCGAGAGCCGGCCGCAGCAACTCTGGCAGCGCGCCGAATTGCTGGCCGATCTGCCCGTACGCTGGCACCTCATCGGCCATCTGCAGCGAAACAAGGTCCGCCGCACGCTGGATCTGGTGGACATGATCCATTCCGTCGACACGCTGGAGTTGCTCCAGGCCGCCAACCGCATCGCGGAGGAAATGGCCGCCGCGGCGACCGGCACGCGACCTCGAGTCCGCGTGCTGCTGGAAGTCAACACCTCGGGCGAGGCGGCCAAGCACGGCTTTGACCCGCAGACCTTGCCGGCGGTGATCGACCAGCTCCCGAAAATGCCGCAGGTCGAGGTCCGCGGCCTGATGTGCATGGCCGGGCTGGAAGGCGGTCCCCAGCGCGCGCGCGGCGATTTTCGCGCCCTGCGCGAGCTCCGTGACCGTTTGGTCGCGCCCCTGCCCGACGGAGTCCTCTTGTCCGAACTGTCGATGGGCATGAGCGGCGATTACGAGGTGGCTATCGAGGAGGGCGCCACCCTCGTGCGCATCGGTTCGGCCTTGTTCGAAGGAACCGACGCGTGATCGCCCTGGAACTGCATCCTGAGGGGGTGGTGCTGCCGGTTCGGGCCCATGCTGGCGCGCGGCGCAACGAGGTCCGCGGCCAGCAGGAGGGGCAACTCAAGGTCTCCGTGACCCAGGCCCCGGAACGGGGCAAGGCCAACAAGGCCATCATCGCGCTGCTCAGCAAGGCGCTGGGCGTGCGCAAGTCGCAGGTGGAACTGCTGGCCGGCGAAACCAGCGCGCAGAAGCGGTTCCTGGTGCGCGGTCTGGATGCGGCTGAACTGGCCCGACGTGTTGTGCCGCTGGCCGACGACTGAGTCCCCGCGGACGCCCTTGGCCGGGCGACCGGCTCGCGTTCTTCTCCCGGCTTCACACACGGGCGGCCACTTTCAAGGGCTGTCGCGTTGCTCCTCCGCAAGATTCGCGCAGAGGCGACGAATATCCATCATGGGGACTCGGAGGTTTACTGCCTATCGGGCTAGTTGACGTCCCGATGCGGTGGGGTAGAATGGAAACCTGGCCTGCTTGCCGAGGTTGTCGCAGTCCTTCGGCGACCACATGGCCCGATATCGGGGTCTCAGGCACCCGTCCCATCGGTTCGGAACAGCCCGTTGTCGAACGAGTTATGCCGTCGCTCTAGTCAGAGGCGTTGCGGATGACTGGATCTCGCGACCACCTGCGACCTACGCACGCCAAAGGCCTCCTTGGCTGGGGATGGCTGTGGTCGCGCACCCCATCCGCGCCGGCCGTCGCGGCGGAAACGATCCCTGCCGAATTGGGCGAGTATCAACTGCTGGAGAAGCTGGGCGAAGGGGGCGTGGGATCGGTCTTCAAGGCGCGGCACGTCAAGCTCGATCGCATCGTGGCCGTCAAGACGCTCGGGCGGCGCTTCCTGGACGACGAAAAGGCCCTGGCGCGGTTCGAGCGTGAAATGCGCGCCGTGGGCCGACTGGATCATCCCAACGTGGTTCGCGCTCACGACGCGCGCGAGTTCGACGGCCTGCCTGTGCTGGTCATGGAGTATGTCGATGGCCTGGACCTGGGCCAGGTTGTGCGGCTGTGTGGTCCCCTGCCCGTGCCCAACGCCTGCGAGGCGATCCGCCAAGCCGCCATGGGGCTGCAAGCGGCACACGACTTGGGTTTGGTGCACCGGGATATCAAGCCTTCGAACTTGATTCTCGACCAGCAGGGGGTCATCAAGATCCTGGACTTGGGACTGGCGCGGTTCCAGACCGATCCGGTCGACGACAAGGAACTGACCGGCAGCGAGCAGACGATGGGCACCGCCGACTACATCGCTCCGGAGCAAGTCTGCGATACACACGCCGCCGACATCCGCTCGGATATCTACGCGTTGGGCTGCACTTTCTACAAACTGCTTACGGGCCACGCGCCGTTTTGCGGCCCGGAGCACCGCACCTGCCTGCAGAAGATGCTGGCCCACGTACACAAGCACGTGCCGCCGGTCTCGCAACTGCGTTACGACGTGCCGCCGGCAGTCGACGCGATCGTGACGCGCATGGCGGCCCAAGCCCCGCCAGACCGTTTCCCCACGCCCGGCGCGGTGGTCCAGGCCCTGACGCCGTTCTGCGCAGGCGCAGACCTGCTGGCCCAACTGGCGCAGGCTCGCGAACGAGCGCCGTTGGCCGCCCTGAGCGATCCCTCTCACGTGGCGACCGAGGATTTCGCTTCCTCGGAGTTGCTGGCCACGCAAGAGGGCCCCGGCGGAGTCAATCTCTCGCGCGAGCGCGCCGTCTTCTTGTCGTGGGTGGAGAACGTCCACGCCCAAACGGGACCCGTTGAGGTTCAAACCAGTCCTGGGCTGCCCTGGCGACGCATGGCCCTGACGACCCTCGCCTTCTTCTTTCTCACCCTGGCCTTGGGCTGGTGGCTGGTGTAGCCGTCCGCTCGGCGGTCGCGAGCCTCGGGTGGCTTGTTGGCACGCATCTCTCAACACGGCGCCTCACACCGGATCGGGCGTTCTAGCGTGCGTTACCCTGCGGCCCGGGCCAGGCTTGGCGAACTATCGCCAACGCGCAGCCGCGCTCGGTAGCCGTTGCTGGCCTGGGCCGCGAACCGCGCCAAGCCTTCGCGCAGCAAGGGCATCGGCCGTTGCAGAACACACTGTGCCCGGCGGCAGTCCAGCGCCGTCTCGGCCAATGGCCGGCGCAGGCGGCGGCGCTGTACCGCGGGCCGAAAGTGCCGCATGCCAAAGGCTGCCGCCAACTCGACCGCAAATCGCGGCAGACTGACCCGCTCTGCCCCGGCCAGGTGATACAAACCGGTCAGTCCCTGGCGCCAAGCCTGGTGCAGCATCTCCGCCAAATCGCTGACCAGAATGGGCGAGGCATAGCGCTCCGGATCGAGTGCCAGGGCCTGGCCCGCCACAACCGCCTGCCAAATCTGCTCTGCCAGACCCGGCGCAGCTCCAGCCGGACTCCAGCCATAGGCGTGGGTCCGCACGACCAGGATCCGCTTCCCCTCGGCTGCCGCCTCCAATCGCCTGGCCGCGGCCGTGCCGCGACGACCGTCGTCCACTTCGTCCTCGGCGTGCCAGAGCTGCGGCCCGTGAAACAGATTGTCGCTGGACAACACCGTCAGCGCCGCCCCGACCTTCTCGGCAGCCTCCGCCAGGGCGCGCAGCATACGGACTTCACGATCCACGGGCATCGGGCGCTGTGGCTTGGACCAGCTTGCCTCGGCGGCCTGGCCGCAGTACACGATCCACTGCACTTGGGAACCTTGTACCATGCGTTGCAGGGCTTCTGGATCGGCCGCGTCGCACAACGTACCCGGCCGGACCGCATTTCGGCTCAGGCGTCGCAACGGCAGCCCTTGAATCTGCAAACGGTCGGACAGGCATAGGGCCAGGTTGGCGGCCACCAGGCCGTCCACGCCCACGATCAGCAGTCTTTCCAAGTGGGACCTCGGTGTCAGAATCGCCGGGACGAATTGCGACCGGTGGCGACCATCCAGCGCGCGGCGATTGTAGCAGGCCGACCGAGTGGGCACCAAGACCGAGTCGGCGAAGCTAGCACTGCTGGCAACCGACTTCATTCCCGGCACTTTTCGCCGTTTGCCCGGCTTGCCCCCGCGCCGTTGCTCATCTTGACCACCGGCGCAACATAGTGTTAGACTGCACAGGGCCGTATCCGGCTTCCAACGCAGACGGCGCCATCGGCCTGCCATGTACCCTTGCAGAAGGATCGGATCAGGGTAGCCGGATGAAGACACTAGGAATCGTGCAAGCCTGTTTCCAGGACGCAGACAGCATTCAAAAGGTGCTGCGGCGGCTTCGCGGGAAGACCGTGCTGGAATGGGTCGTGCGGCGCGTGACGGACAGCACGTGCCTGGACGGGGTGATCGTGGTGACCGACGATGCGCCCTGCAACAGCCTGGTCCGTGCCGTGGTTCCGCCGGATGTCCCGATCTTTGTCGGCCCGCAAGCGGATCCCCTGTCCCGTTTCGTGGCGGCTTTGGAGCACTACCCGGCCGAAGCCGTCATTCGCGTGCGCGCCGACAATCCCTTTGTCGATCCGGGGCTCATTGACCGGCTGATCAGCGCGGCGGACGAGCATCCGGAATGTGACTATGTGAGTTATTGTTCACGTGACGGCCGGCCGGCCATCTTGTCGCCGGTTGGCGTGTTTGCCGAGTGGTTTCGTGTGCGCGCCCTGCGGCGGTCGGCGCGCGCGGCCCAGTTGTCCGAAGACCGCCAAGAGGTGACCCGTTATCTCTACGGACACCCCGAAATGTTCCAGATCCGTCTGCTGGCCGCTCCGGCCAGGATCGATCGGGACGACGTGCGGCTGGTCGTCGACCGGCCCGAGGATTGGGAACACGCCCTGGCCATTTTCGACGCCCTGGGCTGGGAAGAGTTTGACTGGCAACGGATTGCCAATTTGCTGGACCATCAGCCCGATCTGCGACAGCGGATGGCAGACTTGAACCGCGCCGCCGCGGTCCGCTGAGCGCTGCATCGGGCCCTTCGAAAGGATTCGAAGCCATGGCCACCCCCTTTGATCGCTGCATTATTCCCTTGGGCTCGGCTCGCGATGCGCGCGGTCCTGGACCGCGCGGTGGCCGGTTGGCGCAGACCGTCAGCGGTGTCCTCTTCGGGATGGGCGGCGTGTTGTACGACGACAGCGTCTGGCGCCGCTGGTTGCTGCGATTGCTGGGCCAGTTGGGGCTACACACCAACTACCGCAGCTTCTACCGGGTCTGGGATCGCGAGTTTCTCAAGGCCGTGCAAAGCGGCCAAACCGAACTCTGCCAGGCGTTTCGGATCTTCTTGCGCTCCGTGGGGCTCACCCCCGCCCAGATCGACGAGGTCGAAGCCGCCTGCCAGGCGCGGCGGCGGAGACTCGAAGAGAGCACGCGCGCCTTGCCCGGCGTCAAAGCCACCTTGGCCCGGCTCTACCAGTCAGGGCTGACCCTGGGAGTATTGGCCAACTCCGAGCACCCGTCCGAAGTGCTCCAGGAGCGTTTGGAGCGGATGGGGCTGGGCGGCCTGTTCCAGGTCGTACTCTCGTCGCTCGACCTGCGACGCACCAAACCCGATCTGGCCTGCTATCGTACGGCCTTGGCCGCCCTCAAGTTGGGATCCCACGAGGTCGCCTACGTGGGCAACGAAAGCGACGAACTGGCCGGCGCGGCGCGCGTGGGCTTGTACACCGTAGGGTTCAACTACGATCCCGACGCGCAGGCCGACGCGTTCATCGCGCGTTTTGAAGAACTGGCCGAAGTCGTGGAACCGCGCCGACCCATGGCCGCCGCCGGTTGATGCCCTGCCGACCTCTTGCGGCCTGCCCGGCCGACGCCCTATGAGCACCACGCCCCTGGAAATCACGATCGAGGCCCCCTGCCCGCCTGCCCCGCTGAGCGGTTGGCGCCGTCTGCTGGTCGATTGGCTGCTGGTCAGTGGCACCACGGTCCTCTGCCAGGTCCTGGGCGTGATCGGCAGCCTGGCCCTCCGCGTCTGCCTGTCGCCCGCCCAGATGGGCGTGTGGCAGGGCCTGAAACTCATGTTGGCCAACGGCAACTACGCCAACCTGGGCATCAGCAAAGGCGCAGCGCGCGAGTACACCATCGCTCTCGGCCGAGGTACTGAGGCCGAGGCCCAACGCGGACTGAACATGGCCTTGACGGTCAACACGCTCTCCAGCGGCCTGTTCGGCCTGGCCCTGGTGGGCAGCGGCATCGGTTTGGCCTGTTACGGAGGCGGAGCATGGGGCTCGGCCTGGGCCTGGGGGCTGATCGCCCTGGGCTGCATGGCCGTCGTGCAGCGCTACCTCACGTTCCAGATCACGTTGCTGCGCTGCAAGCAAGACTTTGTCATCACTTCGCAGCTCTCGGTGTTGGAGGCTCTGCTCACGGTCAGCGTGGCCACGCTGGGCGCCTGGTTGTGGGGCCTGCCGGGGCTGTACGTGGGAACGCTGATCGTGCTGGTCGCGTCAGTGCTCTTCGTCCACGTGCGCGGAGCGATCCCGCTCGCTTGGGCCTGGGACTTCGGCGAGATTCGCCGACTCACGGCCATCGGCTGCCCGATCCTCTTGGTCGGCGTGGTGTCGACCCTCTTTCGCACCCTGGATCGCTGGATGATCCTGGGCTACCTGCCCGATCGTGAATTCCAGTTGGGCTGCTACTCGCTGGCCTTGTTGGTGACCGGCCAGTTGTATGGGCTGGGCAACATCCTGTCGATCGTCGTGGCCCCGCGCTTGGGCGAACATTTTGGCCGCGATGGCGACCGCCGCCAGGCCGCGGCCCTCACGGCGCGCTCCAGCGAGTTGCAGGCGGCTGTCCTGGCCTTGCCGGCCGCACTGGCCATCGTGGCCGTGCCGCCCCTGCTGGGTACCTTGCTGCCCGACTATCGCCCCGGACTGGCGCCCATGTTGTGGCAGATTCCGGGCATCCTGGCCCTGGGCCTGGCGCTGCTGCCCGGCCAGTACTTGATCTCCGTGGATCGCCAGAAATGGTCCCTGGCGGCGATTGTCCTGGCGACCGGGGTCTCGGCCGGCGCCTGCCACGTGGCCCTGGTCACGGGGTTTGGCCTGATCGGGGTCGCGGCGGCCAGCAGCCTGAGCTACGTCGTCTACCTGCTGCTGGCGGCCGCGCCGGTGTGGTGGGAATTGAACACGGGGGCACGCCTGCGTTGCCTGGCCATGCACGGGCTGGCTCTGGGGCCCGCGCTGTTGGCGGCCTTGGGCTTGGAAGCCCTGCGCCCCAGCGATCCCGGCCAATGGTCCATCGCCACGGCCAAGGTCCTGGCCGTGCTGTTGGCCTGGGGCCTGTCGTTAGCTGCAGGCTGGCAACTGGGAGGGTGGCGCGAAGCGATCCAATCCCCAAGGCACCGACCGGCATGAGCCGACCTTCCCTGGCTGAACTCGAACGCCGTTGCCAGAAGCCCGATCATCAACGGATCGGCAACTGGATGGCTCGCCGCATCAGCCGGCCGGCGGCCCTGCGCGTTACGTGGGTGATTGCCCCGTGGGGCGTGACGGCCAACATGGCAACGCTCGGGGCCTGGGCCAGCGCCCTGGCCGCGGCGGCAGCCATGGCCTACGGAGGCCCCTGGGGCTGGGCTTGCGGAGCGGTCCTGATGCAAGTCTGGTACCTGCTGGATCACGTCGATGGCCAGCTTGCCCGACTGCACCGGACCAGTTCGCTGGACGGCATTCAACTCGACTACCTGATGCACCACACGGTGAACCTGCTGCTCCCCTTGGCCATTGGCTATGGTCTGGCCATGCGTCAGGAGAACCACGCCTGGCTGCTGTGCGGCCTGGCATGGGGCGTGGGCCTGCTGCTGCTCGGTTTGCAGCACGACGCGCGCTACAAGGCCTTCGTGGTCCGTCTGAAGCGGCTCCGCGGCGAACTGATCGTGCGCGGTGGTGGCGGCGGAGTGCCCCTGCCCCAGACGCCGATCCCTCACCAACCGCTACGCCTGGCGAGTTGGCTGCTCCAAAAGGCGTGCGAGATGCACGTCATGATGAACCTGATCTCGGCCCTGGCCCTCTTGGCTGTGTTGGTCGACCGCCACCTGTGCTTGGCGCGCGCCTACACCGCGGTCATGGGCCCCCTGGCCCTGCTGGTGGCCGTGGCCACATTGGTTCGCGCGCAACGCAATGCGGCCGCCGAACGCGAATTCACCGACTGGTATCGCACACCGGCTGAGCATGTAATCGCGTATCGCGAAGGCTGGTGGATTGTAGGACCAGCCGAAGACAGCGTGGATGGGGTTGCTGGGGGCTCTGGCGAATCCGGAGAATGCGGTCTCTTGCCTTTCGCCTCGGACAAGGCGAACTTTTGACCGCCGCGGGCCGTATTGGCGACCGGTCGGCATCCCGGGCGACCATCCGCGATTTGTCGTCTTGACCCGTGACGCCCAATGCACCTATCTTCTGATCCATCATGCACATCGATCTCGTCGTGCTCAACTACAACGGGCGTCGGCTGATGGCCGATTGTCTGCCGTCGGTCCTCCGCGCCGCGGAGGCCTCGCGCCATTGTTGCGCCGTGACGGTGGTCGACAACGATTCGTACGATGAGTCGCTGGTCTGGCTCCGCGAGCACTATCCGCAGGTGGCCGTCATCCAGATGCCCAACGAAGGGTTGTGCTCCTTCAATGCGGCCCTGGCCCGACTGGACGGCGAAGTGGCCATCCTGCTGAACAACGACGTACGCCTCGCGCACGATTGCGTGGATCCCTGGGTCGAACCGTTCGTGCATGAGTATGTGGCCGATCAGCGCCCCTGTTTCATGACCGCCCCGCGCTGCGATGGGACCGATGGCCGCGGCTATGAAGGGTTCAAGACGGCCGTGCAGTGGCGCTGGGGGCTGGTCCAGGCCACGGCCCTGTTTGCGGGCCATGAGTCGGGTATCGAGCAGCCGGACTGGACCGCGTCGGCCGGCGCCGCCCTGGCCGTGCGCCGCCGAACCTTCCTGGCCCTCGGCGGATTCGATCCACGTTACCTGCCGGGACGCCTGGAAGACCTGGATTTCGCCTTCCGCGGCTATCAGGCCGGATACTGCGCGCGCTACGTGCCCGAAGCCCTTGTCTATCACCTGGGCATGGGCACCTTCGGTCCGGTGTTCGGTCAGGCGGGCTGCGATGCGTTGGCCCTGCGCAACACGCTGCTGTTTCAGTGGAAGAACCTCCGCTGTCCGATGCATCTGGGCCGGCAATTGACGGGGCTCGCGCTGCGTCTGGCTGCCGACGTGGTCCGGGCTCCTTGGACGGCGGGACCGCGGCGCTGGGCCACTTTCCGCGCCTTGGGACAGGCGGCGCGCCAGGCCTGGCGCCATCGCCACGCACGCCGGCCAGCCCCCGTCGCCAGCCTGCGACGCGAGCGGGAGTTCTTCCATCGCTTCCATCCCGCACATCTACAAAAACTGGCTCGTGCGCACGTCGCGCAACAATCGGCGCGCACGCCAGGCACGCCGGCGCCTGCCTCTGGCCGGGCCAGGCAGCATGCCGGGGCCCTGCACTAGGACAAGGAAGCCACGGCATGGATGCCACTGGTCAATTTGCGATCCTCGGCAACCTGCGACAAGCGGTCGCTCAGGCAGTTGCCTGGATTGCGCGTGCCGAACAACAGCAGTCGTCGCGGCGCGCCGTCGACTATCCCATCTCGCGCTGGTACCTGCGCCCGGCCGCAACCGTTTTAGCGCACGCGCTGGCCACCAGTCGCGTTCGACCCTGGATGGTGACTCTGACCGGCCTGGCCATCGCCACGTTGGCCGGCGCACTGCTGGCGTTCCGGCCGGAGTTCGCCTCGTGGTCGGCCCTGCTCGTGCTGGGAACGTGGTTCTGCGATCGGTTGGACGGGCAGCTCGCGCGGCGTCAGGGCAGCGCCTCGGCATTGGGGGCCTGGCTGGACGCCAATGTGGACGAACTGGTGGACCTGGGGCTGCACGTGGCCTTGGCCGGCGCGGCTGCCGCCAGTGCCGCATCGGCCTGGCCCTGGGCGTTGCTGATCGGCTTTCTGATCGGCAAGTACTTGCTGATGTACGGCCTGCAGAGCGAAGCCGGTCTTGACCCCACGCCGGCCGCGCCTGCGGAGTTCAACGCGCATGCCGGCCGCCCTCGTTGGTGGCGCGGCCTCTACGGCCTGTATCACCTGCCGGGCAACGCCGACGTGCGAATCCACCTGCTGGTGGCCGCGTTGTTCACCGGTTGGTGGACCGCCGAGTTGGCCCTGATCTGCGTGTACTACAACTTCCGTTGGATCGTGCGCTACGCGCTGGTTGCCCGGCGGTTGGGGGCCCTACGATGAAGCGCCCCACGATCACGGCAGCCATCATCGCCTGGAACGAGCAACGAAACCTGCCCGGCCTGTTGCAGCGGCTGGACTGGGTGGACGAGATCGTGTTGGTCGACGGCGGTTCGAACGACGCCACGCGGCAGATCGCGGAGCAGGCGGGCTGCCGGCTGTTCGTGCGGCAAATGGACAGCTTCAGCCAGCAGCGCAACTATGCCTTGGACCAGGCGCGCGGTGATTGGGTGTTGTCGATCGATGCCGACGAGCGGCCGACTGCGGCCCTGGCTGCCGAGATTCGTCGCGTCGTGGCCCTGGATCGCTATGCAGCCTATCGCCTGCCGATCCGCAGCCGTATCTTCGGACACGCGTTTCGCCACAGCGGAACGCAAGACGACGCGCCGCTCCGCCTGTTTCGCCGCGGTGCGGCGCGTTGGATCGGTTTGGTGCACGAACGGCTGGAAGTCCGCGGCCGCGTGGCGCGTCTGCAGCATTGGGCCGAACACGAGACGCTGCCGGACCTGGCGGCCTTTCGGGTCAAGATGGATCGTTACACGGACCTGGAGGCTCGGGCGCGCGTTGCGGCCGGCCGGGCCCCGGCCTGGTATCAGGCCCTGTTCTGCGCGCCGCGCGAGGTCTTTCGCCGGCTGGTCTGGAAGCAGGGCCTCCTGGATGGGCCGCCCGGCTGGCGGTTCTGCGTGTTGAGTGGGTGGTCGGAATGGGTTTTGGCGTGCAAACACCGGCGACTGTGGCGCCAGTCGCGCGGCGGTGAGCGCCTTGGGTGTCCTGAGGAAGCCTGTGTTTAACGAATTGCCCCTGTTGCCCCTGATACTCGACAACGTCCCGCCGGGGCTGCGCCAGGCCCTCGCGCAAGAGGGCGTTCCCGCGCGGCTTCGCATCTCCACGTTGCCCGAGGGGCGTTTCGTGCTCTTCGACTCGCAAGGCAGCGGTGCGCCTTTTCTGGCCCCCGGCCAGGTGGCGATCGACGTGCATTCGCTTCGCGGCGAAGGTGAAGACCCGCTGGAGCTCCTGCTCGACCGCCGAGCTCGACCGCATCATTGGGAGTTCGCCGGTCAGAAAGTGGTCGAGGAAATCGCCCTGGTCGACAAACGCCGGCTGCGCGAACAGGTGCTGGGACGGCTCCGCGCGACGATCGAGAGCGTCGGCGGGGTGTGGCTCCGCGTGGCCGCCTATCCCTTCCCCTTCCGGACCGCGCTGAACTATCGCATCGACTATGATCAATACGATCCGCAGACCTTCGCGGCCACGCTGGCCGCTGTGGCCGGCAATGCCTCATGTACCAGCCACTTCGTCAACGGCGCGGCCTATCACCGGCACGCGCGCGCCATGGCCCAACTGCGCGGCTTGGACGTGGGCTCGCACGGCTTCTGGCACCACACCTATCGCACCGAAGAAGAAAACCTCCGCAACATGGCGCGCGGCATCGCCACGCTGCAAGCGGCGCGCATCGAGCCGTCGGGGTTTGTGGCGCCGCACGGCCGGTTTCATGAATTCCTGCTGGCGGCGATGCAGAGACTGGGCATCACGCACAGTTCCGAGTTCGGCCTGGTCTACGACGAGTTGCCTTTCTTTCCCGGCGACAGACACGTGCTGCAGATTCCCATTCACCCGGTGTGCGTGGAGATCTTCTACGAGGCGGCGCGGCGCATGGACGAGTCGTATGCCTGGCGCGAAGGCGCAGACGACGCGCAGGCCGCTCCCTTCGACGCGGCCCTGGAGTATTTTGCCCAGGTGGCGCGGCAGAAGTATGCGGCCGGCGACCCGCTGTTCTTCTACGGCCACCCGTCGTGCGCGCCGGCTGGGCGACCGCATGTGTTGCAGGCCTTGCTGGATGCCGTGGGCGACAGTCCGGCCATCTGGCGCACTACGCTCAGCGAATTCGGCGCGTGGTGGCGCGTGCGGAGCGGGGTGCGGCTGAGCGTCAGCGGTTCAGCCGAGGAATATACGGTGCAGGCCGACCTGCTGCCCGGCGATTACCCGATCGGAATTGAGTTCTGCCGCGGCGCGCACGTGGCCCTGATGCCCTTGGACCGACCCCAGGTTCGCTTCGCCCCCGAGGCCCTGGCCTACGAGCATCGCGCACGCGAAGGCTCGATCCGGCCGGTGCGGATCGACGGCGCGCATGCCTTCCGCGAACGGTTCAAGCGGTGGATTGATTGGGAACGCGAGACGCCGGTGGAAGAGATCGCCCCGATCAATTGGCGGAACGTGGCCAAACGCGCCCTGCGCCGCCTCTTGCGGCCGGCCCACGCTGCGGTCGCCGCCCCGCACGCCTCCGCGGTCCGTCGACACTCATCCAGGCTGGGAAACTGACATGCAAGCGCAGTACTGGTCCACGCGATTGGTGATCGGTGCCCGCGCGTCGGGCGCGGCCCGGGTCGAACCGGCGGCGACTGCCGCGGCCAGCTCAACGTCGCGGACGCCGGCATTCGATGCTGCCGCAACCGAGCGACGGGTCTACCTGGCCGGCCCTTTGACCGCCATGCAATCGCCCGGCGGCGGTGAGATCCAGATGCTTTGCCTGGCCCGGGCGATGCGGGAATTGGGAATCGCCGCGCGGCCTTGGCGGCCTTGGGAAGACCGCCTCCAGCCGGGCGACTGTCTGCACCTCTTTGGCAGCCTCCCCGAACACCTCGACCTGGTCGCCGCGGCGCGGCGGCAGCAAGTGCGCGTCGTCTTGTCGACGATCGCCTGGTTCGAGTTGGCCAATTGTTGGCGTGAGCCAGTGCGGTGGCCGCGACGCCTGGCGGCCGGTGCGCGGTTTGTGGCGCGCGCGGCCTTTCCCCGTATTCCGTCCTGGCGGCGCAAGCTCTATCACAGCGTGGATCTGCTGTTGCCCAATTCGAAGGCCGAGGCCTGCCAGTTGATGCGCTACTTCGGCGTGCCGGCCGAACGAGTTCGCGTCGTGCCCAACGGCGCGCACGAACGTTTCGCCCAGGCCCGGCCGGAACCGTTCCGCCAGTGGTTCGGACTGGAGGACTTTGTGCTCTATCCAGGGCGCATCGAGCCGCGCAAGAATCAGCTCGAATTCCTCCGCGCCATGCAGGGCAGCCCGTTGCCGATCGTGGTGCTGGGCGACCCTGTGCCCGGCCACGAGGCCTATGCGCGCGCCTGCCGCGCGGCGGCCGGCCCGCAAGTGCATTTCCTCGGCCGGTTGGACCACGACGATCCCTTGCTGGCCAGCGCTTACGCCGCGTGCCGCTGCCTGGTGCTGGCCAGTTGGTTCGAGACGCCGGGACTGGTGGCCTTGGAGGCGGGCATGTGCGGCACGCCGCTGGTGCTGCCCACGGGCGGTTGCGCCCGGGAGTACTTCGGCCCGTATGCGCATTACGTCCGGGCGGACGATCGGGCGTCCATTCGCCAGGGCGTGGAAGCCGCCTTTGCCGGCTGCCGCAATCCGGACCTGGCCCAGCATGTGCGCGAGAACTTCTCCTGGCGGCGCGCCGCCCAGATCACGGCCGAAACCTATATCTCGACGGAACACCAAGCCCACCAGGTCCCCTCATGACGGCCTTCTCCCAGCCACCAACGACCATCCATGCGGCCCGGTTGCGCCGCCAACCGCTGGCTGGCTACCGCTACGTGCGGCTCCGCTGGCGGGTCTTGTTCGCCGTGGTCGATGCCCTCGGCGCGATCCTGTTTCGACTGGGCCGCTGGATGGGACGCCTGGCACACGGCGTAGATCGCAGGGCCGCGTGGCCCGATCCGCGCAGAATCCTCCTGGTGCAATTGGATCACCTGGGCGACGCGGTCCTCAGTGCCGGCATGCTGGCGGCGCTGCGCCGCCGCTGGCCGGAGGCCGCGCTGGAAGTCCTG
>CALARR010000248.1 GCA_937889015.1 uncultured Planctomycetales bacterium | reverse complement strand
CGGGCACGCCATTGGCAAGCCCTGCGATCCGGCAGCCCCCAGCCGGCCCGGCGGGCGCATTGAAATCCGCCGGCCGGTCTGCCAGACTGATGGTCGTCAGTCCATGCCTTTTGCATCGTCTTGCTGTTGGCCTTTGCGCGAGGTTCCCATGTCCTGCCCTACGCTGCGAAAAGTCACCTTCTGCCTGGGCCTGCTTCTGGCGATCCCGCTTCAGGAGGCCGCGGCAGCCAGCCCCAAGATCGTTATCCACGATTTCTCCGTGGCCCCCACCTCGCTGCGCCTCGGCCAGTCCTTCACCGTTCGCGTCAAGGCCTCGGGCAGCGGCATCGCCATCGGCAGCTTCCTGGTTCGCACGGCCGACGAAGTGAAGAAGGAGGCCACGATCCCCGGCTTCCCGTTGTATTCCAGCGGCCGATACTATGTGGCCGAGGGCAAAAACTACTTCCTCAAGGACAACGGCCCTCTGGACCGCGCCCCCGAAGATGGCGTCTTCGCCATCGAGTTGAGCACGCGCGACTGGAAGGAGGGCAAGCATGCCTTTGCCGTGTTTGCCAGCAGCCGGCCGGCCGCCGGGCCGTTTGTGGCGGCACGGCATGATTTTGCGGTGATCGTGCGCGCGCAAGAGGTGACGATCGAGGACCTGGGCGGCGACGGCCCCACGGCCACAGCCGCGATCCGCGACTTTTGCGTGCAGCCCGCCGTGGTGACGACCGACGCGCCTCTGAAAATGGCCTTCGGCGTGGATCGCCGTCGAGTCCAGGCGTTGCAGTTGACCAACCCCATGTACATCACGCCCGAGGAGGCCCTGGCCGGATTCACCTACGACGCGGAAAAGAAGAAGAGCGCCTACCCGATTGCATTACCCCCTGTCGAGCAGCGTGCCGATGGCTTGCCCCTTCCGGTCACCGTGCGATTGGAGACGCGCGGCTGGGCGCCGGGCGTGCACCACCTGGCGTTGCAGGCCTTGGGGGTCAGCGGTCGCACGGTGGATGAGCGGAACTTCGCCGTCAAGGTGCACGATCCGCGCGATCGGCTCAGCGTGGTTGTCGAGCCTTCTCAACCCTTGGCCCCCGGCACGCACTTCAACCGCTTTCTGAAGCTCAAGGACGGCCGCTTGCTAACCGATGGCAAGCAGTCTACCGATGGGGGCGCGACCTGGACCACCACGTCCGCGCGCTTCGGCAACGGGGCCGAACAGCTTCGCGACGGAAGCGTGCTGGGCCTGGACTATCGCTGCCTGCCGATCGAAGGCAAGACCGGCTGGTATGCGGTCGACCGTTTCTTTTCGGCCGACGGCCAGCAATTCGCCAAGGATCGCGCGGAGATGTTCGTGCCGGAAGCCAAGGCGGCCCAGGGTCATAGCCTGCACCTGGGGCCCCTGTTCATGCGTTCGATTCTGCAGCGCGGCGATGGTTCCCTGGTGGCCCTGATGGCCGGTTGGTTCACCAGCGACACGGCCCTCTGCCCCTACGGCCGCGGCCGTCCCTATTCGCGGAGCTACGTCTGCGAATCGAGCGACGGGGGCAAGACCTGGCGCTACCTGAGCACGGTCGGCTACGAGCAGATCGGCAGCGAGGGCTTCAACGAAGCCAGCCTGCGGCGATTGAACGACGGCGCCTGGCTGGTGGTGCTGCGCAGCGGCAACGAACGGGACTTCAATTGCCAGGACAATCCGATCATGTGGTCGCTGAGCCGCGACGAAGGGCGCACCTGGTCCGCGCCGCAGCGGACCGGGCTGGACGGTTGCTTCCCCAGCCTGGCCGTGCTCAGCGACGGACAACTGGCCATGAGCTACGGTCGGCCCGGGGCCATGGTGGCCTTCAGCGCCGACAATGGCCGCACCTGGACCGACGCCACCTGCGTCGACGCCACGCCCTACTCGGGCTATACCGACGTGGTGGAAATCGAGCCGGGCCGACTGCTGGTCGGCTTCGGCGCGGCGGGCTACTTCGACCCGCAGAGCGGCCAACGGAGCAAGGACTTGCGTCTGGCCTACGTGCGTTACACGAAGCGATAGGTCGTGTGCCTCATCCCTCCCCTCGCCGCGTGCACCTCTGGCTCTATCCCCACGGCAAACGCCATGAAGATCGCATCCTCCCTCGTCTTGATGTCGATGGCACTTCTGCCCACGGCGGCGGAGGCCAAGTCGGGCAGCATCACGATCACCGCGGCGATGCGCGCCACGGCCCAAGCCAACGCGGCCAGGTATCCCTGGGCGCGAAAGATCCGCGACGCGGCCGTCAAGGCGGCACAGCCCTGGCTGGAGCGTAGCGATGAGGAGTTGTGGCGGATGGTCACGCCGCAATCGTTGCCGCGAACGATCCACACAACCTTGATTCGCGGGACCAACCGCACCGCGCTGTGCCCCAAGTGCGGCGACGGGATCGTCCCGTTTGGCAACTACCCCTGGAAAAACGACGCGAAACGCCAACCGTGGAAGCTGCGCTGTCCGAATTGCCAGGAGGTCTTTCCCAAGAATGACTTCTGGGCCTACTATCTCTCGGCCCTGGACAAGCACGGCAAGTTTCAGCCGGGCCAAGGGGATCGTAAGCTGCTGTTCAACACGGACCATCCCGATCCCAAGGATCCCTTGCACAAGTATGGGGTCGACGACGGCTACGGCTGGTACGATGCCGACCAGACGCGTTTCGCCTTCGTGGCCTATTACAACAGTTGGGTGCAATGGGCCAACATCTACCGCGGCCTGGAGGCCCTGGCCCGGGCCTATACGCTGACGGGCGACGTGCTTTACGCGCACAAGGCCGGGGTGTTGCTGGACCGGGTGGCCGACGTCTACCCGGAAATGGACCTGTACGAGTACATCGCCAAGATGAAGTTCGAGCACTCCGACGGATCGAGTGCCATGGGGCGCATCGAGGGCTCGATCTGGGAGTGCGGCGTGGCGCGGAGACTGGCCTTGGCCTATGACCAGGTGTACGACGGCATGGTCGCCGATGCGACGCTGCCCCAGTTCCTTCAGCAGCAGGCACGCCAGTTTGGCCTGGGAGACAAGGGCAGCTTTGCCGCGATCCAAGCGAATATCGAAGAACATCTGCTGCTGGAGATCGTTCAGGGCGTTAGGGATGGTCGTATCCGAGGCAACGAGGGCATGCACCAGGTGGCGATGGCTACGGCGGCCATCGCCCTGGACCGCCAGCCGTTGACCAACGAGTTGCTGGACTGGATTTTCGCTCCCGGCCAGATCACGCGCAGCAAGGGGCGGAGGGTCAACTCCGGGGGAAATATCCCCTACGTGCTGGTGGAGAAGATGGATCGCGACGGAATGGGTAGCGAAGGGGCACCCGGCTATTCGTGCTGGGGCACGACCTTGCTGCCCTTGGCCCAGGTGCTCGACCTCTATCCGGCCTACACCCGGCACAACCTGTTTCGCGACTTCCCCAAGTACAAGCAGTGCTTCCTGACGCCGGTGCGATGGCTCTGCTTGGGGCAAACCACGCCGCCTATCGGCGATTCGGGCGCGTGCGGAGCTTGGGCGGCAGTGGGTCCCGGACGCGAGCCCTTGCTGGATCTGGTGCGAATCTATCGCGATCCGCTCCTCGCCGCGCGATTGCTGGACCTCTACGGAGATCCACAGCGCATCCCCGGCGACATCTACGCCGAGCAGCCAGACTCGGCCGTGGCCGACCTGGCCCACTTGGCCTCCGCGCGGCGTGCCACGCCGGCCGTGAACCTCAACGGGTTCGGCCTGGCCATCGCGCAATCGCCCGAGGAGAAGCCATCCCATGCGCTATGGATGTACTATGGCCGCAACTCGGGCCACGGGCATCGTGACCGCCTGAACATCGGCTTGTACGCCAAGAACCTGGACCTGCTGCCCGACCTGGGCTATCCCGAATACGCCAGCGGCCGGCCCATGGACGTGATCTGGGAGCGCAACTCCATCGCTCACAACGTGGTCATCGTGGACGACCAGCCCCAGCGATCCAGTTACACGGGCCATCTGCGGCTGCTGGAAGGGCAGGGGCGCGCCCAGGTGATCGAGGTGGAGAGCCCCGAAGTGTTCGCCTCCGCCAAGACGTACCGGCGATTGTCGGCCCTGATCCAAGCTGGGCCGGGCGAAGCTTATGTGGTGGACCTGTTCCGCGTGGTCGGCGGCAGCCTGCACCGCCAGTCCTGGCACGGGCCGGCGGCCACCGCGACGGCGCACGGCTTGCGCCTCACGCCGCAGAGCAAGGGCACCTTCGCGGGAGAAGAGGTGGCCTTCGGACAGTTGCCGGAGAAATGGAAGGGAAGCCCGGGCTACATGTACCTGTACGACGTGCGCCGCGATGCCAACCCGCCGGCCCTCTTCAGCCTGGACTACAAGGCCGAGGATCGTCGCAAGCGGATTGCCGCCGGGGCCGAGCCGCACCTGCGACTGACCTGCCTGACCGCCTGCGCCGAAGTAGCCCTGGCCCATGGCAATCCGCCCCACAACAAGTCGGGCAACCCGCGGCAGTTGGACTATGCGGTGCTCACGCGCCGCGGCCAGGATCTGCAATCGCTGTTCGCCACGATCGTTGAACCGTACGACAAGACGCCCATCATCCGGCAAGTCCGCGCGCTGCGCGTCCTGTCCGAAACTCCGGACCCGCTTGCGGCGGCGATCGAAGTCACTCTGGCCGATGGCCGCGTGGACACGATCCTCAGTTGCCCAGAGCCCGCGCGCCTGGCCGTGGAAGGCAACGTGACCCTGGAAGGAACTTTCGGCATCGTGGCGCGCCGCGGCGCGAAAGTCGAGTTCGCCAAACTCGTGGCCGGCACGCGCCTCGTCGCTGCTGGCATCGATCTGCGCTGCCCGGCGGCATTTGTCTCGGGCAAGGTGCTGGCACTGAGTGCGGAGAAACCCGACGACAACTTCCTGGTGGCTTCCCTCAGCCAGGAAGCCGAGACAGGGCTTGTGGGCCGGCTGGCAATCGTCGCCAACGACGCAGCGCAGGACGCGGCCTACACGATCCGCGAGCTATCACCGCGACCGGAGGGATGGAAGATCGGCCTGGGCGACAGCACGCTGGTCCGCGGATTCAAGAATCCGCAGGACTTCTCGGCAGGATACACGTACAACGTGCGTGTCGAAGACGCGCTGCGCATTCCACTCAGCGCGTATCAAGAGTGACAGCCGCGCCCAACAGTCCTGACTATTGCGGCGCGGCGAAGTAGAGGTAGAAGACCTCGGCCAACTGCTCGCCATATCTGATCCAGTTGGCGGCCGTGGGATAGTCGTCCAGGCCGGCGATGCGGTTGCAGTTCAGTTCGTGGACCAGCGCCGTGACGCCCCAGCGTGCGATCAGGCCTTCGCCGAACGACCCCGGGTTGCGGAAGTTGCTGCCCGTGCTCCCTTCGGTAAACCAACTGTGCTTGCGGAGCAGCGATTCCAGCCGCTGCATCTTGGCAAGATACGCCTCCAACTCGGCCGGGGGCAGTTCGGGCCGGCTGAGGTGCAGCCGTCCGCCGGCGTCGTTGTGAAAGTCGATGGCCAGGTCCGGACGCCGGCCCTGGGCCACCATCTCGTCCAGCCATTTTTCCAGGGCCACTTTTTCAGGCGCCAGAACGGGGTCGGCCGGCGCATCCCATTTGCGGTTCAGGTCCATGCCCTGCACGTTGAACCGCGTGTAACCGCGCGCCACGCCGTCCTTGTTGGCCATGGGCATGACGTACACGCAGTAGCGATCCCGGTAACGCCGGGCCGGCTCATCTTCCTCGAGCAACCGCCGCAACAAGCCCTCGATCACCCAGTTCCCGCCCGGTTCCCAGGGATGCGACCGGCCGCGGAGCAAGAGGCAATGCGGCGCGTCGGGCTTTCCTGCGCGGATCATCTCCAACTCGCGCCCCTCGACCGTCTTGCCGATGGGCTTGATCTCCACCAGTGATCGGCCGCCGATCTGAGCCTTGAACCTCTCCAAGTCCGACAGCCGATACGGTTGCAGCCGGGCCACGTAGAGAACCGGCCCGTTCATGTGAATTCGCAGCCGCAGGTGATAGGGCTCGGCCGGCTCGGCGTCGATCGCGCGCCACGTCTGCCCGTCGTCGGAGATGAACGCGGCCTTCGCTTCGGGCACCGGCCTGGAGAGCTTTCCGTTCCAGACATTGGCAAAGGGGCCGAGGATCAGCGTCAGATCGCTGCCGGGGACGGCCTCCACGCGAAACAGCCAGTGTCCCGCAGCCCGATTCGGCGACTGGCGTTCCTGGTCGTAGATCAGGTGTACGCGGACGTTGCCCTCGGCATCCGTTTCCCACCACAACGGCGAGCCGTTCTCCAGCGTGGTGCTGATATAGTGCAGCGAACTGGAGGCGGCAGGCGCGGCGGGCTTTTCGGCCTCAGCGCAAACGCCCCACGAGGGACACAAACCAAGCAGCAAGGCACAACACCGCGCAACGGATCGGTTCACCGAAGTCGCTCCAGAAAAGGGAATGGGCGGCTGGCAACGCGGAGGTACCGCGAAGCCCCGTCGGGACAACAGCCACCGAGCGCCCGCGGACTACTCTTCGTCTTGGCAAGGCTTGGGGGCGTCGGAGGGTTCGGCAGGGCTCGTCCCTTGCGCAACCACCGGGGCGCCGGACTCGTCGGTCTTCAGCGGCGGCAATCCGTAGGTCTGTTCTTCTTCCTCCAGATAGACTTCGTCCATCTCGGTGGCATCCACGTCGCGCCGCAAGAGGAAGTAGATGATCGACGTCGACGACCAGAAGTAGCTGTACAGGAAGCCCACAGCCAGGAGTTTGACGCAGCCGGCCCAGAAGTGGATGAACCACGCCCCGATCTTGCCCATCACGCCCAGATCGGGATTGTAGCTCAGAATGTCCTCGATGGGCTTCAGTCCGCTGCCCCAACTGGCGGCCCAGTACGTCAGGCCCACGATGCCGGCCGCGAATTCCGAGACCAGCAGCCAGCCTACGCTGCCGACCAAGGCGGCCACGATCACGTACAACAGATAGTTCAAGGGACGCTGAAACACATAGGCATACGAACGGCTCAGGGCGTCGAAGCTATCGGTCCCCTCGCTGCTGATGGTGGCCCACATCAGCGGCCAACCGAAGATCAACCCCAGCAGCAGCAAGGCCATGATCAGCCCGCAGACCAGAAACACGGGCCAGGCCAGGCCCACGAGAAAGACGCCGATGCTGGCCCGGAGCAACAGCCCAAACAAGCACACGGGCAGGGCCGCCAGGAGGATCCCGATGATGGGAAACAGGGGGGCGCCGAAGTAGCTCAGCCACTTGCTTGTGGCATGATGGACAACCGCGCCCCAACTGACGCGCTCTTCGGCCGCGATTTGTACGGCCAAGATGCGGGTAATGGCCCCGCCAAACAAGGCCCACACGGCCAGCCCCCACAGACCGCACAGCAACATTCCCGCCAGCCGGGGAAGCCCGGTCTCGACTTGAAACGAACTGAGCGCCGGGTTACTTAAGAACCGCCACACGTGGGTCATGGGCTCAACACGAGGTTGAGGCAGGGCCGGTTTACTGCCCGGGCGCGCGCTGGCCGGTTCAGCGCCCGCGGTCGCGGTGACCGGTCTACCGGGGAGCACGCCCAGAAGCGAGGGGCGATCCGGAACCATGCCGGAAAGACTCGTCCACGGGCAGGAGACCGAACTGTACTCGGGGAGTGTCTCTTGAGAAAAGGCCAGGGCCACGAGTTTCCATCCGGCCACGGTCAGCAGGATGGCCACGGCCGACAACAACAGGACGCGAAAACCGATCGCCAAGCGAAAGGCGCGCAAGAGGTTCAGCCAAGGGAAGACCTCCCACCAAGCCACTGCCCGCACTGTGCCACGGTCCTCGTCGATCATAGTCGGCCCCTTCGCAAAATCCGTTGCTTGAAGTTTCCGGCATTATACGCCTCCTAGGGGACCACGCAAGCACGCCACGTCGGGCGGCAGGACCGCCTGTTGGGATGCCCCAGCCAGGCGAGCGGCCTGCCAGGCCCAGCCCGAGCGTCTTTCAGCCTTGCCATTCACAGCGAGTCGATCACCACACTTGCTCGCCGAAGCCCCCCGCTACAGAACTAACCGACAGAAGTTCTCTTGACGCACACGGCCTGGATTGTTATTGAAGCCCAACTATTCTTCGTTCCCCAATTTCTCATTCAAAGTCAGCCTCGGGAGTTCTCACGCCTCGGCGGCCACCGGCAGAACGGGGGAGGGTCTGAGGTGCGAGCGTTTCCATTTGACAGGGGTCCGCACGTGTTGCACAGGGCCAGACTGCTGGGTTTGCTGGTAGCTCTCGTGCTGACATTGGCCGCCGGCGCGGCCCAGGCCCAACGGCAACGGTTTCCGTCTGTCGTGGAGACGGCACAAGTCGGGCCGGGCAGCACCACGAATCCGACCTATGCGGCGCCAGGCGTGACCACCGCGCCCACCTACGCAGCGCCGGCCACAGGAGCCGCGCCGACCTTTGCCCCCCCAACCTACACGCCACCCACCGGTGCGGCGCCCGTCTATTCGGCGCCGGCTGGCACCGCCACGCCGCCCGGAACGTTCGCTCAGCCGGGGAGCACCATCCTGCCGCCGGGATCGTCCCAACCTGTGGGCCCCTCGCCGATGACGTACGGCAGTTCGCCGGTGGCCACGCCCGGGCCGGCCGCAACCCTCAATGGCAATATCTTGCCGCCGCCGAGCTGGGATCCGTATGGAACGCCGGGAATGCAACAACAACCATCATCGTTGTTGAACCAGGACCCCTACCTCAACCCGGCCTTCCAACTGCCGGCCCCGATGGCGCAGATGCAGAAGTTCCTGCAAGAGGTGCGGTTCGATTACGTCTTCATCCCCGGCACGGGAGGCGACAAGAAGTTCGGCATCAGCGATATCGAGTTGAGCAGCACCTTTGCGGTGCCCTTCCTCTACAACCAGCAAAACCCGTTGTTGATCACGCCCGGCTTTGCGATGTACTTTCTGTCGGGCCCGATCAGCCAACCGCCCGACTTCGCCGACATGCCGGCGCACCTTTACGATGCGTACCTGGACACCACCTGGCGTCCGCAAGTGACGCCCTATTTTGGCGGCGAACTGGGTTTTCGAGTGGGCGTCTACTCCGACTTCGAACATGTCGACACAGACAGCCTGCGGTTCACCGGAGAGGGCTTGGGGGTATTGACGCTCTCGCCCAGCCTGCGATTCAAGGCCGGCGTGATCTATCTCGATCGGCTGCGAGTGAAACTGCTGCCGGCCGGCGGCTTTGTCTGGACTCCCAATCCCGATGTGCGATTCGACATCCTCTTCCCCAACCCCAAGATCGCCCGGCGTCTGACCACCTGGGGCACGACCGACTGGTGGTTCTACGGTCGCGGCGAATACGGGGGCGGAAGTTGGACCATCGACCACAACCACCACACTGAGCGCGTCGACTACAACGATTTCCGCGTCGCGTTGGGCCTGGAATTCGCCGGGCCGCGCGGCCGTAGCGGGCTGTTCGAGGTGGGGCTGTCCTTTGAACGTGAATTGCGCTACGAGCTCGGCGATCCACCACGTTTCATTCCCGATCCTTCCGTCTTCCTCCATGCCGGACTGGCCTTCTGACGCCCCATCGACGAGCGTCCGGCGCATGGCGGGGATCGCGGTTCCCGGCGGTCGTGGCGCGGCGTCTTCCCGCCCATCAGCCGGCATTGGCGTGGAAAACAGGGTCGCGCGCGCAGTTCCGAGTTGGTGCTGGGTAGGGGCTATCACGATTTTGCTAAGCGGGGCGATTGGTGTGGCTCAAACGCCATCGCCTTCGAGTCCGCTGCCAGACGGCTTGGCCACGTCGGGCGTCAGCGACGAGTTGGCTGGGCCACCGTCGGCACTGGTGGCGTCGCGTCCCGAGATCCTCGGCAGCGCAATACCACTCGGCATGCCGCTCGGCATGCCCCATAGCATGCCGCAGGAAACGCCTGCCGACGCGGAGGACGACTTCTTCACTCCCCCGCGCGGCACGCGGCAGACTTTCTTCCAGAAGCTGCAATTCGACGGCACCTGGTTGGCGGGCGGGAGTAGCAGCGGCTTGGGCTTGAGCGACTTGGACGCCAAGCTTGTGGTAGCCCTTCCCGCGCCCACGCGGCAGTGGCCAATGCTGATTACCCCCGGCTGGTCCACGCATTTTCTGGACGCGCCCGGCCGCGACTTGCCGGCGCGGCTCGACGACGCCTACACCGAGTTCCGCTGGTTGCCGCGGCTGTCGGAGCGGTTGTTGCTGGATCTGGTGGTCACGCCCGGCGTGTACCGCGACTTCGACCACAGCACCGCGGACGGCCTGCGCGTGACCAGCCACGCGGCGGCCGTGTGGGCCCCGAACCGCAGGGCGAAGCTGGTGCTGGGCGTGGCCTATCTCGACCGGCCGGACCTGAACTGGCTGCCGATTGGCGGCCTGTTATGGACGCCCAACGAGCAGTGGCAACTCGATCTGCTCTTTCCGCAACCCAAGATCGCGCGGCGCATCGACGGCCTGTCGCACCGCAGCGCCGACGCGGCTCTCGACCCGGAGGTCGAGGTCTGGCTCTACCTGGCGGGCGAATTCGGCGACTGGCAGTGGGCCATCCAGCGCCAGGACGGACAGCACGACACGATCACCTATCGCGACTGCCGCCTGCTGTTGGGCCTGCAACGCAAGGCCATCGGCCGGCTCGACAGCCGCATCGAGGTGGGCTACGTCTTCAGCCGCAAGCTCGAGTATCTGAGCACCTCTTCCGAATCCCAGCCGGACGGCACGCTGCTGCTCCGTGCCGGGCTCGCCTATTGAGCACCCTTGCCTGCGCAGAATGGCACACGCGTGCCGCCAGCAGGCGTTGCGATTGTCGCTTCCGCGCGACGCGAGCCGCCGTCGCTGCGTGCCCAGGCCATCTCTCGATCACCGCAAGGATCGCGTGAATTCTCCGCCCGAGTGAGCGTTCCAGGTGTTCACCGCAGCGCGCAGCCGGCGGCCCGGAGACACGCCCGCGCGGAAGGCCCGCCCATGCTGCGCAGAATGGCACAAAAGATGCGCAGAATTGCCTAGGCGGCCGGTGGCGTCCGGCTATAACAGCTAGGAGTGGCCCTTGTCGCCAGGCGTGCCTCTTCCATCCACTCCCTCTCCGAGACTCCTGTCTATGGACGGCCGTGAAATCCGCATGCAGCGACTTCTGGGCGACGGCCGAGCCGTGATTATCGCCATCGACCATGGCCTGTTCGACGGCCCGATCGCCGGCATGCAGGACCTGCCGGCCACGGCGGCCAAGATCAACCCGGCGGTCGATGCGGTGCTGCTGGCCCCGGGCATGCTGCGGCACTGCGCGGCGGTCTTTGCTCGCCCCAAGCGACCGCTGGCCGTGGTGCGACTGAACTGGAACACCGTCTACTGCTTCGGCTATGGCTACACGGGCGCGAAAAGCGTGTACTCCTTCTCGCCCGAAGACGCGCTGCGCGAGGGCATGGACATCGGCCTGGTGTCGCTGACGCTGCAGACCGGCGATGAACAGCGCGACGCCGCCAACGTGGAGGTTTTCAGCCGCTTGACCAACGCCTGCCACGCCCTGGGCATTCCGGTCATCGGCGAGTACTTTCCCACGGCGCACGCCCAGTTGGGCCCTGAGGACTTGCACCGGAACGTCCTGGTCGGCGCGCGGATCGTAGCCGAACTGGGAGCGGATGCGATCAAGACCTTCCACACGATCGGCTTCCGCGAAGTCGCCGCCGGTTGCCCGGTGCCGGTGTTCGGCCTGGGAGCGGAGAAGTTACCCACACCGCGCGACGCCCTGCGATTGGCGCAGCGGGAGATCGAGGACGGCGCCGGCGGCGTGGTCTTCGGCCGCAACGCGATCCAGGTTTCCGATCCTTTCGCCTTCCAGGCCGCGCTGTGCGATGTGGTCAAACGCGGCACACCGGCGGACGATGCCCTGCACAAGCACCAACTGAACTGACAGACGCCAACCGTGCCAACCGGCCTTTTGCAAGCACGCACCATGCCCCATTCAGACCGCAAACCCCGAGTCGGAGTCCTGGCGCTAACCCTGGATCTCTATGAGCAGCTTGCCCCCGGGCTGCGCGAGGGGCGCGAAGCATGGCTGCGTGCGGCCTTGCTGCCGGCTTTGTCCGAATACGCCGAGGTTCTTTTTGCCGGGGCCGTCTTCCAGGCCGACGCCGTGGCCGAGTGTGTGACCCGCTACGAGGCGGAGGGAGCCGAAGCCCTGCTGGTCCTCTGCCTGACCTACTCGCCCAGCCAGGTGTCGCTGGGCGCGCTGCGCCGCACGCGACTGCCGATCGTGATCTGGAACACCCAGGAACTGTGGGGCGTGGACGCGCAGTTCACGCCGGGCCTGATGACGGACAACCACGGCGTGCACGGCACCCAGGACCTGGCCAACGTGCTCCGCCGCAGCGAGGTTCCGTTCGCGTTTGTCACCTCCCATGTGCGCGACCCCGACGGCCTGACCGAGTTGGCGGCCTTCTTCCGCGCGGCCGCGGCCGTGTCTCGCCTGCGGCGGCTCCGCCTGGGATTGCTGGGCTATCCCTTTCCCGGCATGGGCGATTTTGCCTGCGACACGACGCACTTGTGCGCATCGCTGGGGTGCGGCTGGAAGTCCTTGGCCATTGAGGACTACATTGCCGGGGCGGAAGCGGCGCCAGCCTGCGAGGTCGCCGCCATCCAGGATGACTACCGCGCGCGGTATGCCGTGGCCGGCGACCTGTCGCCGCGCGACCTGGAACTCACGGCGCGCGCCGAGTGGGCGCTGCGCTCGCTGCTGGAGCAGCATCGCGTGCAGGCCTTCAGCTACCAGTTCATGGCCTTTGGCGAGGACAGCCGTACGCAGACCGTGCCCTTCGTGGCCGCTAGCCGGTTGATGGCCGACGGCTTGGGGTTTGCCGGCGAGGGAGACCTGCCCGGCGCAGTGAACACCTGGCTTCTGCAGCAGGTGGCAGGCCCGGCCTCGTTCAGCGAGATGTTCACCATCGATTTTGCCGGCAATGGACTGTTCCTCAGCCACATGGGCGAGGCGAACGTGGCCATGGCGCGCAGCGACCGGCCCGTGCCGCTTGTGGCCAGGCCCAAACCCATCACGCGGACCCAGGGCCGCCAACTGGTGTTGGTCACCTCGTTCGAGCCCGGTCCGGCCACGCTCTGCGCGCTGGCCCTGGGTCCACGGCAGCGATGGCGATTGATTGTCAGCCGCGTGATGATCGCCGATTTCGGGCCGTTGGCGGCGATGCCCCTACCCCACAGCACCATCCACGTGCGCGGCGACGTGCGCGAGTGGCTGACGGCCTACGCGCACTTTGGCGGGCCGCACCACCATGCCATCTGTCCGGGTGACGCCACCGCGCAGCTCAAACAACTGGCGGCGCTGCTGCCGGCCGACTACTACGAGGTCTGATCGATGTTCCTGGGTTTCGATCTGGGCACCACCAACGTCAAGGCGCAAGTTGTCGACGCCGCCGGCCGAATCGTTGGCGCCGGCGCAGCGCCGGTGGAGCGTTGGGTGACTCCGGATGGCGGCGTAGAGCAGGATATCGAGCAGATCTGGGCCGCCACGCGTTCGGCGATCGGCCAGGCGGCGGCTGGGTGCGGCGCCCAGATCCAGGCCATCGGAGTCTCCAGCCAGGGCGGCGCGGTCCAGATCCTCGACGACCACGACCGCCCCCTGCACCGCGTCATCAGTTGGCTCGACCGGCGCGGCGCGCCTTTTGACCGCGAACTGATCCAATCGGTCGGCGCGGACTGGCTCGCTGCACACGTGGGCCACGGTGGCAGCAGCATGACCCTGGGCCAGGTGCTGCGTCTGAACTCTCAATCCCCCAGTTTGCTCCGACCGCCCCATCGACTGGGATTCGTGGGTGATGTGATTGTCGGCCGATTGTGCGGCCGGCGCGCGCACGATCCGACCTCGCTGGCCATCGCACTGTTGTACAATCCCTGGCTTCGCCGAGCGGATCCCGAATTACTTGCGCGGCTGAGCCTGGATGAGGGGCAGTTGCCCGACCTTGTGCCGCTCGACCAGCCGGCCGGCGGCCTGTCGACGCAGGCCGCCGCAGAGCTAAGCCTGACCGCCGGGATCCCCGTGGCCCCGGCGGTTCACGATCAGTACGCGGCGGCCTTGGGGGCGGGTGCTCTGGCCCCAGGCGAGATCAACTTCGGCGCCGGCACTGCCTGGGTTCTGCTGGCCAACACCGCGCGCCTCGCGCAGCCCATCGTCGCCTCCGCCTTTGTCGCTCCGCATCCTGTGCCCGGCGTTTGGGGCCAGATGCTGTCGCTGGTCAATGGCGGGTCGGCCATCGAGTGGGCGCTGCGGCTGGTGGGCCAGACCCGCGCCAGCCTGGAGGACATCGACCGCTACGCCGAGCAATCCCCGCCGGGCAGCGCCGGGCTGCGCTGCTGGCCGCTGCTGCTGCCGGGTGCCGAACCCCATGCCCGTTCTCAGTGTGGAGGCAGCCTGGAGCGGATCACGCTCGCCCACGGGCCGCCCCACCTCGTGCGCGCCGTGCTGGAAGGCTTGGCCTGCGAGCTGGCCCGGCACCTCCGCGTCCTCACCCAGGCCGGTTTCCCCGCCCAGAAGATCCTCATGTCCGGCAGTGCGGCCGCCAGCCGCACCACCCCCCAGCTCCTGGCAGACGTGCTGGACCTGCCCGTGACCTGTGTGAACACTTCGGATGTCAGCGCGCTGGGAGCGGCCATGATCGCGCGCAGCCTGTGGGCTTCGGGCGATCTGGTCGACGTGGCGCGCAGCTGGCTGCCGCCGGGCCGGACGATCGACCCCGGGCCGCAGCATGCGATCTATGCGCCCTTGTTGGCGGAGTACCTGGAGAGTTTCCAAGAGCCGATCTGCGCGGAGCACGCTCATCGTGTCTCAGCTAAACCATGCCGTGAACCCGACCATTGGGAGGCCGGTTTTCCAGGGTGACCGGCCCGACTGCTACGACCCTCGTTTTCTGACATCCAATGACACTTCCGATCCCCCTGCACTACGTCTTCGATTATACAGACGTCGACCGACGATTCTGGGATGAGCATCTGGCCGACTGGCTGCCCGCGCAGCTTTTCGACGCCCACACGCACGTCGTCGAGCCGGAATTCCGGCGCAGCGTACCCAGCGAAGAGAAACGCCGCCAGTACTGGGTCGGCGAAGTCAACGAGCCGATCGGGGCCCAGGCCGCCGCGCGCTGCCAATCCATCGTGTTTCCGGATCGCGAGTTCTCGTGCCTGTGTTTCCCCTCCCCGGACCTCAACTATGACCTGCCGGCCTGCAATCAGCGACTCCAGGTGGAGAGCCTGCAACGCGGCTGGTTCTGCCTGGCAGTGACCTGCCCAGACTGGCCGGCTGAGCACATCGCACGGTTGCTGAACCAGGCTCCGGTGGTGGGCATCAAACCGTACTACACACTGATCAGCAATGACCCGACCACGCGCGACAAGCACCTGGAGGCCTCGATCTTCGACTTCCTGCCGCACCACCACCTGGAGGTCTTGAACGAGCGCCGGGCGTGGGTCACCTTGCACGTGCCCAAGGCAGATCGCCTGGGACATCCGGCCAACATCGCCGAAATCCGCGCGATTCGCCGGCGGTATCCTCAGGTCGTGCTGGTGATCGCCCATCTGGGACGCTGCTATACGCTGCCGCATGCCGAGGAGGCTTTCCCGCAACTGGCCGATGACCAGGGGCTGTACTTCGACTGTTCGGCCGTGATGAATCCTCAGGTCCATCACCTGGCGCTAAAGACTTTTGGGCCGAAGCGGATCGTCTACGGCAGCGACAATCCGGTGTTCTACATGCGCGGCCGGCGCCAGTACGAGGGGACGCGCTACATCAATCGCACCAGCTATCCCTTCCACTTCAATCGCCAGCGCGAGTCGCCGCAGATCGAGGCCGGCTACACGCTCTACATGTACGAGGAACTTTGGGCGATCCGGCAGGCCTGCGAGGCCTTGGAGCTGGGCGCCATCGACGTGGCGGCGATTTTCCATGACAATGCCTTGCGGCTGATCCATTCCTCGGCGCCGCGGCCTGCACCGGCCAGCATGCCCTCCGCATCCCAGGAAACACCGCCATGTTGAAGAACCAGTGGACTCGACGGACCTTCCTACGCAGTGCGGGCATCTGCTCGCTGGGCACCGCCGCGACCGGCAGGGGTCTCTGCGCGGCCGAGATCCGGGTAGCAGAGGCCGATGTGCTCCTGCAGGGAGGAACCCTCTACGACGGCACCGGTGCCGAGGCCGTCGCCGGAGACGTGGCTATTCGCGGCGAGCGGATCGTGGCGGTCGGGAACTTCAAGGTCGATCGCGTGGTCCAGGTGATCGACTGCACGGGACTGATTGTCACCCCCGGGTTTATCGACCTGCACACCCACAGTGACCGGAGCCTCACCAAACCGGAACTCCGCGCCAACGCAAACTACCTTAAGCAGGGCTGCAGCACGGTCGTCACCGGCAATTGCGGCCTTGGGCCTGCCGACGTAGGCGGGTATCTCGAACGCCTGGAAAAGCAGGGGGTCGGCTCGAACGTGATCCACCTGGCCGCCTATGGCCCGATTCGAAGCGCGGCCATGAAGAACGCCGGCCGGCGTCCCACCGCGGAGGAAATGGCGTCTCTCAAAACCCTCACGGACCGCGCGATGCGCGCTGGGGCCTGGGGCATGTCCACAGGCCTGTATTACGCCTGGAACGCCCATGCTGAAATCGATGAGTTGGTGCAAGTGGCGTCGGTCGTCGCTTCCCACGGCGGTCTGTACGCCAGCCATATCCGCAACGAGTCGGACGGGCTCGTCGATTCGGTCCGCGAGGCCTTGGAGATCGGCCGGCGCGCCGGTTTGCCAGTCCATGTCTCCCATTTCAAGAGCAGCTTCAAGCCAAACTGGGGCAAGCTGCGCGATGCGGCGGCCGTGATTGAAGAGGCTCGCCGGCAAGGGCAGCACGCCACCGCCGACCAATACCCGTACATTGCCTCCTCGACGAGCTTTGTCCCCTCGGTGGTGCCGCTGCAGGGCATTCCCGGCGGAAACAAAAACCTCCGCGAGCGCATGAAGGCCGACCCCGGCCTCGATCGCCAGGTCCGCGAGCTGCTTCGCAGCCGGCTGGCCAATACCCAGGACGTGCTGCTCTGTTCCTGCAAGAAGGAAGCCTGGAAGTGCCGCCGGATCTCGGAGATCGCGGCTGCAGAACAAGTCGATCCGGTCGAGGTCGTCCTGGAAGTCTACTGCAGCGGCGGCGGAAGCGTCGTCAACTTCGCGATGTGCGAAGAGGATGTACAATACGGCATGACGCTTCCCTGGGTCGCCACCGCTTCCGACGGCTGGGGCGCGGCGCCCACCACTTCGCCCGTCTTCCATCCGCGGTTGTTCGGCACCTTCCCTCGCAAGATCGGCCGCTATGTCCTGGAGCAGAAGGTGCTCGGCATGGCCCAGGCGATTCGGAGTTGCACCGGCTTGCCGGCCGACATCTTGCGTTTGAACGACCGGGGATATCTGCGGCCCCAGGCCTTCGCCGACGTGCTGGCGTTCGATCCCAAGACCTTCCGCGACCATGCGACGTTCGAGAAACCGGGCGTCTATGCCGGCGGAGTCCGTTGGCTGTTCGTCAACGGCGAACCGGCGATCAGCGACGGCGGCGTGACCCCAACACTCTGCGGTCGCGTGTTGAGGCATCCCTCGGCGGCCCAGGCAGTCAGACCGCGCCAAGGCCCTTCTTCATCGATTCTCGACCCAGCGACTCTCCTCGCAAGACGACGGACGGACAGCCTTCCTCCCCACTCCTAGTCACTTCTCCTGGTTTAAGGAATTCGCGATGACCGACTTTCTTTCACGGCGTACATTCCTGCAGCGTGCCGGGGCCGGTTCGCTGGGCACGGTGCTCGCCGGCCAGTGGGTGCTGGCCGCCGACTCCAGACCTTTGGATGCCAAGATCCTGGGCGAGTCTGGGGTGCAAACTTCGGCCCGGCCCAAGGGCCAATGGAAGCCCGTGTCCGATCGCAAGATCCGCGTGGGCATCGTGGGCTATGGCGTGTGCCGTTTCGGCGCGGGCTTCGGCTTCCAGGATCATCCCAACGTGACCGTGGCCGCCGTGAGCGACCTGCAGCCCGAACGCTGCCAGGAACTGGCCAAGCGCTGCCGCTGCGAAAAGACCTATCCTTCGCTGGAAGAACTGGTCAAGGACGACTCGATCGAGGCCGTGTTCGTGGCCACCGACGCCCCCAGCCACGCCAAACACTGCATCGAGGTGCTCAAGCACGGCAAGCACGTGGCCTGCGCCGTGCCGGCCGTCTTCGGCTCGGTCGAGGATGCGCATAGACTGCGCGAAGCGGTCAAGGCCAGCGGTCGCAAGTACATGCTCTTCGAGACCTCGGCCTTTCATGAGGACTGCTACGCCATGCAGCAGATCTTCCGCAGCGGCGGCTTCGGCAAGCTGATCTACTGCGAAGGCGAGTACTTTCACTACATGGCCACGCCGATCGATTCGTTCCGCGAGTGGCGCGTGGGATTGCCGCCACAGTGGTATCCGACGCATTCCAACGCCTACTACGTATGCGTCACCGGCGGCAGCTTCACCGAGGTCTCGTGCATGGGCATGCCCAGCATCATCGAACACCTCAAGCCCGAAAACAATCGCTACAAGAACCCCTTCGGTACCGAGGTGGCCTTGCTGCGGACCAGCGAAGGAGGCATGGCGCGGATGGCCGTGAGTTGGGATTCGCGCGGGCCGGGCGGAGAGACCGGCCGGGTGCGCGGCGAGAGCGACGCCATCTGGAACAAGCTGGGCGGCAGCGACAAGCCCAAGCCGTTCAGCATCAGCCGGCCCCCCTTGCCGCCCAGCGTCGCGCCGGGCGGGCACGGCGGTTCGCACGGCCATCTGACCAACGAGTTCGTCACCGCCATTCTCGAAGACCGCCAGCCGCTAGTCGATATCCGCATGGCGCTCAACCTCACCGTGCCGGGCATCGTGGCCCACGAGTCGGCCATGAAGAACGGCGCACTGCTCAAGATTCCCCAGTTCGACTGAGGGCTGGCGGCGCGGCCTTTCGGTACTCCACACAGACACATACAGGAATGGGTCCCATGCCTCAGTTTGATTCGCGACGTTCCTTTCTGCAGAAGGTCGGGCTGGGCTCGCTGGGCGCTGCCGCGGCGGCCCCCTGGGTCAACGCCACGGCGGGCCAGGCGCCCAAGACCGATGTCCTGAACGAGAAGACGCACGGGGCCGCCGGGGTGGCGACCTCGGCCCGTCCCAAGGGCGTCTGGACGCCCGTCTCCGACCGCAAGCTCCGCGTGGGCATTGTCGGCGGCGGATTTGGTTCTTCCTTCGCCTTCCACCAGCATCCCAACGTGACGGTGGCGGCCGTCAGCGACCTGCAACCGGAACGCTGCAAGAAACTGAGCACCGTCTATCGTTGCGACAAGACCTATCCGTCGCTGGAAGAACTGGTCAAGGACAACACGATCGAGGCGGTCTTCGTGGCCACCGACGCGCCCAGCCACGTCAAACACTGCATCGACGTGCTCAAGCACGGCAAACACGTGGCCACCGCGGTGCCGGCCGTGTTCGGCTCGATCGAGGATGCGCATCGCTTGCTGGAAGTGGTCCGCGCCAGCGGACTGAAGTACATGATGTTCGAAACCTCCAGCTTCCACGAAGACTGCTATGCCATGCGGCAGATCTATCGGGCCGGCGGCTTCGGCAAGCTGATCTATACGGAAGGCGAGTACTTTCACTATGCAGCCAAGCCGATCGCGTCGTTCCGCGAATGGCGTGTGGGACTGCCGCCGCAGTGGTATCCCACGCACGCCACCGCCTACTACGTCAGCGTCACCAACGGCAGCTTCAGCGAGGTCTCGTGCATGGGCATCCCCAGCGCCATGGAGTGGCGGCGGCCCGAGAACAACCCCTACAAGAATCCCTTCGGCACGCAGATCGCGCTGCTGCGAACCAGCGAAGGCGGCACCGCCTGCATGATCCAGAGCCGGGACACCAAAGGCCCCGGCGCCGAGGCCGGGCGCGTGCGCGGCCAGCGCGGCGCGATGTGGAACGGTCCCTACTCCGGCGAGGAAAAGAACCTGCCGGACCTGGAGCGGCCGGCGTTGCCTCCCAATGTGCCGCCCGGCGGACACGGCGGATCGCACGGCCCCTTGGTCAACGAGTTTGTCACGGCGCTGCTGCAAGACCGCCAACCGCTGGTCGACATCATCGCCGCCTTGAACATGACGGTTCCCGGCATCGTGGCCCACGAGTCGTCACTTAAGGGAGGCGAGTTGCTCAAGATCCCGCAGTTCGCCTGAGGCCTTCTCATCCCACCACCAACAACCCCATGCGGAGAAACGAGTCATGCCCCACCTGTCACGCCGCGGGTTCCTGACGACCTCGGCGGCCGCCATGGCCGGCGCCGCTGCGATCCGTGAAGTGCGAAGCGCGCAGCCGGCGATCGCCGGCTTCGACCAGACGAAGACCGATTACGACCCGACACAGGTCTGGAAGCCCTTTTCGGACCGCAAGATCCGCGTGGGGCTGGTCGGTTACGGCGTCTGCAAGTTCTCGGCCGCGTTCGAGTTCCAGCATCATCCCAACGTCCAGGTCGTGGCGGTGAGCGATCTGTTTCCCGACCGCTGCGAGGCCTTGTCGCAGGTCGTCAAGTGCCCGAAAACCTATTCTTCGCTAGAAGAAATGGTCAAGGACGACTCGATCGAAGCCATCTTCGTCGCGACCGACGCCCCGTCGCATGCCAGGCACTGCATCGAGGTTCTGAACCACGGCAAGCATGTCTGCACGGCCGTGCCCGCCTTTCGAGGCGACATCGATGACGCCCAGCGGCTCCTGGAGTGCTGCCGCAAGAACAAGGGGCTGGTGTACGCGATGTTCGAGACCTCCTGCTTTCACGACGACCTGTACGCGATGGAGAGGATCTACGCCGCCGGCGGCTTCGGCAAGATCATCTATTCCGAGGGCGAGTACTGCCACACGCATAAGCCGGGCGCGCCGTCGATCGGCTCCTATAAGGACTGGCGACGCAACGGATCGCCCATGTGGTATCCGACCCACGCCACGGCCTACTACGTGGGGGTGACGCATGGCAGTTTCACGGACGTTTCCTGCCAGGGCCTGCTACCGCTGGACAAGTCGAAGCGCGTGCCCAACGCCATCGGCAACATGTTCCAATCGGAGATCGGTCTGTTCCACACGACCGAAGGAGGCTTGTCCCGGATGATGGTCTGCCCGGCCTACGGAAAGTACCTCGAAGCGGGCCGCGTGCGTGGCGAGATCGGCGGGTACGACCTGGAGTACACGGGCTGCGACGAGGGCAAACGGATCGTCAAGCGACTGGGATCGCAGGTCCGCAAATACGCCCTGCCGCCGGGCGTGGCCCCCGGCGGCCATGGCGGATCGCACGGCTACCTGTGCGATGACTTCATCGACTCCATTCTGCGCGGCCGCCAGCCGGCGGTGGGCGTGATCGACGCCCTGAACATGACCGTTCCCGGCTATTACGCGCACCTTTCGGCCATGAAGGACGGCGAGACGGTCAAGATCCCGCAGTACGTCCTGTAGAGTCAACCGACCGCGTTGCGGCGAAGCAAGCCGCTCTCCCGCCTGCGGGAGGGGGGCGGGGGGTGAGGGCGGTCAGAGATCAGGATGTGGAAGGCCAGGTCATTCTAAGAGCCGGTCCCAGAACCTGACGGCAGATCAGTGCGGCTGGGCCGCTCGATGTGGCTGTGATGGTTCTGGGATAGGTTCTAAGAATCACGTTACCGCGTAGGCTCTGGCAACGAAGCGTTCGTGCTCAGCCGCTTGCGGCGGTGCTCGTGCTCGTAATCGAACAGCGGTTCCGGTGACAAAAGCCCTGTTCCACTGCGATCGGCATAGCGTCTGTTCCACATAGAATTCGCCGAAACGCGTCGATCACGATTACGAGCACCGCTTCGCTGAGCACGAAGGGCCTGAGCCAGCCGCTGTATACGCGGATTTTCACGGAGGATCAGAAGATGCGATCGCTCGCATTAGCGGCTCTTGTGTTCGGTGCGACTTTGCCGTCGTCTGCCAAAGACACGCGCCCCGGCTTCGACTCGCCGGAAGCGGCGTTTCACGCCTATTTGATGGGCGTCGTTTCCGAAGACTTCGACTTGATGCTCTCGTCGTTGACCCCCGAAGCGAAGGCCTACCACCTCGGCCTGTCTCTCTTCTCTGCCGTGTATCTCTTCGGCCAAGACCCCGAGATGCAAAAGGTCTTTCGCGAACATGGCATCGATCCGTCCCTGGATGATGGTGCTAGCGGTCAGACAAAAAAGGCCGACGAAGATTCGCCGGACACAGCGCTCGTGAACGCGATGTCGAAGATCAAGACCCCCGGCAGACTAATGAAGCAGATCGCGGACAGGCACGAGAAACTGGCGAAACTGATGACGAACTCAGGGGATGCCCGGCCGGAATGGAAGCGACCGACTGCGAAAGAACTGCTCTCGTCCGTCACATTGGGCAAGGTTGTTGTGAAAGAAGACTCCGCGCAAGCGACCGTGACGGTGGCTCCATCCGCAAAGGACGCTTTCTCTGCGATGCCCGAGAAGGTTCAATTCCGTAAACTCCAG
>CALARR010000247.1 GCA_937889015.1 uncultured Planctomycetales bacterium | reverse complement strand
GCTGACTGGCCGGCGTGGCGCGGGCCCTTGGGCACGGGTGTCTCGGAAGAGACGGATCTGCCTGTGAGATGGAGCCCTACGGAGAATGTTCGCTGGCGCGTGGCCCTGCCGGAACGCGGCAATTCGACTCCGATCGTCTGGAAGGATCGGGTGTTCTTGACGCAGGCGGTCGGCACGCAGCGCACGCTGATCTGTTTCGGCCGCGCCGATGGCAAGGTCCTCTGGCAACGCGGCGTACCCACCCGGCATGCCGATGACCCCACGCACTCGACCAATCCCTACTGTTCCGCCTCGCCAGTGACCGATGGCCAACGCGTGATCGCCTGGTTCGGCTCCGACGGGCTGCACTGCTACGACCTGACCGGCCGCAGGCTGTGGACTCGCGATCTGGGCGTGCAGCGGCACATCTGGGGCTACGGCTCCTCGCCGGTGATTCACGGCGATCTGTGTTTCCTGAACTTCGGACCGGGAGACCGGTCGTTTCTCGTGGCGCTGGACAAGAAGACCGGCAAAACCGTTTGGCAACACGACGAAGTCAGCGGTTACGGGAAGCCGGCCGACGACGACGTACGCGGCAGCAAGGACCGCGAGCGCGCTACCTACATCGGCTCCTGGAGCACGCCCGTGCTCATGCCCGCGGACGGCCCACCGCAGATGCTCCTGAGCTGGCCGCGGCGATTGGCCGCCTACGATCCCCGGACCGGCCGGGAGCTTTGGACCTGCTCCGGCTTGAACCCGCTGGTTTACACGTCGCCGGTCTACGAAGGCGAGACGGTGGTGGCGCTGGGCGGCTTTGGCGGAATGGGACTGGCGGTGAAGACCGGCGGCAGCGGCGACGTCACCGAGTCGCGCCGACTCTGGCATCATCCGCGCACCAAACAGCGGATCGGCTCGGGCGTGGTCCATCAGGGCCACCTCTACATCCACAACGACCCCGGCGTGGCGGAGTGTTTCGAGCTGGCCACGGGCCAGCTCGTGTGGGAGCAGCGACTCCGCGGCCCGGGAAAGACCGGCCAGAACTGGTCGTCCGTGATGCTTGCTGGCGGCAACTGTTACACGATCACGCAGGGAGGCGATTGCTTCGTCTTTAAGGCCAGTCCCCAGTTCGAACTGGTGGCGGTGAACTCGCTGGGCGAGCGGAGCAACTCCTCGGTCGTCCCGGCCGGCGGCAAGCTCTTCCTCCGCACCCATGAGGCGCTGTGGTGCATCGGTGCGAAGAAATAAGACCCGGCCCCTCTCGCCGCACCGTCCGCAACCAGAACCAAGGACAACCACGAAGTTCACGAAGACCACGAAGACTGCACCAGCAGCGGCGTTGGCCGATGGAAGGCGTGAAGCCGCCCAACCCCATCCCCCTTCGTCCTTCGTGGTTACTGCGGTCTTCTCGCAGCCCCGTACCGCGGTGCGGCCCTTATCGCAAAGGGCCGGCAGCGTCACTCCCGGCTGGCAATAATCTGCCACCGGCCCGGCTCCATCCCCCCTGCCCCCAAGGCGGATGCAACAACCCATCCATCGGTACTAGAAACGCGGCGGCGTGTTGCTTAGACGGAAGGTGTTGGAAAGAAATAGCTTGCGGCAAGGACCGGGCGAAGCAACACCACGCGACACCCTGCGAGGCGTTGCATGTTGCGTTGTTGCAAGCCCCTCGCCCCCCAAATCCCTAATCCCTAATCCCCAATCCCTTTCTTCCCCCGCCTCACTCTGCGTGCGACTTGCTGCCCTCGGGCGAGCCGCCGATGAAGGTCCCTTCCGGCAGCGGCCGGCCCGCCGTGGCAAAGCCCATCTGGTACAACTCCTTCTTCACGCGGTTGAAGGAGCCGAAGCTGTCCGGATAGGTCCAGAGGGTGACCGTGGTCCGGCCCGGCCGGAACGTGGCCAGGATCTGCCGGAACTCGGAATTGGGGCCCAAGGCCGCGTCGACCGGTTCGCCCAGGTCGCCGGCCACGGGGATCAGGTCGCACTGCACCAGGCGCACATAGCTACCGCCGCGGCTGGTCGGCACGCGCTCGTCGACGGCCGTGTCGAAGCGGCGGATGGTATAACGCATGCGGAAGCCGCCCAGGGGGCCGACCGTCTCGGTCAGTTCCTTCTGGTCGCGGAGCTTGTAGACCTTCTGCTCCGCGTCAGACTTGAACCGCTTGATCAACTCGTCGAACGGCACGAAGGTGATCCGGCCGGCGCGGATCTGGAAGTGCGCCTCGTCGTCGTCCACGATCTTGCCCAGCGCGGTGGGATAGCACTCGATCTGTTCTGGCGCGGCCACGCGCTGCTGCGCGTCGCGGCGTTGCTGCTCGATCGCCTCCAGTTGCGCCTGGGCCGCGGCCAGGTTCTGCCGCAGATCGAATTCCTGCTGCGCCGCTGTGTCGAGCGACTGGCGCCCCTGCTGCACGGCCTGCTCGGCAGCCGCCACGGTCGTTGACAGGCGGTTGCGCTCCGCGAATCGCTGCTGCAGGTGCGCGCCGAGCGTCCGCATGTCGGACGTCAGGCGATAGATGTCGGCCGTCAGCGATTGCTCGGTCTGCTTCTCCTGCGTCAGTTGCTCCTGAGCTTGCGGCGTCTCGGGCGCCTGGGCCGGCGCGTTGCGCACGCGCGCCGCCACCATCATCACCAGGATGATCAGGATCCCGACCATGTTGGTCATGATGTCCAGGAACGAGTCCTGGCCGGGCGCGGTGGATTCAGCACGAGAGGGACGCGGCATGGAGCAGGAAACAGGGATTAGGGATTGGGGATTAGGGATTAGGGATTAGGGATTAGGGATTAGGGATTAGGGATTAGCGGGACGCTTCTTACCTCCGCACGATGTCCAGGCCGCTGCCCTCCAGCAGTCGCTGCAGGTCCTGGAATCGCGGTTCGGCGTCGGGGGCCACCGCGACCTTCAACACCGGCTTCCAGTACATGCCGCGCCCGGCGATGCCCCAGCCGTCCATGAACTCCCACACGCCCGACACAAAAGCGTCGATGGAGTCGGCCGTGCGTGAGCCCAGGGGCACATTCCTGCCGCCACGCACGCCGGGTTCCGGCACCAGCACCAAGCGGTCCGCGTAGCATTCCACCTGAATCGGTCGGGTAATGGCCACCGCGCCGCGCGCGGCGTTGCGCAAGCCCCAGTCCACGCCGCGCGCGTCGGCCAGCTTGCGTCCCACCGGCGCTGTGGCCGCGAATTCCGGCTGGCCACGATCGGGCTGGAAGCGGTCTTTGTCTTTATTCTTGTCCTTGTCGCGCTCGGGCGGGGCGGGAGGCGGTGCGGGTTCCCACAACCCCGGCTTGGGCGCGGCTTGCGCAGTCGCCTGGCCGGGGAGCATTTCGGCCTGCTCGCGCGGCGTGCCCGAGAGGGCCCAGTCCTGCTGGTGTGCACGGCCCGCCTCGGCCGTGCCGCTCGCGGCGGCAGCGGGAGACGTCGCGGAAGGTGCTCCCGCCGTCGCGCCGGCGGCCAGCGATGAATCGGCGCCGGCTGCCGCGGAACCGGCATTGGCCGTTGAGCCTGCGTCAGGATACGCGCCCAAGCGCGCATACTCGCCCGTGCCCACCGCGCCGCCTGAGCTCGGCGAAGCGCCGAATCCCGCCTCTCCCGTGCCGGAACGCTTGCCGGAGCCGCGCTCTTCGGGTTCGATCAGGTCGCCGTCGGGCATGACTCCGCCGCCGGGCGCGGCGCGGTACCGCCGTCGCGACGAGCTGCCGTAGGCGCGCGGGGCGGCGGCGATCAGTTCCTGTTGCCGCTGGCGCGCCGAACGCAGCGATTCCTCGACGACTTCGGCCAGTTCGCGATCGGGCGCGGTGGGATAACTGATGTTCCAGTCCTCGCCTACCAGTTCGTAGCCCTGATCGGAACCCCAGGACTTGAGCGCCTCGCGCGCCGCATAGTAGGCCTTAATGCCCTCGGGCCGCACCAGCAACAAGGGGTAAGGCTCGCCGGACTTCTCCGGATCGAATCCGTCGTGCAGCACCCAGTACTCGCGCACCGCGCGGAGCGCCGAGGCCAGCGGGTTGCCGGGACCCAAGGGCCCTTCAAAATCGGCGACGGTCAGCCGGATGCGTTCCGGTTGCAGGATCACGGCGTTGGGCAGGCATTCGATGTAGATCGGCCGGCGGCGCGTGCCGTTCACGCCCACAAAGGGAACAATGGCGTACGAGCGGTTGCGCTGCGCGGCGGTCGCCTCGGCCGCGGCGCGTCCTTTCTCCGCTTCGAGGATGGCCTGTTTGACGCGCTCGATCTGGGCTTCCACCTGGGCACGCTGTTGGGTGGCCGACGAGCCACCGCGTTGCAGATCGTCGCGCGCGGCCTGCAACTCGGTCAAACGCTGGCGGAGCCGGCGGCTATGATCCTCCAGGTGCCCCAGTTGCAGGCGCAGTTCGGCCAACTGGGCTTCGGTGGCCTGGCGCGAGCTCTTCAGTTGCTCGATCCGCCAGCGAATGCCCTCCTGCTCCTGGCGGAGTTGGATCTCTTGCTGGGCCACCTTGCTGGCCGCCACTTCGCAGGCCTGCAAGCGCGCCTGGCGCGTCATTAGCACCAGGATCACGATCAGCGCGCCCATGGCGCAGACCAGCACGGCCAGAAAGGGGAACAGGGCGATGGTCACCCCGCCGGAGTTTCGTCGTTTGGGGAGCACGCCGGGCTTCATGCGGCCTGACTCGTCTTTCGTGAGGGGGCCAGGTGTACGACGGCCGCCGCGTCGCCTCCGGCCAGGCGTCCGTTGAGCAGGTGGATCGCCGCAGCCAAGCTCATCACGGTCTGCTCGAAGTTCTTCGAGCCGGCCAGGGCGGCCAGGTTGCGGTTGAGCGTTTCTTCCAGTCGAGCCACCTCGCCACTGGCCTCGATGGCCCGGTGCAAGACCTCGGCCTGGCGCGCCATGACGGTTTGCAGACTGCCCAGGGTCTCGACGCTCTGCGTCAGGCTGCGTTGCAGCGGTTCCCACTGGCGCCGGTTCTGCTCGGCGGCCGCATGTTCGATGGCCGCGACCTGCTGGGCATGGGTTTTGAGGCTTTCCGCCAGCCCGGCGGCCATGGCGGTCTGCAGTTGCTTACCGGTGGTCTCGGCCGAGCGCGTCCATTTCTGCTGTGCGGCGTCGATCGTGGACTGCCAGAGTTCCGCCTGGCGGCGGACCAGGATCTCCACCGCCTGGAGCACGCTCTCGGCCATGTGACGCACGGCCTGCATCTGGCCGTCGGCGCCGGGGGCAAGCTGCTCGAAGCGTCCCAACAGTTCGTCGGCCGCTTGTTGGTCGACGCGCGCCAAGAGGGCGGTTTCCAGCCGCTCGACCACGTACTGGCCGAACATCAGGAACATGGCCAAGGCCAAAGCCAGCGCCGTGGTGTCGAAGGCCACGGCCAGGCCCGACACGACCTCGTGCGTGGATTGCTCCAAGGCCTCGGGGTTGAAGGACAGGTTGGCGATGGCCATGGTGATGCCCACCACCGTGCCCAAGAACCCCAAGATCGGAATGGCCCAAATGATGATTCGAAGAAAGGCGTAGCTGCCATATTGGCGGTCGGCGTCCTGTTGCGACAGCACGCGCAGCTCGTCCTCGAGGGTCGACGCGCTGCGGCAGCGGCGGATCTGCTCCAGGGCCTCGCGCAGGCGCTGCGGCAGGTAGTGACGCTGACGGCTTGCCGGCATGTGATCTAGCCGATCGAGCAGTGCGTCGCATTCCTCGACGGCTTGGGGATGTGCCGGCATGGCGCCCAGCAAGGAACGTCCCTGTCCGCGAAACTGGACTGCGGCTTCGATCGCCTTGCGCACCAGGATCGCTACACCAATGAAGAAGAAGATGGTCTCGCAGGAGTTGATGGGATGGCCGGCCGTGTAACGCTGCAAGAAGGCATTGGCCAGCGGCCCCTGGTCATGGATCAGCCAGAAGAACCCGGCCGATAGGCCACAGCCCCACAGGATGGAGGATCGGAGAATCGCGTTCCACAACCGAATCGGTGTACTCACTGTCTCGCGTCCTTCGGGAGTAGGTTGTTAAGGCGAAGGTCTTGGTGTGTTCTTGGTAAGTTGCGGCGGCTGCGCAATGCGATCCAGCCTGAACGGCTTTCTGGCCGCCATGAGGCACCCTCAAAATCGGCCTAAACAGCAAACTTGATGAGGCGAAGTTTCGTGTGCGGTAAGCTGGGATGAAATGGTGGAATGGGAGGCGTGACCCATCCCCACAATGGCGGGCATTCCCTTGGGGCCAGACGTCTCGCCCGTTCCGCCGGTTGTATCCCGCAAAGATCGACCAAAGTGACACACACTGGGCGGTCGATGACAATTCACGTCAACGAGCTTTTCGAGCAAGAACGGGACGCACCGCGTAACAAGGGATAGACCGACGCGATACAGGGTCCTCAGGGCCTTGGCTCGCGAGATCCGTTTTTGAATCGAACTTCCCAGGGGGGACACAGTCCGGGCGACTCGTAGCGAGTCGGCCCGGACTGTTCTTTTTTCTGCCCCCAAACAGGCTCGTAACCAAAGCCTGACCATCCGCTTATGGCGGGCGTGTAGCATCACCTTCGGTGGCTCTGTCTGTTCGGTGCATCGGTTTCTAATGCCCTAACACAATCCTGACGTGCGGTTAGCGCGCGTCTAATCTGCACCGGGTATTCATGGATCCTGTTCTATTCCGCAGCAAAGGAGTACTTGCTATGAGGCTCTCTAGTGGCTGGCTGGCGGCGATTGCCTGGGCGGCGTTGTCTGTGGCGGGGACGGCCGAGGAAACCAAGATCGTGATCGACGGCTCAACCACCGTCGGCCCCATCGCCAAGCAGTTCGCCCAGTACTACATGGAACAGCACAAAGGCGTGAACATCACGGTCAGCGAGTCGGGCAGCGGCAACGGGGCCAAGTCGCTGATCAACAAGGCCTGCGACATCGCCGATATGTCGCGATTCATGAAGGACGAGGAGTTCAAGGCGGCCGTCGACGCCGGAGTCATGCCGGTGGCGCACGTCGTGGCCGTGGACGGCATTGCGATCGTGGTCCATCCGGGCAATCCGGTGAAGAATCTGACCGTGCAGCAGGTGCGCGAGATCTATACGGGCCAGATCACCGATTGGAGCCAAGTCGGCGGTCCGAGCACGAAGATCGTCAAGGTCAGCCGCGATACCAACAGTGGGACCTACGAGACCTTCGAAAGCCTGGTGATGAACAAGCAGAAGATCGTGGCCGACACGGAATACGTGGGCAGCAACGGGGCCGTACGCTCGCGAATCCAGACCACGCCCGCGGCCATCGGCTATATTGGCCTGGGTTTCGTGGATCGGACGGTCAAGGCCTTGGACATCGAGGGCGTGACCGCGGATGCAGACACGGTGGCCAGCGGCAAATACGCGGTGGCCCGGCCCCTGTTCATGTTCACCAACGGCTATCCCAAGTTGGGCACGCACCTGCACGCCCTGGTGACCTTGCACCTGAGCAAGAAGGGCCAAGAGATTATCGAGTCGATCGGCTTCGTGCCGGTGACCAAGTATTGACCCCTGCATTGTAAATGGCCCCGGCCAACCAACGGAAGGCCGGGAAGACCGGGCTTCCGACGGTCGCCCTCGGTTCATGGGCTATGCAGGACCCAATAAAAGGCGTACCGCGGCACGGGGGCGGCTCACAGCACGGATTGGCACCATCATGAATCATGCAAGCCTGGCTCGGCCCGGGGGTATGCGATCTCGGCAGAGCCTGATTCTCAGCAAGCGTGCCAGCCGTACGCAACGGCTGGCGGCGCTGGCTGGGGAGTTGGTGTTGTTGCTGATCACCTGCAGTTCGGTGCTGGCCGTGTTGTTCATCTTCTACTTCATCGCCGCCGACGCCATTCCTTTCTTTCACTCGCGAGGCTTTCGCGAGTTCTTCACCTCCACGCAGTGGTATCCTTCGGCCCAACAGCCGGCCTTCGGCTCGTTGGCCATGTTTTTCGGGAGCTTTTTGGTGACCTCGGGCGCGGCGCTGGTGGCGGTGCCGTTGGGGGTGTTTGCCGCCGTGTGCCTGAGCGACATCCTGCCCTTCGCCCTGCGGCAGGTGGTCAAGCCGGTGATCGAGATCCTGGCCGCCATCCCCTCGGTGGCGTTTGGCTTCTTCGCACTGGTGATCTTCGCCCCGGTCTTGCAGCAGAGCGGCGGCCCCCTGTTGGCCCTGGGCGGATGGTTGGTGGGAGTGCCAGTTGGGTTGCTGTTGCTGGTGGCCGCCGATCAGTGGATCGGTCGGATGCTGGGCCAGGCGCGGCGGCCAACGGTTCGCCTCCTGCTGGTGGGGCTGCTCGCGGCCGGTCTGGCCGGCGCGCTATGGTTGCTACATCAACGCCTGTACCACATGCAGATTTCCAGCGGGGCCAATGCTCTGAACGTGAGCGTGATCCTGGGTATCATGGCCTTGCCCACGGTCGTCAGTGTCTCGGAAGATGCCCTGCAGGCGGTGGGGCGCGAACTGCGCGAAGGAAGTTATGCCCTGGGTGCGACGCGCGCCGAGACCCTGCTCAAGGTCGTGTTGCCGGCCGCCAGCAGTGGCATTGCCGCGGCCGTGATCCTCGGCGTCATGCGCGCCATCGGCGAGACCATGGTCGTGTGGATGGCCTCCGGCAACGCGGCCCAGATTCCTTCTCCCTGGTACAACCTGCTGGAGCCGGTGCGCACGCTCACCGCCACCATCGCCGGCGACATGGGCGAGGCCGATCACGTGACCGGCTCCGCGCGCTATCACGTGTTGTTCGCCATGGCCCTGTGCCTGTTGGTGATTTCCTTCGCTCTGAACATGGTCAGCGAACTGGCCGTGCGCCGGGCTCGGCGCAAACTGCGAGGGGAGTGACATGACCTTCACCGGCCGGCGATTGTTCGATCGGATCTTCTCGGGGCTGGCGATCAGTTCGATCGTGTTGCTCACAGTCGCGCTGGTGGTGTTTCTGGCGCCGATCGCGGTGCGCGGCACACGGGCCTTCGTCTTTCGCGGGACCGTGGAGTGGCGCGAGTTGATGCTGCAGAAATTTGGCCGCGGCGATCGTGCAGCGCTGGAGGTCGAACAGCGGCTGGTCCAGGCCGCGCGCCAGCCGATCTACGCCCTGTTGGACCAGTTTCAGAACGAGGAGCTGCCGCGGCTGAAGCCCAAGCAGCGGCGCGAATTCAAGGAAAGCCTCGATGAGCTGCAGAAAGCCCTGGAGGAACTGCTCGGCCCGCGCCCCGGCGCGCCCTCCAAGCCCGTGTGGCGCGATCAGTATGGCCAGACGCGTTGGGATCGGGCCGAACTGAAGGCCCAGCACGTGCTGTTCAAGGAGGTGTACGACTACTCCGATCCCACGCGCATGGGCCAGAAGAAGCTCGTGCCCCGGGACGAGGATTTCCGCGGCACGCCGCTGGAGCCGCTGTTTTCCTACATCCGCGAACACCTGGTGGAAATGCTCCGCCCGCAGTGGACCGTGTATTGGCGGTTCCTCTTCGACGAATCGTACGACGCGCATTTCTTCGGCGGCATCTGGCCCGAGGTGCTGGGCACGGTCTACCTGACCGTGGGGGCGATGCTGTTTGCCATTCCCATGGGCGTGATCGCCGCCATCTACCTGGTCGAGTATGCGCGCGACGGCTGGAAGGTCGGCGTGCTGCGTACGTTCATCAACACCTTGGCGGGGGTGCCGAGCATCGTGTTTGGGCTGTTCGGGTTGGCGCTCTTCATCAATACGCTGCATGTGTCGCGGTCGAAGAGCGTGCTGGCCGGATCGCTGACCTTGGCGCTGCTGGTGCTGCCGATGGTCATTCGCGCCGCGGAAGAGGCCATCCGCGCCGTGCCTCGGACCTACAAGGAAGCGGCCTTGAGCCTGGGAGCCAGCAAGTGGCGGACCGTGCTCACGGTGATCCTGCCCGCCGCCTTGCCCGGAATCCTCACCGGCATTGTGATCAGCATGGGCCGTGCGGCGGGCGAGACGGCGCCCATCATTTTCACGGCGGCGGTGAGCGTGGGGCGGCCTTTGGATTTGTGGCAGGTTTTTTCCGAAGGCTCGCCGGCCCTGCCTTGGAACATCTACAACCTGGCCACCGAGCACGAGGCCGTGGACGAAATCCGCCACGTGCAGTTTGGCATGGTGTTGACCCTGGTGGCCCTGGTGCTGCTGCTGAACGTGGCGGCGATTGTCATGCGGGCCCGCATTTCCAAGAAACTGCGCGGATGAACGAGGCTTTGTCGATTCTAGCGCGGCGAATGGTCCCGGCCGATCCACAAGCGGCCCGCGCTTCACTGACCCTGCAGGACCCCATAGGCGTGAGCATCCAAGACCCCCTGATCCCTTCAGCCAGCCGGCCTGCCCCCCAGGTTCCGCGGACGAGTGAGACCGTGAACGTCCATATCCAGAAAGCGATGATTCCGCAGCGCGCGGCCGCCGCCGTGCCCGACGCTCCGTTCCATGTGACGGCCGAGTCCTTCTCGATCTTCTACGGCAGCAGCCAGGCGGTGAAGAGCGTGTCGCTGGGCTTCCGTGCGGCCCAGGTCACGGCGATCATCGGCCCCAGCGGCTGCGGCAAGAGCACGCTGTTGCGCGCCATCAACCGCATGAACGACCTGATTCCCGGATGCCGCACGGCCGGCCGGCTGCTTTTGGACGGCGAAGAAGTCTACGGGCCGCAGGTCGACGTGACCACCCTGCGGCGCCGGGTGGGGATGGTCTTTCAGAAGCCGAATCCCTTCCCCAAGTCGGTCTTCGACAACGTGGCCTACGGCCCGCGCATCCACGGCACCGGCAGCCAGCGGCAGTTGGCCGAGATCGTGGAACGCAGCCTGCGCAAGGCGGCCCTGTGGGACGAGGTCAAGGATCGCCTGGCCCAGAATGCGTTGGGCCTCTCTGGCGGCCAGCAGCAGCGATTGTGTATTGCGCGCGCCATCGCCGTGGATCCCGAGATCCTGTTGATGGACGAACCGACCTCGGCCCTCGATCCGCAGGCCACCAGCCGCATCGAAGACCTGATGGGCGAGCTGCGCGGCAACTACACCGTGATTGTGGTCACGCACAACATGCAGCAGGCGGCGCGCGTTTCAGACTACACGGCCTTCCTCTACGAAGGCGAACTGATCGAGTACGGCGTGACGCGCGACATCTTCACCAATCCGCAGCAGAAACGGACCGAAGAGTACATCACCGGGCGGTTTGGGTAGTGAGGTGTGTCTTGTGGGGCGCAGGGTGCTCTGTGTCGTGGTGCCCCCATGCGCTGGGGGGGCTCTTCGTGGGGCTGCCGCCATCGATCGGGGGAAGTCGTCCAAGGCAACGCATATGGCGTCGACAAGCAAGGACTCGAACGTCGGCCGTGGCCCCAGTCCCGTGCTTGCCTTGACGAGCATCCGAAATAGATCACGCGAAAACATGGGCGTAGCCCGTTTCAGGACTTCGCGGGCCGTGTCGACCGCCGCCACGAATCGGCCCGATGCCGCTTCCTGGGCAGAATGAAGTGCTTTTGCGGCCGGTTCGGTACCCGGCGATAACTGGAACGAGGCAGGCGGCTTCGTGTCGTCGTGCAAGAAACAACCGAGGGTACATCATATTGACCCAGTCCGTGTGATAACGCCCAGAAGTCTCGGTGCTTTCGTGGTACAAACGTGGTACGAACCGCACCTGCGACAAAAAAAGGACCTGCGACCGTTTATCGCAAGTCCTTGTCTTTCAACAAGTACCGGAGGTGGGAGTTGAACCCACACTAGGTTGCCCTAACTGGATTTTGAGTCCA
>CALARR010000246.1 GCA_937889015.1 uncultured Planctomycetales bacterium | reverse complement strand
GACTGATCCTCCTCGTAGCGTGCGGCCAGCAGTTGCCGGTCCCGGCCCGCCAGCTTTTCCAGGCATCGCTGAAGTGCCTCGCGCCGCGCCTCGAACTGGCAGCCCACGGCCATAGCCTCGTCGGCCAGCAGGCCTAGTTGCTCGTCGTCCAGTTGCAGCGGGAGGTGCTTCTGGGCACGCCGCCACTCGAAGATCGACAGCCGAGCGACGCTCATCGCCCAGGCCCCGAAGTCGGTGCCCGGCTCAAAACGATCGAACTTGCGCCACAGCACGGCGCTCACATCCTGGAGGATATCGTGTGCGGCGGCGTGGTCGTGGACCAGGGCGAAGATGAAGCCGTAGATCCGCTGCGTATGAGCCACCAGGAGGCGAGAGAACCGCTCGCCAGCAGGCTCGGGAGGGTCGTTGGGCGGGTTGGGGAGGTTCATCGAGGGCGGATTCCTTGGACCAGTTCCAGAAGATTAACGTCGTCCGAGCCGGAAATGTAAACCGAAAAGTCGAACCTGCCCGCGAGCAAGGGTTGAAGGGTGCACTAAGGCCGGAATGCGGAAGGACGAGTTCTCCCGCAAGCCTCGCCTCACGGACACCCCCCGGCCTGCCAGCGACTTGCGCCCCGGGGATGGACAAAATGGCTCGCAAGGATGGGATCTTTGGAAAGGCGCAGACCGGATCGGCGGCCGGCGGACTAGAATCAGAGGACCTTCCTGGCTTTCCCTCCTCGCTGGCGGCCTGAAAGAGGGCCCGAATCCATGGCCAACGCGTACCACTTGGGCTTCCTGGACTACGCGGTGCTGGGCGCGATGTTCGCGGTCGTGGCCGGGATTGCCTGGCGTTGCAAGCGCGGGGCGTCGACTACGGAGGGCTACTTCCTGGCCGACCGTTCGGCCCCGGGCTGGCGCGTGGGGCTGTCGTTCATTGGGGCCTCGATCAGTTCGCTGGGTTTCCTGGCTTTTCCAGCCTCGGCGTATCGCAGCAACTGGGGTGGGATCATTCCGTTTTTGATGATGCCGGCCGTCGCGATCCTGGCCGACCTGATCTTCCTGCGCCTGTACCGGCGCGTGGGAATCGCATCGGGCTACGAGTATCTGGAGCGGCGGTTTGGGACATGGGCCCGGCTTTACGGCAGCGCCATGTTCCTGCTGCTGCAGATGGGACGGATGGGGCTGATTCTGGTCCTGCTGGCCATCCCGCTGAAGCTGTTGACCGGCATGAGCCCACCTCAGGCGATCCTGCTGTGCGGGCTGCTGATGACGGCCTTCGTGGTGTTGGGAGGGCTGGGGGCCGTGTTGTGGATCGATACGCTGCAGACCTTGACGCTGGCCGTGGGCTCGCTGCTGTGCATCGGCTTGATTTGTTACGAGCTGCCCGAGGGACTGAGCACGGTGTTCGCGGTCGGCGTGCGAGACGGGAAGTTTTCGCTGCCGGCCTGGCACCTGCAGGGCGCGAGCCTGGGCGAGGATTTTTCGCAACTGACCTTGGGCGTGCTGGTGCTGTACGGGATTTCGAGCCAGTTGCTGTACTATTGCGCCGACCAGAACATCATCCAACGTTACCTGGCCACGCGGACCAACGGGCAGGCGCGGATCGGCCTGTGGGTGGGGAGCCTGGGGGTGGTGCCGCTGTTCTGTTTCTTCTTCTTCATCGGCACCTCGTTGTACGCCTACTTTCAGACCCTGCCCGATTCGGCGGTGGCCGGGTTGCGTCCCGACGAAGTGTTTCCGCACTTCATCCTCACGCGAATTCCCGCGGGGATCAAAGGGGTCATCATCGGGGCCCTGATTGCGGCGGGCGTTTCGTCGCTCACATCGAGCCTGAGCGCGATCGCGATGGTCTTCCAGATCGACGTCTATCGCCGGTTGCTGGTCAGACACCAGACCGAGGCCCATTACCTGCGGATGGCCAAGCTGACGACACTGGTCGGCGGAATCCTGGTGACAGTCAATGCGATGGCCCTGGCCCGGGTACCGGTCGATACGCTGCTGGATCTGGTGTTTTTGGTCTACGCAATCTTCGCCGGCGGCCTGGCGGGGCTGTTCTTGCTGGGCATGCTTTCGACGCGTGCGGGCCGGCGCGGCGCGAACGTGGGCATCGCCGTTTCGCTTGGGACGAGTGTCTATCTGACCTGCAGTCACTTCGGTTGGCTTCTGCCCGCCCCCCTCCGCTGGTCGCCGCATCCCTTCCTCATCAGCGCGCTGAGCAACACCGCGTTGTTCGGCGTCGGCTACCTGGCCAGCCTGGGACTGGGACGCGAGCCGTCGCAGGCCATCGCGGGATTGACGATCTGGAAAGGGCAAGACGCGGCCATCGCCTGTTGCCCACCAGGGGGCGAGGAAGTTGCTTGATCGTACGAAGACCGATGCAGGCATGGAGTGCGCCGGCTGACGCAGCAGAAAGAACATTGCTCTTTTGTTTTTGCAACCCATCATGAACATTCGCAAACTGGAAGTGATCAAGCTCTCGCAGCCCTACGGCACGCGTCAGGCGTGGAAATGGTCGGGCGGCAGGGTCGACGTCTGGAACACGGTTCTGGTGCGATTGACCGCCGAGGACGGTACGACCGGCCTGGGCGAGATCGGCGACGGCCATTTCCTGCCCGACGTGGCCGAGGCCATGGCCACCTTCTGCGGACGGATGCTCAAGGACCTATCGGTCTTCGACACCAACCTGCTGATCGACCGATTATACAAGGCTGGCCACTTTTGGGGCCGACGCGGCATGGCCCTGGGGGTGACCAGCGGCATTGAGACGGCCTGCTGGGATATCCAAGGCAAGCTGTTGGGGGTGCCCGTGTACCAGTTGCTGGGCGGCGCCTTCCGGAGGCGGCTGCGGACCTACGCCTCCGGTGGGATGGAGCAGAGCGATGCCGACCTGGCCGCGGAACTGAAGCGGCACGTGGACGACGGCTTTACGGCCGTGAAGGTCCGCGGCGGATATCCCGATCCGGCGAGGGACGAACACGTCATGTCGGTCGCGAGGGCAGCCGTGGGTGACCAGATCGAGGTCGCTATCGACGCCGGCCAGGGCTATGTGCCGCGTCCCTGGCTGATTCCCACCGCCCTGGATGCCGTGCGGCGGTTGGCCCCCTATCGGCCCATGTGGCTCGAAGAACCGGTGCGGACCGACGACGTGGAAGGCTATGCCGAAGTGTGTGCGGCAGCCGGATTTCCGATTGCGGGGGGCGAAAATCTCAGCGGTCTGGTCGAGGCCCGGCCCCTGATCGATCACAAGGCCTTAGATGTGGTCCAGGCCGACATCACGCATGCTGGAGGGATCAGCGAAACACGGCGGATTGCCGACTATGCGCATGCGCACGGCTTGGCCTGGGCCCCGCACGTGTTCCGCAGCGGCGTGGGGTTCATGGCACACATGCACCTGGGGCTGGCGCAGCCCAATTTGATGATCTTCGAGTACAGCCGGCAGGCGGCCCTGCGCGACGAGTTGGTGCTCCAGATGCCCCGCTTCGAAGAGGGCTATCTGTATCCGGCAGACCGGCCAGGGCTGGGCGTGGATCTGCCCGACGAGGTGCTGGAGAAGTTCGCGTACCAGCCAGGCAGCGAGCAGTGGTTTGCGGTGGAAGGGTTTCGGGAATGAGTGGCGCCAGATTGATTGCCGTGCCCGTGTTGTCGATCGAGGCGGTGCCGGCCCCTGCCCTGCTGCACCTGAGCGATTGGGATCGGGAGGTCTCGATCCTGGGCTATGCCTGGCTGTATCGGGCCGAGTCGCAGGCGGCGTGGACGCTGATCGACACCGGAACCGAGGCCGTGGCAGGAGTCAACCTGGGCCGTGCGCCACGGCGGCAGTGGCGTGCGAGGCCGCTGGTCGAGGCGCTGGGGCAACATGGGGTAGCCACGCAGGACGTAGGTGACGTCGTGCTTACGCACCTGCACCACGATCACTGCGGCTCGATCGAGCAATTCCCCACGGCTCGTTGGCACGTGCCCGCCGTGGAGTGGCGTTTTGTGAACGATCCGGCCAACGACGACCTGGTGCGCGAGCCGGTCTTTCCCAAGCCCCTGTTTGCGCGCATGGGCACCCACGGCGTGGTCGAGATGAGCGACGGCGACGCGCCGGTGCCGGGACTGCGAGTAATCCATTTAGGGGGACATACGGTGGGCACCATGGCGGTCGAGGTGCTGGACCGTCACGGCAAGCCCCAGGTCGTTCTGGGCGGTGACGTGATGCCGCTGGCAGAGAACCTGCGACGGACCATCGCGCCTGGCACGCTGTGGCATTGGGGGGAGTGCCAGCGAGCCTTGCGGCGGCTGGCCGAGTACCGAGTGCCGGTGCTGGCGAGCCACGATCCGCAACTGCTGGAACAGTATCCCCAAGGAGTGGTTCTGCATGACTGACACGACAGCCATTGGCGGTATCATCCCGGTCCTGCCGGTGCCCTTTGCCGAGGACCAGTCGGTGGACCTGGCTGCGTTTGCCGCCGAGATCCGCTGGGCGATCCAGCGCCCGATTGATGGTTTGGCCCTGTTCGGCCTGGCCAGCGAGTACTGGAAACTGAGTGACGACGAGCGGATCGCCCTGACGGAGACCCTGGCGATAACCGTGGCCGGCCGCTGTCCGGTGCTGGTGAGCGTGACCGATTCCAGCCGTTACCACGCCGAGCGGTTCGCGCGTCGGGCGGCGAATCTGGGGGCCGACGGGCTGATCGTGATGCCGCCGTACCTGATGGGCCCCAAAGCGGATCGGGTGATCGACCACTGCCGTGCAGTGGCCGACGCGGTCGCTCCGCTGCCGGTCGTGATCCAGTATTCGCCGGCGTATGTGGGCGTGTCGTTCACGGCCGAGGTCTTCGTGCGTATGCACGAGCGGTCGCCGAACATCGGCTACGTGAAGGTCGAGCCGCGCCCGCCCGGCCCGATGATTGATGCCATCGCCCAAGCGTCAGGGGGGCGGCTGCAATGCCTGATTGGCCAAGGCGGCCTTACCTTGGCCGACTGCCGGACGCGAGGAATCGCCGGCCTGATGCCAGGCGTGGGGGTAATCGAGGTCTACCGGCCCCTGTGGCACGGTCTGGCCGCCACGCCGGTGAGCGAGGCCACTTGGGACCTGCACGACCGGATGGTGGCCCTGATGTCGCACATCGTGCCGACGATCGACATGTGGGTCGCCGGCGACAAACAACTCCTGGCCTGGCGAGGGGTGATCGAACACGCGGGGTTACGTGATCCCTCGTCGCGGCCTGAGCCGCGGTTCTTTGAGGTCCTGCGGCAGGGTTTCGATCGGCTGAGACCTTACTTGCCTGACGAACGGGAGACTTCATGAGTTCCGCTCTGCGACGCACGTGCCTGGTCACGGGGGCCAGCCGAGGGATCGGCCTGGGGATCGCGCGGCAGTTGGACCGCAGTGATTACCGCCTGGCCTTGACGGCCCAAAGCCCGGTAAGCCGGCAGCGGCTGGACGCCGAGTTGCAGTCGTTCTCAGGCCGCGACCACCTGCCGGTCCTGTGCGACGTGAGCGACGAGCAGCAGATCCTGGATGCCTTTGGCCAGATCGACGCGGCGTTGGGGCCGCTGGATGCGGCGGTGGTCAACGCGGGCGTGCACCGCATGGAGCCATCGCTGGAGATCACGGCGGCCGATTGGGACCGGCTGTTTGCCGTGGACGTGCGGGGCGCCATGCTCTGCTGCCGCGAGGCCGCCCGGCGCATGGCCGGACGCGGCGGGAGCATCGTCGTGATCGGTTCGATCGCTGGCGAACGGGCCGCGCCGCGCCGGGCCTGCTACTGCGCGGCCAAGGCGGCCATCCACGCCTATGTCCAGAGCGTGGCTCCAGAATGGGCCCCGTTGGGTATCCGGATCAACGTGGTCTCGCCCGGTCCGATCGACACCGAGTTTCTGGCCGGGGCGGTCCCGGACGCAAAGGCACGCGAAGAACTGGGCCGGCGCGTGCCAGTGGGCCGGTTGGGAACGGCCGAGGACGTGGCAGGCGCCGTGCGATACCTGCTGGACGATGCCGCGGGGTTCGTGACCGGCGCGACCCTCCGCGTGGACGGCGGCCGGATCTGGACGTGAACAGGGGGAGCGCCTGGTAGCACGACGGTGTGCCTACACCGTGTGACGCAAGAAGTCGGTGCGTGCGAGCGCGCACCCTGCTGTTGGGTTGGACGTAAGGCACGTCGCATGAATCGCCGTAGTTGCATTGCCTGATTGATGGTTCATAGGATGGAGGGTTTGTCACGCCGCCCGACGCGGTGAATCGTGTTTCACGCCTCTCCTGGAGTATCCCGCCATGTCACGTCCTCTTGCCACGCTTGCCCTACTGTTCGGCCTGGTTGCTGCGGCTGCAGCCGCAGAGCCCAGGAAGCTGTTTGTGTCGCCCCAGGGCAACGACCGATGGTCCGGCGTCCTGGCCACCCCCAACGCCGCCGGGACGGACGGGCCGCTGGCTACCCTGGTGGGGGCACGGGAAGCGATCCGAGCGATGAAGAAGCAGGGGGCGTTGCCGGCGCGCGGTGTGGTCGTCGAGTTGCTGGCCGGGCGTTACGAAATGGCCGGGGCGCTGGAACTGACGGCCGAAGACTCGGGTACGGCCGAGGCACCAATCGTGTATCGAGCAGGGCCGGGCCAACGGGTCGTGCTCAGCGGCGGCCGAGTGCTGAAGGGCTGGCAACCGGTGACCGACCCGGCCGTGCTGGAACGACTCGATCCGGCGGCGCACGGCAAGGTCTTTCAGACCAATCTGAAGGCCCAAGGTATCGACGAGTACGGCGACATCGGCCTGGACGCTGCGGCCGAGTTGCAACTGTGGCTAGCCAGGGTGGACAGCCAAGGCGAAGACGCGATGGGCAGCGCCTACGCCAGTGCGGGCAAGAAGGTCCGACCTCGGTTGGAGGTCTTCTTCAACAACGAGCCGATGGAACTATCGCGATGGCCGAATGAGGGGTTCATCAAGACCGAGGCCGTGCTCGGGCAGACGCCCATCGAGGTCCGGGGAGTCAAGGGCTGCAAGGAAGGCGTGTTCGTGTACGAAGGGGATCGGCCTACGCGCTGGGCGGCGGAGAAAGATCCCTGGGTCCTGGGCTATTGGTTCCGCGATTGGGCCATGCAGCGGCACAAGGTCGTGTCGCTGGACGCGGAGAAGCGGGTGATCACCGTGGCCCCCCCCTATCACACCTACGGCTACCGCAAGGGGCAATGGTTCCGCGGCATCAACCTGCTGTGCGAGATCGACATGCCGGGCGAGTGGTATATCGATCGCGAGGCGGGCCTCCTCTACTTCTGGCCGCCGTCCTCGTTGGATTCGGGCCGGGTCGAGGTGTCGATGGCCCCAAGCCTCTTCACCCTCACCGGGACGTCGCACATCACCATCCGCGGAATGCTGTTGGAGGCCTCGCGGAGCACGGCGATCACCATGCAACAGGCCGAGCAGTGCCGCGTGGTGGGGTGCACTTTGCGCAATCTGGGCAACCATGCGGTGAGCGTGTTTGAGGGCCAGAAGTGCGGCGTGGTGGGCTGCGACATGTTCGGCATGGGCGGCGGCGGTGTGTACCTGGTGGGCGGGGACCGCAAAGCCCTGGTGGCCGGCGAGCACTATGCCGAGAACAACCACATCCATCACTTCGGACGCTGGGACCGGATGTACCGGCCGGGGCTATTCCTCAGCGGCGTGGGGCTGCGCGCCGCGCACAACCTGATCCACGACGCGCCGCATGCGGCGCTCCTTTTCGGCGGCAACGAGCACCTGTTCGAGTACAACGAGATCCACAGCGTGTGCTATGAATCGCACGACTGCGGGGCGATCTACGCGGGCCGGAGTTGGACCCTGCGCGGGCACGTGATGCAGTACAACTACCTGCACCATCTGTGCGGCAAGGACGGCGGCCCATGCAACGGCGTCTACCTGGACGACCTCTTCTCGTCGGCCACGCTACAGGGCAACATCTTCCACCAGGTTTGGCGGCCGGTATTTCTGGGCGGGGGGCGCGACAACCTCATCCAGAACAACGTGTTCGTGGATTGCCCAAAGGCGATGCACCTGGACGCGCGGGCCCTGGGATGGTGCGGCCCGCATGCCGATGGCCGGATCAAAGAGGCCCTGGAGAAAGGGACGATCGCGGGCGCACGGTTCAAGGAGCCGCCTTTCAGCACGCGCTACCCACAGCTTCTGACCCTACTGGACGACGAGCCCAAGAAACCCAAGGGCAACGTGGTGTGCCGGAACATCTTCTGGCAGGGGGATGGCGAGAACTTGCGGCGTGTGGCCGGGGGCAAGCCCATCCTCGATAGCTGGTGGGATGACATTGATCCGAAGGTCCGCAACCTGGTGAAACTGGAAGACAACCTGGTGAACGAAGATCCCAAGTTCGTGGATGAGAAGGCGGGCAACTTCCAACTTCGCGAGGATTCGCCGGCTTGGAAACTGGGCTTCCAGCGGATTCCGGTGGAGAAGATTGGTCTGTACCAGGACGAGTCTCGCGCAAGCTGGCCGGTGGTACATCCGGTGCGTCCGATGCCAGTGCCGCCGCCGAAGTGAAAAGCGGAAAGCCGAAAGCGGAAAGCGGGAAATTCACCACCACAAGCTGATAGCTGACAGCCTCCCCTTTGCACAAGGAGAATAACGTCCCATGACGCACGCATTGCCATTGCGCGATCCGACGGTCCAGATTGCCCGACGGGAGTTTCTTGGCACGGTTGGCGCCGGTGCGGCCGCTGTGGCCGCGACTGGGTTGATGCCGGGCGCGGCCGTGGCCGTACCAGCGACCGGGTCCAAGCCGAGCCACACGGCCCCGCTGGCCATGTGGGCCCTGACCGGCCCGCTGAAGTCGGACGATGTCAACCGGCAACTCGACGCCTACGTGCAGGCCGGCTGGGGCGCGGTCCTCTACCCGCGCTGGGGCGCCGAGGTCGAATATCTCACCGACGAGTGGTTCGAGCGGATCAAGTACATCGTCGATCAGGCCGCGGCACGCTCGATGGAAATCTGGCTGTACGACGAGTTTTGCTGGCCTAGCGGACATGCCAAGGGCCTTGTGAGCAAGGATCATGCCGAGCTGGCGGCGCAGGTGTTGTGCGTCAATCCGGACGGCAGCAGCCGCATCGATACGATGCCCACCTGTGCCAACATGCTCACGCGAGCGGCCACCGATCGGTTTCTGGCCCTGACGCACGAGCGTTACGCCGCAAGCCTCGGTCAGCACTTCGGCAAGACGGTGCGTGCGATCTTCACCGACGAGCCGTCGTTGCACTCGCAGCACAAGCCGCGATCCAAGAACGACAAGTCGTGGCACTTCATGTGGTCGGAGACGCTCAACCAGGCCCTGGGGGGGAATTTTGTTCAGCGTCTGGGCGCGGCCGGGAGCAAGGTGGCCGAGTCCCCCTTGTGGCGCGACTACTGGGCGGCCTACACGCAGGTCTTCCACGACGCCTGGACGAAGCCCATCGCCGATTGGTGCCAGACGCACAAGCTGCCGCTGTCGGGGCACCTGTTGGGTGAGAACGATTTCGGCTCGCACGTGGCCAACTACGGCAGCCTGCACCGGCAGTTGCGTGAGTTCCAGTTCCCGGGCATCGACGAGATCAGCACGCGGTGGGAGGTGGACAAGTGCGAGGCCATGACCTTGGCGGCGATTGCCGAGTATCCGAGCCGGGAGCGGATGTGCGAGGTATTCGCCCTGGGGCCCTGCTTCATGTCGCTGGAGACGGTGCGGAAGATGGTAGACCTCTGCGCGTCTTGCGGCGTGGACCGCTACGTAATGGCCGTGAGCCATTTTGACCTGCGCGGCAACTACTTCAACCGCCGATGGCTGAGCGTGCTGAGCCCCCAGCAGCCCTGGTTCCGCGACTGGGCCCGTCCCTTCGCCGAGTATGTGGCCGAGGCGGCCCAGCGCGCGCGTCAGGCCAAACCACTGGGCGTGCGGTGGCCGACCGACGAGGAGATGTGGGCGGTGGCCGGACCTGCGCCGCGTCGTTCGCAGGCACTGACAGAGATGACCAAGAAGTTCCAGGACGAGGCGCGCGAGGCGATCCGAGCGCGCGTGCCCAGTCCGCCAGCCCCCTCGACGGCCCCGCGCACGAAATTCGAGGCCGCCTGGACCTTCGAGCCCGTGGGGTTGAACTCGATTCGCATCGACGGGCCGTCGCTGACGATCCAGGACTTGCCCACGACGGCCGAGTTGTCGATCCAGGTCCAACTGGTCAAGGGTTTGCGGATCAACGGCAAACCGATCGATATGGCTGCCGCGGCGGCCGACACGCAGTTTGACCTGAGCTACGTTCGCGTTCCGGTGGCGAAGCTGCTGCGCGAGGGGGAGAACAAGTTCGAAGTCCAGACCGACGAGCCCAAGCCGCTGCCGTTCCTGCCGGCGCTGATCCTGTGGGGCCATTTTGCCGTGGATGCCAAGCGCCGAATCGTCGCACCGCCAAGGACCATCGCCTTGGGGGATTGGCGGTCGCAGGGCTATCCCGAGTTCTGCGGCGTGGGCCGCTATCGCACGACCATCCAGGGACCGACCGCGAGCACGCGCCTGGGCCTGAACACGGGCGAGTACCCGGCGCGCGTGGTGGTCAACGGCCAGGAGTGCGGCCGGCGGCCGTGGGGGCCCTTTGAGTTCGACCTGCGCGGGGCGGCGCGAGCCGGATCGAACGAGATCGTTGTCGAGGTGGCCAGCACGCTCGGCCACCTGTTCGTGCCGGCCACCGCGCGCGCCGTGGGGCTGCTCGACGCGTGGTGGGTCGGGTGAAGTCACAGTCTTGATTTCCTTTGAACCGAGGTTGCCATGTTCGTTTGTACGTTGATTTTGGGCGCCCTGCTCGGCGCGGACGTCATCCAGCCTGCGGTCGTCGAGACCCCGAGGCTATCTGTCGGCTTCAGTCCTCGGGGGTGCATCACCTCGATGGTCGACAAGAAGGCCGGACGCGAGTTGTTCCGCGCGGCGGACAAGACGCCCCTGTTCCGGCTCGATGTCTCCGACGGAGACTATGCGAAGCCGATGGCCACGACCTATCACGCACTACAGGCTAAGGAGGTGCGGACCGCGCATGTGCCGCACGGCGTGGCGATCACGTTCAAGGGATTCGAAGGCCAACCGATCGAGGTGACGTGCACGGTCACGGCCGGCGACGACGAGATGGTCCATTTTGGGCTGGAAACGGTCTTGCCGCCGGGCATGGTCCTGGAATCGGTGTCCTATCCCATCATGACGGTCGGGACGCCGCTGACCGCCGGCGGCAATGGCACCGTGGTGACCGGCGCTACCAGGGGGGGCATCTATCCGCTTTCCACCTGGAAGGAAGGCCAGATGCGAGCGTTCGCCCAACCGCGCAGCCTGGGGGCCGGATTTGCCTGCTGCTATGACGACGCCGGCGGAGTGTACACGGCGACGCGCGACGGGCGCGGCTACCGGAAGACCCTCGTCTTGCAGCGCAATGCCGAAGGGCTCCAATGGCGATGGACGCATCCCAGCTTCCAACGGCAGCGGTTCGTTCTGCCCTACGACGTGGTGCTCGGGGGCTTCGCCAGCCTTGAGCCCGATCGGCCGACCGACTGGCGCGACGCCGCCGATCTGTACAAGGCCTGGGCCGTGCGGCAGTCGTGGTGTACCAAGACCTTTGCGCAGCGCGACGATCTGCCCGGCTGGCTGAAGCAGGGAGCCGCCATGGTGCGGTTTACGCGCGCGTGGCTCTCCCGGCCGGAAACGATCGAGGCCTGGTATCGTGACTATTGGCAGAAGGAGTTTGCCGCGAAGTCGCCTTTGATCACGGCCTACTGGGGCTGGGAGAAGGTGGGCAAGTGGGTGGGGCCGCAGTATTTCCCCGCCTATCCCTCCGACAAGCAGTTCCAGCGCCTGGTCCAAGTGGGGCGCGAGATCGGCGCGCACACGTTCCTGTGGCCCTCGGGCTATAACTTCAGCCTCGCCTATGGCAAGCGGCCCGACGGGGACTACTTGTGGGACAATCGCAAGCAGTTGGACTCGATTGCGGGCCACATGATCGTCGATCGGGCAGGGAGAATCCTCATTCGCGATTGCTGGTGGCTGCGCGGCGGGCAGCAGTGCGTGATGTGTCCGGGCGATCCCTGGACCATCGACTGGCTGAACCAGTCGGCCGTGGAATGCGCCCAGCACGGGGCGGAGCTGATTCAGATCGACCAGGCGGTGGGCGGCGACTCGCCCGCCTGCTACAGCCACTGCCATGCGCATGAGCCTGGGCCCGGGCTGTGGTCGTCGCAGGCGTTCCACCAGCAACTGCAGAGCATGGTGCGTCTGTGCCGGGAGGTCGAGCCGAGCACGGTGGTCGGATTCGAGCAGCCCAACGAGTGGTACATGCAGGAGATCGGCATCCAGGACTATCGCGACTGCGACTTGATCTGGCAGGGGGACGAGCCGGCCTCGGTCTTCGCCTATCTGTACCACGAGTACATCCCCACTTTGTTCCAGAGCAATCGCTCGCAGACCGGCCACGATCCCTGGGCGTTGGCCTGGTGCCTGGTCCACGGCCAGATTCCACACCTGGCGGCGCGCCTGGGACTGGGGCCGGGCCCAATGATCGCTGACGGCGGATTCGAGCAATCGTATGACGAAGGCCCCGTCGAATTCCCGCGCACGATGCTTTTTCCCGGCGGCCCCTTGTGCAGCGGCGACACGCAGATCGATAAGGATCGGCCGCACAGCGGGCGCGCGTGCCTCAAGCTCTTCAATCACGACCCCAAGGGGCACGCGATGGCCGCTCAGAACTATGAAGTCTGGGAGGGTTTCCGACCGGGCCGGACGTACCGCCTCAGCGCGTGGATGCGCAGCAGCCAGATTGCCAAGCCGAACGGCCTGGTAATCAAGGCCCTTGCGCCCGGCATGAGCGCGCTGGAGACCTGGACCATCCCCTACCCTGCCGATCAGAAGGAATGGACCCAAGGCCGGGTCGATTTTGTGATGCCCGAGGGCACCACCGCGCTGCGCGTGATGCTGCTGTTGGGCGGCGAGGGGACGGTGTGGCTGGACGATGTGAAGCTGGAAGAGGTGCTGGCCGGCGGCCAGACGGCCGGCGGCCCGGCGGCCGAGGTCCAACGCCCGGCGTTGCCGGTGGACCACGAGTTCATGCGGCAGTGGATCACGCTGTACCAGGGGGCGGGGCTGCCCTACCTGCTGTTGGGCAAGATGCTGCATCCGCCGCGGCTGGAGACGGGCGAGCCGATCGCAGCCGGCGGCCGGAACCTGGCGCCGGTGCTGCACAACGCCTTCGAGGCCCCCGACGGGTCCCAAGCCGTGGTGTTGGCCAACTGGACAGCGAAGCCGCAACGTGTCAAACTCACCTGGAAAGGCCGCGCCCAACCCGTGGAACTCGGTCCGTTCGAGGTGCGGTTGGTGCCGTAGGCGAGATGCGCCGCGGCCGTCGCTGCTGTCCTAACCTTGCCCTCCGCGGGAGTCCTCCATGCCGCTGTACGTTGGTCGTTTGTGTCTTGCATTCGCCTTGTTTCTGGGGACCGCGATGTGCGTCGCGGCGGCCGACGCGGTTCCGGCCGATCGGCAGGCGTCGGCCTTGACGCGCAAGGTGCTCAACTACCTGGCCTCGCTGCCGCAGAAGAAGGAGAAGAAGCTTCTGAGTGGTCAGTTCGTCAGCGGCCATCCCACGGTCACGCTGGCCACGGTGGAGAAGATCCATGCCGAGTCGGGCCAGTGGGTGGCGCTGGTGGGCGTGGACTACTATCCGCCCAAGGGCCTCAAGCGGGCGCCGTTTGAAGAGCAGAATCCGCCCCGGTGGCAGATTGTCAATCCGCTGCTCAAGGAGCAATGGAAGGCGGGCGGCCTGGTCACGGTGAACCATCACATGACCAATCCGTGGACGGGCAGCAACTCCTGGAGCAAGGCCGGCGCTCTGGCCGACCTGCTCGACCCGACCACTTCGGCCGGCGCCTTCTACCAGCGGCAGTTGGCCATGATCGGCGATGGGCTCGAGGATCTGCAGCGCGCGGAGATCGTGGTCCTGTATCGGCCCTTTCACGAAATCAACGGGGGCTGGTTCTGGTGGGGCGCCCAGGACGCCGAGACCTTCCGCAAAGTGTGGCGCAGCCTGTTCGAGTACCTCACAGTCCAACGCAAGCTCCACAACCTGATCTGGATCTACAACAGCGCGTCGATGGCCCACTATCCGGGCGACGAGTATGTGGACCTGGTCAGTTACGACCTGTACAACGACGATCCGGCCAAGGCCCGACCGTCCTACGACGAACAGGTCAAGACCGGCAAGCCGTTTGCCCTGGCCGAATACGGCCCTGGCCGATCGACCAAGGTCAAAGCCCCGTTGAACTACGACTACGGCCCGTTTGCCCAGCGCGTTGGGGCTGCGCTGCCCAACACGGTCTACTTCCTCTCCTGGTCCGGTCCTTGGGGGCTCGACGCCAATCTGAACGTGCGGCAACTGCTGAACGATCCGCTGGTGGTGAACCGCGACGACCTCAATCGCGATCTGTTCGGGCCGGAGAAGAAGTGAACGGCATCGCAGCACGTGGTTTTGTGCTAGATTTACCAAGCGGGCTGTTTGTAGGTTTGAGGAAGAACGATGGCTGATAGGATTCACGGTATATTCACTCCGCACATGGTGCCCCTGGACGAACAGGGCCGGATCGCCGAGGACGAGCTGCGGCGGTACGTGGATTGGCTCATCGAGCGCGGCGTGCACGGCTTGTATCCCAACGGCTCGACAGGCGAGTTCGTGCGGTTCACGGCCGAAGAACGGCAGCGGATCGTGCAGATCGTGTGCCAGCAGGCGGCGGGACGCGTGCCGGTGCTGGCCGGGGCGGCCGAGGCCAACGTGCGCGAGACGCTGAAGGCTTGCGAGGCCTACGCCAGCTTTGGGGCCCGGGCCGTGGCGATCGTGTCGCCGATTTACTACCGGCTGAGTCCGGAGTCGGTTTACGCCTACTTCCGCGAGATCGCCGAGAGCAGTCCGATCGACGTGACGCTGTACAACATTCCGATGTTCGCCAGCCCGATCGACGTGCCGACGATCAAGCGTCTGGCCGAGCTGCCGCGGATCGTGGGGATCAAGGATTCGTCGGGCGATGTGGCCGTGATGATGCGGATGATCGCCGCGGTGCGGCCTGCGCGGCCGGACTTCGTGTTCCTCACGGGTTGGGAAGCCGTGCTGGTGCCGATGTTGCTGGTGGGAGCCGACGGGGGCACGAACGCCACCAGCGGCGTGGCGCCGGAAGTGACGCGCCAGTTGTACGACTTGACGCGCGCCGGCCAGATCGACGCGGCCATGCAGTTGCAGTACCGGCTGCTGGAGCTGTTCGACACGATGCTCTACTCGGCCGACTTCCCGGAAGGGTTCCGGGCGGCCGTCGAGGTGCGTGGCTTCCGCATGGGGCACAGCCGCCAGCCGATGACGACCGGCCAGAAGATCGACCGCGGGGCCTTGCAGCGCGTGCTGCAGTGCATCCTGGCCGACTTCGGCTATAGCCAGCCGCCGGCCGAAGGCTGCGCACCGCGCTCGGGCGACTCGACGGCCGACCGCGTGGCCCAGATCGTGACCAACGTGGTGCAGGAACTGCGCAAGCGAGGGGCCGTATGAGCGAGGCCTTGGGATTGCTGGAGGTGCACGGACTGACGCCGTCGATGGCCGCCCTGGACGCCATGGAGAAGGCGGCCGGCGTGCGCCTGCTGCAGTGCGAACTGAACGATATGTACGGCGTGTGCACCAAAATCGCGGGACCGGTGGCGGCGGTGCGCGCGGCCGTGGCGGCGGGGCAGGCAATGGCCGAACAGATGGGCGCGACGGCGATCGGGCACGTGATCGCGCAGGTCGACGGCCAGGCAGCGCAAGCCATCCAATCGCCGCGCGAGTACAACCCCCTGATCCAACAAGACGTCGTATTCCATCCGCAATTCGAGACGACAGGCCAGCCGGGCACGGCGGCCAAGAGCGAGGAGAAAGCCGTGAGTCAAGATATGAGCTTCGCGCTGGGATTCATCGAGACCCAAGGATTCACGGCCGTGTTCGAGGCCATCGACGCGGCCTGCAAGGCGGCGAACGTGGAGGTGGTTGGCAAGGAAAAGCTGGGCGGAGGCTATGTCACCATCGTGGTGAAGGGGGACGTGGCCTCGGTGCGTGCGGCGATCGAGGCAGGCAAGGGGCAAGTCGAGGGGCTGGGCAAGCTGATCGCGGCGCACGTGATCGCCCGGCCCAGTCCTTCGGTCCTGGCGTTGCTTCCGAAGTGATGGGTAGAGGCGAGGGGCGAGAGGCGAGGGACGAGAACGCGGCGGCGGTTAGCAACACGCAACATGCAACGCGGTCCGGGGCGCTGCTTTGGAGTTCGGGCCGGGAGGGGCGACGCAAGGCCCCTTTGCATAAGTCGTTGGGCGCGATGGACCGGACGCAAGCCGTACAACTCTTGTGGCTGGGTTGTTGCATCCATGTGAGCGGTTTGGCGAAACCGGAATGCGGAAACCGGAAAGCCGAAAGCTGAAAGGTGAAAGCGGAGGAATGGAACCGCGGATGCGGCAAGAAAAGCGGAAAGCGGAGAGCTGAAGGCTGAGAGCCGAAAGCTGAATGGAACCGCAGATGGACGCGGATGAACGCAGATGCGTCGAGAAGCTGAGTGCGGCGGGCCTCGCTGCGCTCGGCGCGCCCTACACGGCTGAAGGCTGAAGGCTGAAAGCTGAGAGCTGAAAGCTGAAAGCTGGTCAGGCACGGGGTGCCTGACCTACGGCTGAGAGCGTTATGCTGAAGCATAACCTACACGATCTGACCCTCTGTGCCTCTGTGCCTTGGCCATCGCTCAGGGCGATTGGGGGGCGAGGAAGCGTTCGAAGTCGTCGGACTGCTCGCAGGGGTCCGGGTCGTCGAACCAGCCGTAGTCCTCGTCCGAGTCGCACTGCGACTGGGACTCGTCATCTTCGTCGTCCTCGCGGTCCTCGTCGAGGTCGTCGGACGCTGGGGCCGGCTGGGTTGGCTTGGCGCGCTGCTCGGCACGATTGGCGGAGGGCCGGCCTGACGGAGTCGACGGCTCGGCGCGGTCCTGGGCCGGCTCGGCGGCGTGCGCGGAGCGATCGGCGGCGTGCGCGGAGCGATCGGCGGCCGGTTGGGTCGATGGCTGGGCGGCCTGTACGGCGGCGTTGTCGGCCGCTTGCTGGCTCGGCTGTTCGGGGCCGTGGACGTCGTCGATGGTGTCGTCCAACAGGT
>CALARR010000245.1 GCA_937889015.1 uncultured Planctomycetales bacterium | reverse complement strand
TACGCAGAACCCGTTGTCTTGTCTGGCGTTCTCCGGGCCAACATCAATCGATGCCGGCCACCTTGAGGATCGTCTTGTAGTTCTCCAGGGTGCGGGGCGACAGTTGCCGTCCGTAGGGAGCCGCCGAGGGCATGAGCACGAAACCGCGGCCGGCGCCGGTGGTGCCTTGGTCCAAGGCGCGCTGCACTTTCTCCGCGAACTGGTCGCTGGGCAGATTCTCGATGTCGGCGATTTCCAGGTTGCCGAACAACACCAGTTGCCGGCCGTACTTCTCGCGCACCGCCGACAACTCAACATCGCCTTGCGGCGGCGGTTCGATAGGGTCGATGGCATCGGCGCCCATGGCCACGATGTCGTCGAGAATCCCCTTCAGCCGTCCGTGGCTGTGGATCCGCGCGTAACCCCCGCTGCGGTGAATGATCTCGATCATCGGCCCCACATAACGGCACACGTACTCGCGGAACAACCGCGGCGGCAGGTAGGGCGCCGCGGCAAACTCCGGGCCGTAGATCCGCCACAGCCGGCCGGGAAGCAGCCGGGCCACGGCTTCGGTCTTGGGCAGCAACAGGGCCGCAAACCGGTCGAGCAAACGGTGAAAACGCTCCGGCTCGGTCAAGGCGATGACCGTGTACTCGGCCATGTCGAACAGCAGGGCGGCCAGGCAGAGCGGATCGGGCGTGTCGATCATGGCGATGCCCGTGTCGCCCAAAGCGGCTTCGGTCGCCAGAAACGCGGCCGGATCCGGCGCGTCGCCGAGGTCGAACTCGGGCAGGGACAGGAATGCGTCCAAGTCGTCGAGGTTCTTCAGCAAGTGCTCCGTGGTCCAGATCGTGTTCACGTCCGGATCGCGGCGCGTCTGCATGGTCAGCGTGCGATTGCCGGCCGCGACGGTGCGCCGCGTGTGCCGGCTGCCGTGGGCGAACCAGGTTTCGTCCTGGGCCAGCGGTCCCAGCGGATCGGGCGCGATCTCTTGCATGGCCACGCCGCGGATCACGATCCGGTCGGTCTTTTCGCGCGCTAGTTGCAGCAAGGGCTGCCAGGAGGGATGCGTGTAGATGTTCAGCGGATCGGGATCGTGCGGGTTCTCGTCCAGCCCGTTGAGTTCGTAGAAGGAGACGGCTGGCCGATCGACCGGCTTTCCCTGGAGCGTGGCCATCAGGCGTTCACGACGGTTCATCGAGGTTCCTTCGTCGCCAGCCGCAGGTGCGCTTCTTGGTTGGGTGTCGGACCCCAATGCATCCAACGGCGGCAGGCCAACCGGCTGCGCCTAGTCTATGCTCCCGTAGCATAGCCGCCCCGGCCCATAACGTCCATCGCGCGGGGGTGATTGACAGGGGGACTGGCAGCCAGGAAACTCAGCGTTGTCGGGCGGTTGCCGCAGGAATCCAGCCGCCCTTTTGAACTGGATTCTGCCCAAGGGAAAGACATGAGACGCACTGCATCGCGGTTGTTCGCAGCCATGCTGGCTGTGGTCTGCGCCGGGAGCCTGGCGAAAGCCGAGACGCCGGTCTTCAAGGCCATGCCTGCCAAGAAGATCAACGCACGCGCCGGCATCGGACACGTGATGGCCAAGATTCGCGCCGGCCAGGAAGTGACCGTGGCCTATCTGGGCGGGTCGATCACGGCGGCCAATGGCTGGCGGCCCAAGACCACGGCCTGGTTGCAGAAGACCTTTCCCAACGCCACCTTCAAGGAGATCCATGCGGCGATCGGCGGCACGGGCAGCAACCTGGGCGTGTTCCGCGTGGGACGCGACGCGCTGCAATACAATCCGGACCTGCTGTTCGTGGAATTCGCGGTCAACGACGGCAGCGCGGCCCCGGAGAGCATCTGGCGGAGCATGGAAGGCATCGTGCGCCAGACATGGCGCAAGGATCCGCGGACCGACATCGTCTTCGCCTACACGATCCACAAGAGCATGATCGACGAGGTCAAGCAGGGCTCGTGTCCGCGCTCCGCCTCGGCCATGGAAATGCTGGCCGATTTCTACGGCATTCCGTCGGTCAATTTCCAGGTGCCCGTGGTCGAGTTGCTGCAGCAGGACAAGCTGGCATTCCAGGCGGACAAGAAGCCCGATGCCGGCCGGATCTGGTTCACCACCGACGGTTGCCATCCGCGCGACGAAGGGCACGAGATCTACCTCAAGCTGATGGCCGAGGCGCTCACGCAGATGCAGGACAGCCGGCCGGCCGACCACCAGGCCCAACTGGCCAAGACCTTCGTGGCCGACCACTGGGAAGCGGCCAAGATGGTGCCCTTGAACGCAAAGATGCTTTCCGGCAACTGGCGGCCGCTGCCGGCCGAGGACGGCAAGCAGAAGTCGTTCGGCAAGCGGATGGGCCAGATCTGGACCGCTAATCAGCCCGGCAGCAAAGTGCATTTCAAGTTCAAGGGGTCGATCGCCAGTCTCTACGACCTGGTCGGTCCGGACGGCGGCCAGGTCGTGATCACCGTCGACGGCAAGCAGGGGGCCAAGCCGGCGCCGCGGTTCGACAGCTATTGCACCTATCACCGCATCGCGTCGCTGAGCCTGGCGTCGAACGTCGACCCGAACCAGATCCATGAGGTGACCGTCGAAATCCACCCCGAACAGCCCGACCGCAAGTCCGTGGCCTTCCGCCTGAAGGACCCGGAAAAGGAACTGCAAGGGCCCAAGTTCCAGGGCACCAACGTCTGGGCCAGCCAGCTCATGCTGCTCGGCGATCTGGTGGAATAGGGGCAGAGTTGAGCATCGAGTTTAGAGTGTGTTGCGAAGCTGGAGCTTCGCAACAAGAAGGCAAGCGAGGAGGCACGCCACCAACCGCCCCAGAGGGCCTTGTTGCATGCAGGGAGTGAACATTGCGCGTGCGACGACGGCCGACGCCGCCGAGATCCTGGCCTTGCAGCGTCTGGCGTATCAGTCGGAGGCGGAATTGTACGGCGACTGGTCGATTCCGCCTTTGACGCAGACGCTTTCGTCGCTGGAAGCCGAGTTCGCCGACACGGTCTTCCTGAAGGCCGAGATCCACGGCCGGCTCGTGGGTTCGGTGCGCGCCAAGATCAGCGCAGGACGGTGCGCCATCGGCCGATTGATCGTCCACCCGGACTTCCAACGCCAGGGGATCGGCGGCCGGCTGCTGCAGGAGATCGAGGCGGCCTTTTCGCAGGCGGTCACGTACGAGTTGTTCACGGGCAGCAAGAGCGCGGCGAATCTTCGCCTGTATGAGAAGCACGGCTACGCGGTGAGCCGAACGCAGGCCCTCTCGCCGTTGGTCAAGCTGGTCTATCTTGAGAAGCGCTCTCGCGACTCTACCCGTTGAACCTCAGTCATCTGAGGCTGGGCAGCAATCGCGTGCGAAGGTGGTCAGCACGGCGATGAGGATCATCACGCCCGCGCCGGCATAGACCACCGACAGCGCGGAGATGCCGGCCGCCAGGCCCAGCGAGGCCTTGGTCCACCCCAGCAGGATCGGTGACAATGCCCCGGCCAGGAACGCGGCGCACAACAGCACGCCCGTGGCTGAGGAGCGGTAGCGTGGCTCGATCACCTCGAACAGCGAGGCCCAGATGTTGGAGTCGTAAACGCCGCGGAAGAGGCCGAACAGGCCCAGGGCTACGCAGCAGGCCATGACACTGGACGCCTGGCCCATCCAGAGCACGAACGGCGCGCCCAGCAACAGGCCCAGCGACTGCAGTTCCAGCCGCGAGCGCCGACGGCGCAGGGCCCAACGGTCCGAAAGCCGGCCGGCCAGCAACACACCGATGAAGGCCAGGGCATGGTGGTAGGCCAAGGCCGCGAAACCGGCGGCCGTGACCGACATGCCGAATTGCTCGTGCAGGAAGGTGGGGGTCCAGGTCAGATAGCCCACGTTGACAAACACGTGTCCGGCCAAGGCCGCGGCCAGGAGCAAGGCCGTGGGCTTGGAGAAGATTGCCCGGACGGTCTCGCCGATCGACGGGCCCGGCTCGGCCTTCTGGTGGGCATGCGGATTGGCTTGCTGATCGACCTGGGGCGTGTTGCGCAGCCGAACCAGCAGCACGGCGCCCATGACGATACCCAATCCGCCGAAAACGTAGAATGCCTGTCGCCAGCCATAGACCTCGCCCAGATAGCCGGCCAAGAAACTGGCCACGATGCCCACGTAAATGGCCGTTTGGTGGATGGCCAGGGCCATGGCGCGCGTCTGGGGATGATGCTGGGCCACCAACGACGTGGCCGCGGGGAAGTAGAAGGCCTCACCGCCGCCGGTGGCCAGACCGCGAAAGAGGATCAGGCCCAGCAGTCCCCCGCTGAGCCCGGTGAGCAGCGTGGCGCTGCTCCAGACCAGCAGGCTGCCCAGCACGAGCCACTTGCGGCGGAGGATGTCGCCCAGGTATCCGCCCAGCGGGACGGCGATGCCGAAGGTAGCGGTGAAGACCGAGGCCACCAGGCCGACCTGGACGTCGCTGAGCTGCAGATCGGCCTGGATCAGGGGCAGCAGGTTGTTGTAGATCTGCCGGTCGGCCTGGTGCAGGAAGAAGGTGCACCACAGCAGGATCAGCAGTTCCCAGCGATACGCCAGCCAGCCTCGGGAACTCTCCATCACGCACCTGCTTTCTGGCCCTGCTCTTGCAGAAAGTCTGCGTCGGGCTCGGCACCTAGCCCCGGACCGGTGGGCAGTTGATATTGGCCCTGCGCGCAGCGCATCTCCGTTTGCAGGCAGCGGAGATTCTTGTCGAAAATCGAGTGTTGATACTCGTGCATGACCAGGTGCGGCAGCACGGCCGACGCGTGCAGGCTGGCGGCCTGGAACAGTCCGATACCGATGCTGGCGTGCGGCATGACGGACACGTGGAAGGCGCGCGCCAGGGTACAGATCTCCATGAAGGCGGTGATGCCCGTGCGCCCCATTTCGGGCTGGATCACGCCCATCGCGCGGCGTTCGAAGCGCGGCAGGTACTCGAACACGGTGCGCAGTTCCTCGCCCAGTCCGACCGGGACCTGCACGGCGCGCGCCACGAGGGCCTGGCCTTCGATGTCCTCGGGATGGCAAGGGGCCTCGGCCACGGCCAGATCGAAGGGCTGCATTTCGTGGATCAGGCGGATGGCCTCGGGGGCCGTGTGTTTCCAGTGCATGTCGCAGAGGATCGTGGCCGCAGGGCCCAGGGCCTCGCGCAAGCGGCGCATTTCGTGGGCCGTGCCCTCGTGCGAGATGGCCGAGGCGAACTTCACGGCCTGGAACCCACGCTGCTGCCACGACCGGGCCAGTTCCACGCGCTGGTCGAGCGTCGGCAGCGGCAGCCCCGAGACATAGGCCGGCACGGTCGCGTGCCGCTGGCCGCCCAGCAGCTTGCACAGCGGCAGATCGGCGAGGCGCGCCGCCAGGTCCCACAAGGCGATGTCCACGGCCGCGATCGCGTCGTGGTAGTAGCCGCCAAAGTAGCCGCGCACGCGCATCAGATCGTACATGTCGTGATACAGCACGGCCGGGTCGCGCGGATCGCGACCGACCAGGAACGGGCCGAGGATGTCGTGGATCAGCCGGGCCGCGACCTCGGGCACGACGAACGACACGCACTCGCCCCAGCCCACCGCGCCGCTGTCGCTTTGGATGCGGACCAACGTCGACTGGTCGTGGATGCTGTAGACGCTGCGGTTGCCGGGCCGGACGAAGTAACCCTCGTCCGAGACGCGCACGCCGCTTTCCAACGCGCCCAAGTAGGGCGTGTCGCGCGGCACACGCACGGTGATGGCTTGCACGCTGCGAATCACGTCGGTCATGATCGATCTCGCTACGGTGAAACAACCTAGGGGAAGGCCGATTCGTAGACAGGTTTTATCAGCGCACGGCAATCGGCGTGGCCGCCTTGCCCCGCTCGAACGGTCGTGAGGCCGTATTCTCCGCGGACTGGCCGGAAAAGACCAGGCGGAATTCCAACGGCTCGGTCGTGGCCGGCACCTCCAAGGCGACCACGTCGGACTGCGGCGCACTGGTCTTGTGCGGCTGGTTAGCAAGCCTGGCCTCGGTCAGCCGCATGCCGTCGGGAACGTGGAAATACAGGGTTGTCGACTGTCCGCCGTTGCCTCGCACCTTGCCACCCAGCGTGGAAGTGCTTGCCTCCCAGCGGATATCGGACGTTTCCAACCAACCTTGGCTGAAGTGGCCGCTGGTGGACAGCAGTTGCGCGCGTGGCAGGCGAGCACGCAGGGCGAACAGGCGGCCCGACTTGGATGGCATGGGGATCGTCAACTCGGCCCCGCGGCTGTCCAAAAGGCGTTGCTCCCAGAAATCCCAGACCAGGTATTGGCCGGGGGCCTGCTGGGGCTTGTCCCAACCTCGGCAGCGAGCCGAGATCTCGTCCAGGTTCAGGCGCGCCTGGCCCTGACGCTCGCCAGCCAGTTCAAAGACGCCAAACAGCTCGTACGGGCCGTCGCCGCAGCCGGGCGACGGGGCCGGGGCGCCCGACTGAGGCCTGGTGCCCGGCGCCATGCCCCACAGCAGGAAGGGCTCGTTCTCCCACAGGTCCAGCGGCCGGCCCGGCGTGTACAGCGGCGGGAACATGCGGCTGTAGAAGCTGAGGTATTCTTCGGGCAGTTCGGCCAGCCGATCGCCGTAGGTCATCACGCCGCCGGACAAGGCGATCCACGAGGCCCACAGTCGGTTCCACTCGTGGCTTTTGAACCCGCCGTCGTCGCGGTGCTCGACCATCTGGCCGCGCACGATGATCGACTCGGGATCGTTGAGCCACACGCGATGATTGTAGAACCAGAGCGAGCCGGTGGCCTCGTAGGCGGCCACCAGCCCGCCGAATGAGTCGGCGGCCACGCGCATGTCTTGGGCCAGGCCCATGGCCGGGCCGAACAGCGAACTGATCACGCGGAAGAAGATGTCGTCGCCCAGCCCGCGGCGCGTGGCTTCCAGGCCCAGGCGGAAGATCTCGGCCTTGGTCTTGGTGCGATCCCAAGGCCGGGGCGGCAGGAGCCCCTGGCTCAGATAGTCGTTGGTAACGTAGCGGAACCCTCGTTCATGCCAACGGCGCGCGACCTGCTCGAAATAGGCCTGAACGTCCGGGCGCGACGTATCGAAGATGGCGAATTCGCCGCCGGTGGTGCGGTTTGCCTCGGCTCCGCGCATCTTCTGGCGGAACACGCTGCCGTCAGCATTCATTCCCATCCACTCCGGGTGCTCCTGAAAGACACGCGAGTCGATCGAAACCCAGTAGGGGGTGTACCACACGCCCGGCACCAGCCCCTCCTGGCGAATCATGTCGGCCAGGCGGGTCAGACCGTTCGGGATATGCCTGGTCACGTCGTTCCAGTCGCCGAACATGCTGAAATCTTCGCAGATCCGCAGCCCATAGCTGGCCGTGGCGTCGCGCAGGGTGGCGAGCTTCTTCACCGGGGCGATGTTCTGTTCGACCCCCTTTTCCAGCCCCTGCTGGAACGTGCCGATGCGATCGCGAATCCAGCCCGAGTACCAGGTGCACCACATGGCGAAGTTCTTCGGCCACAGGCGTACGCGGTTCACCTCGGCCGCCAGGTCAGCGAAGCGTTCCATCTGCTGCAAGGGGTTGGCCTGCGCGGAGATGAACAGCGTGTCGGTGGTTCGCGTCTGGCCGGGCAGGAGCAGGGCCCCGTCGCACTCGCCCCAGGCGGCCAGGTCCAGGTCTGGCGTGAGCGTGAAGCGGTTGACATTGTGCAGGCCGGTGAGATAGCCTGCGGCCAAGGAGGGCGATTGCACGGCCAGGGTGTAGTAGCTTTGCCAAAGGCCACCAGCGTCCGGGCGGGAGCTGGTGCCCCGGATCTTGCCGCAGAGCAGCACTCCGCCCCGGGCCGGATCGCGCGTGCCGAGCAGTCTGCCCGAGAGCAGATCGATGCGATCCAGCGCCAACGGCTCCGCGCCGCGGTTGGCGAGTGTGGCCACGAGGGTCAAGGCGCCTGCGCCGGTCGAACGGACCGCCAACGTCAGATCGAGTCGCTTCTGGCTATCGGTGAGGGTCAGCGTATGCTGGCCGTTCTGGCTGGCAAAGGCGCTGCGGAACCGAGCGTCATCGCTGGCAATCCGCGTCTTGTCGGCCAGCAGGACCGCCAGGCGGCCTTGGCCCAGCCAGGCCTGGCCGGAGTCACCCACCAACGTGAACTGCCGCGATTGGGCATCCCACCGGACCGTGTCCGCATGCAGCGGAGCCCGCCCGAGCGAGGATACCAGACTCAACGCCAAGAATAGCAAGCGTAGCTTTTGCACAAACCACCTCCGAAGCTGCAGCACGGTTTCCAATCCCCAATCCCCAATCCCCAATCCCCAATCCCCAATCCCCAATCCCCAATC
>CALARR010000244.1 GCA_937889015.1 uncultured Planctomycetales bacterium | reverse complement strand
CTGCGTGCGCGGCGGTCGCGTTCGATCTCGCCTTGCAGGGCCGACTTGCGGCCGGGGATTCCGCTGAGCATGGAATTGGCTTTGGCCAGGTCGCCTTCCAGTTGTTTGACTTCCTTCTGCGTCGCGGTGAACTGGTTGGCAGCCTTGGCGTTGCGGACGACGGCTTCCTTGCCCTTCTGGTCGGTCTCGGTATCGTGGGCCTTGGCTTCGTCGAAGGCCTTGGAGGCAGCAGCCCAACTGGGATCCTTGCCCAACACGCTCACGCGCAGGGCTTCGTAGCGGGACTTCTTGCCGGCCAGATCGGCCTGGGCCTCGATGATCTTCGGATTCTTGTCGATGAACTGTTTGCGGACCTCGGGCAGGGCCTGGAGCCGTTCGCGGGAGGCCTTGGCGCGCTCGTAGGCCTGCTTGTATTCGGGCGAGTCCTCGATCTTATCCACGGTCTGACCGAGGGCTTCTTTGGCGGCCAGGTATTCGGCCCGAGCGACTCCGAAGGGCGAGGTCTCCGACTGGGTGCCCTCGACGCTCTTGGTGATGGCCTCGAACTTGTCCTTGGCGTCCTGGAAGACTTTCTCGCTTTGCTGGCGCGCCTTTTGCGACTCGCTCAAGGCAGTCTTGGCCACGGCGACTTCCTTCTCCAGGCTTTCCAGACGCTCGCGAGCGCCGGGGAGCCGCTTGTCCAGGTTCTCCACCTGGCGCTTGAGAGTCATCTCGTCGCGATTCAGGGTCTCCAGCAGCTTCTGATTGTTCTTGATGGCCTTTTCCAGGCGGGAGGCCTCGCGCGCCTTGGCCTCGTTGCGGTCGGCGGCCAGAACAGAGACCGGGATGGCCAGCAACGAGGCGGCCAACGAGCAAACCAGGACATTGCGGATTGTGGACATAGCCTCCCCCCAGGTCAGATGCAGATCAGCCTTTGGGCGTCTCCCCCCCTTTTTTGATCCTAGTCCCAAGCTACCAGAGTTGCAACGAAACGGCGAGTCGCGAAGCCCGGTTGGAAAATGTCGGTTCATAAGCGTATCATTGGAGCCGGTTTCGCCGGATGCGCTATGCCGGCGACTGGTTGCCGAGGAATCGCAGACTCCCCAGATCACCATGAAGCCGCGCCGGCATTCGCTCGGACTGCTTGCAGCAACCTTCCTCCTACTTGGCGGAGGGGGTTGCCGTCCGGCCGACTGGAAACCGGCTCCTGTGCAAAACCAACCCTTGCGTGTGGTATGCACAACCGGGATGGTTGGCGACATGATCGCCAGCCTGGCTGGCCGGCACGCGGTGGTCGAGAATCTGATGGGCTCGGGCGTGGACCCGCACTTGTACAAGCCGACGCCGGGTGACGTTCGCAAACTGACCTCGGCCGACGCGGTGTTCTACAGCGGGTTGCACTTGGAAGGTCGCCTGGCCGAGTTGCTCGAATCGCTGGCGCGGTGGAAGCCGTCGTATGCGGTCACGGAAGGCGTTCAGCGCGATGAGCCGGAGCGGTTGCTGGCGATGCCGGGGGCGGAGCGTGTCTTCGATCCGCACGTGTGGTTCGATGTGGCTTTGTGGGCGCGTTGCGCCGCGGATGTCAGCCAGAGGCTGATGGAGTTGGACCCGACCCACGCGGCCGACTACCAACGGAATGCGGAAGACTATGTGCGCAGGCTGAAGGCTTTGCACGAAGAAGTCGGCCGGCAGTTGGCCACAATCCCCGCCGAGCGGCGAGTGTTGGTCACGGCGCACGACGCGTTTCAGTATTTTGGCCGGGCCTATGGGATTGAGGTCCGCGGATTGCAGGGGATCAGCACCAGCGCCGAGGCGGACCTGGGGGGAGTCAACCAGTTGATCGACTTGCTGGTGGCCCGGCAGATCAAGGCCGTGTTTGTGGAGAGCAGCGTGCCGGCGAAGAACATCCGGGCGTTGGTGGAGGGCACCGGCGCACGGGGCCACGCGATTCGCATCGGCGGGGAGTTATTCTCGGACGCATTGGGCTCGCCCGGGACTCCGGAAGGGACTTATGTCGGGATGGTCGAACATAACGTGCGTACGATCGTGGAGGCGTTGCGGTAGCGGTTCGGTTGTTCATTGGGTGTCAGAAAAGGAATGTCGTAGCTGTCCCGGCCATTGCCCGGGAAAACCGGCCTCCCGATGGTCGGCCTCACGGCATTACTTACCTGAGACGCAATAGGGCCGCGGGCCTGGGTTGCCGCGAACCGGTTCGCGAAGCGCCGCGTCGGCTATGCCGCCAATCATTCATCACTAACTGCCTGGCAAGACTCATGCGCGCACCGCCGCTGGAAATTCACGACATGACTGTGGCCTACCACCGCAAGCCGGTGTTGTGGGACATCGACCTGATTGTGCCCGAGGGGAAACTGGTCGGCATCCTCGGCCCGAACGGGGCCGGCAAGAGCACGCTGATCAAGGCGGTGCTGGGCCTGGTGCCGCTGGCCAGCGGCCGCGTGGAGTTCTACGGCCAGCCCTACGCGCGGCAGCGGCACCTGGTGGGCTATGTGCCGCAGCGCGAGTCGGTGGATTGGGATTTTCCGGTGAACGCGTTGGACGTGGTGACGATGGGCACGTATTCGCGCTTGGGCTGGTTCCGGCGTCCGGGGCAGGCCGAGCGGACCAAGGCCCTGGAATGCCTGGAACAGGTGGGCATGGGGGCTTTCGCGCGGCGTCAGATCCGGCAGCTTTCCGGGGGCCAGCAGCAGCGGGTGTTCTTGGCGCGGGCCCTGGCCCAGGACGCGCAACTGTACTTCATGGACGAGCCGTTCGCCGGGGTGGACGCCGCGACGGAGCAGGCGATCGTGGCCTTGCTGCAAACGCTGCGATCGAATGGCAAGACCGTGGTGGTGGTGCACCACGATCTGCAGACGGTGAAGCAGTACTTTGATCATGTGATTCTGGTGAACATGCGATTGGTGGAAGCCGGTCCCACGCAGACCACGTACACGCCGGAGAATCTGAGCAAGACCTTCGGCGGGCGGTTGACCATTCTGGAAGAAGCCGCCGAGGCGGTGCGCAAAGGGGGCTGAACCGCGTGAGCTACCTGACGCTTCTGGTCATCGCAGGCACATCGCTTTTGGGCGCCGTGGCCGGCATCCTGGGCAGCTTTGCCGTGCTGCGCCGGCGCGCCCTGGTGGGCGATTTGCTGTCGCACGCCGCCCTGCCGGGGCTGTGCCTGGCCTTCCTGGTGCTGGGCGGCCGGCAGTTTGCAGGCATGCTGGTCGGGGCCCTGCTGACCGGTTTGGCCGGCGTGGCCCTGATCGCCCTGCTGACGCACTGGACGCGCACCAAGGAAGACGCGGCGTTGGGTATTGTGCTGAGCACGTTCTTTGGTGCGGGCATCATGCTCTCTTCGATCATCCAGAACATGCCGGAAGGCGGCAGCAAGGCCGGCTTGGAGTCGTATATCTATGGCCAGGCGGCAGGCATGATCCGGCAAGACGTGTACCTGATCGCGGCCGTTTCCGCGGCCAGCCTGCTGGTGGTGCTGCTGTTCTACAAGGAATTCAAGCTATTGAGCTTCGATCGGGGCTTTGCTCGGGCCCAAGGCTGGCCGACCCTGGCCCTGGACATGACGATGATGGGCACGTTGACCTTGATTACCGTGATCGGTTTGCCGGCGGTGGGAGTGGTGTTGATGGCGGCGATGCTGATCCTGCCCGGCGCCACGGCACGCTTCTGGACCGAGCGACTGGACCGGATGCTGCTGCTGTCGGGCGTGATCGGGGGTTTGACCGGATCGCTGGGCACGGCGATTTCCTCCGGGCTGTTGAAGGCCTGGCTGGGTTTTGATCCGTTTGCCTTTGGGGACAGCGACGCCAACTTCCCCACCGGTCCCACGATCGTATTGTGCGGGACCGCGATCTTCCTGTTCTCGGTGCTGTTTGCGCCGCAGCGGGGCGTGCTGGGACGTCTGTGGGGCGACCTGCGGCTGCGTTTGAAGACGGCCGACGAGAACCTGTTGCGGACGGTTTTCGAGCAGTCCGAGGGGAGCGACGGCGGGGCACGGGCCCCGGTTTCGCTGGAACAACTGCTGGAGCATCGGGCCTGGAGCCGCAGTCGGGCGGCGTGGCTGGTGCGCCGCGCCGCGGCGCGAGGTTTGCTGCAAGACGCGCCCGGCGGCGTGAGCCTGACCGCGGCGGGCCTGGCCGAAGCCCAGCGACTGGTGCGCGCCCACCGCCTGTGGGAGCTGTTCCTGATCGAGGGGGCGGACATCGCGCCCGACCACGTGGACCGCGACGCGGATTCGATCGAACACCTGCTCACGCCGGAGTTGATCGAGCTGTTGGAGGCCCGGCTTGCGGACCGCGGCCGCTTGCAACCGGCCGCCGAGCAGGTACCGGCGTCGCCGCATGCGATTTCAACGCCGGGGCAGCAGGCGACCGGTGCGGGAGGCAGCGCGCATGTTTGACTGGTTTGGCCAGCTCAGCTTGAACACGCAGTGCGATCTTTGGGTCATGGCGGTGGGTGCCATGACGAACGCGGCTTGCGCGCTGATCGGCTGCTACCTGGTGCTGCGGCGGATGAGCCTCCTGGGCGACGCGATCTCGCACGCCGTCCTGCCCGGGCTGGTGGTGGCATTCATCTTTTCCGGATCCTTGAACGTGTTTTGGATGTTCCTGGGGGCATTGGTGGTGGGCCTGCTGACGGCCGTGCTCACGCAGAGCCTGTCCAAGGCCGGCAACGTGCCGGAAGACGCCA
>CALARR010000243.1 GCA_937889015.1 uncultured Planctomycetales bacterium | reverse complement strand
GGAAACCGGGCTCCCGTCGGTCGCCCTCGTTCCCCAAGTAATACAGGACTCAATAAGGACCTCGGTTGACTTCTTCCACGAGCGTCCTTTCATCCTTATCTATGCAGCCTTGGGGGCGATCCTGCGTACTCACCAGAATGACCCCGAGAATGACTGTTCTGTTGGCTCGTGGGCCGAGTGTCTGGCGGACGTCAGTTGGCCTGATGGTCAGGCGTGACTCCACTCATTCCGGATGTCCTCACATCAGGTTATTGCGATCAACTGCCGCATGATTACGCTAGGGGGTGTTGCATCCCTTGCGCTCTGGTGCCGTGACTGGTTTGGCGTCTGCTCTACGCGACGGGCTCGCCGCATACTTTCGCGACTGGAGGAACGCTCATGGGCACATCTCACGCGCTACGATCTCTCGTGGCGGCCACGTTGCTGGCGTGCATAGCGGGCTCCATTTCTTCCCCGGTCATGGCCGATGCGCCGACGGTGGGAGGCGGCTGGTACGAGATGTGGGTTTCCAGTGTCTATCTTGTGCCCGATGACTATCGAGGCGGGCCGATGAAATCGATTCAGAGCCTGGCGATCGATCATTCTTACTCGCAGACGTACTTGGACGGTCAACCGCCCTCCAGTGCCCAGACAGTCGGTTCGTTGTTGCTGAACTGCTACGACATCCCCTTCGCCGCCCTGGAGCTTGAGACGACCTACAGCAACATTCCGATCAATGCGGGCTGCAGCGTCGGTGGATCGATCAACTACAAGTTCGTCGCCTACAACAAGATTGGACTCGAACTTCCTTGGGATGTCCGCGTTCCGCTGATTGCCACGGGGTATGTGTCTACGTCGATAACCAATGGTGGGAATTGGGATTACGCCTATGCCGAGTCCACGATCACCACCTCCGACGGCGCCACGATCGACCTTGTTGCCCGATCTGGGTCTGGCGGGTCCGGAGGCGACGCCTATCTCCCGCTGGACCAAGGCTTCTATGTCCACCCCGACGAGGCGAGTTTGGTCATCCTGAGTGTCGCGCTGAACACCGCCTTTGATTCCGAAGAGCCCGTGGACGGGTACAAGGAATTTCACGCGATAGCAGACCCGAACATCTACGTGGATCCAACGGCAATGATTAGCGTTAACGGCACAGACTACAAAGCGTCCGATGTGTTCGGCGTCGCCTTCAGTCCGGGGTTCATGGTCCCGGTGCCGGAGCCCTCCACCATCGCAGCGCTGATCTCCGGCGGCATTGGCCTGGGCGTACTCGGTGCGATGTGGCGACGGCGACGTGCGACGGTGGAGGCACCGGAGCCATTCTTCCAGGGGTAGCGGCGGTTGGTCTGCCAGACGGTCCTGGCCCGGGGGCAGGTCAGAAAACCAACGTCGCACCTCTTCCGCGCGCTGCACGGGAAGGCCGGTCTTTCAATGGTCGGCCTTGCGGCGTGACCTGCCTGAGATACAATCATCGACGCATGAACAAGAGGCCCGAACCCTGCTGGCCGGGCGCTGGTCGTGCCGCTGTCTCGCTGACTTTCGACGGCGCGCCACGCTTGGAACTCCATCGACACGATAACGGTACGCAATGAACTTCTTCCCGCGATGGGTTGCCGCGCTGGGCCTGATCTGGACCGCCACTTGTACGTGGGCCGCAGGCGAACCAGCGGCGCGCACACGCCGCCTGCTCGACAACAACTTGAAGTGCGTGGACCTCTCGGATCTTGCAGGGGAGCTTCCCCTGGATGTGACGCGCTCGACGCAAATCCTGTCGCGCACCGAACCGTGGGAGCACAGCACCTGGACCGACGGCCGCGATGACGACTGCGTGGGCTATCCCACCGTGGTCCAGAACGATCGCGGGCGCAAGCCGGACCGACGCTATTACCTCTACTACGCCCATCACGAGCCGAGCTCCGGCATCGGTTGCGCGGTCGCCCGGTCCATCGAAGGCCCCTACGTCAAGCTGGCTCAGGCGAATCGCGCACGCAAGGACAGCCAGGTGCTGGTTTGCCCGGGCAAGCCCGGCGACCCGGCCCATTACTCCAGCCCCTGCGTGGTGTGGAACAGGCAGGAACGGACCTGGTTCATGTACTTCCACTTCTATGACAACCAGTGGCAGACGGGCGGGGGGCATCAGCGCACGGCCCTGGCCACCTGCCCCGACCTGGCCGCCAATGTCTGGACGCCCTGGACCAATCCGCGCGGAGAGCTGGTGCCCGTGCTCCCGGTCACGCGCGAACGCTGGATGAACAGCCAGTCCACCTACCACGCCATCCAGCAGTTGCCCGATGCCAGGTGGCTGGCGTTCCTGCGCGGCACGGGCGGCGAGTACACGGCCGACGGCCAGTGGGCGCAGGATCCGTGCAAACTCGGCTTCGCCACGTCAACCGACGGAAGGCGTTGGCAATACCCGAACACCAACCCGGTGATTCACCAGGACGATGGGGGCGGGGGCGGCAAGGGCGATTATCGTCCGCACTTCGTGGGCTTCCTGGGCCAGGGCGAGTACCTGCTGTGCTGGTCGGAGGGGGAGAAGGTC
>CALARR010000242.1 GCA_937889015.1 uncultured Planctomycetales bacterium | reverse complement strand
TACCTTCAACTTCACCGGCAAGAAAGGCGAACGCACGCTCACCACCAAGAGCATGGAGATCGACGCCACAACCACCCTGAGCACCATCGCGCGGTTCATGGCCGACGCCCTCGGCGTCCAAACCACCGACGACGACCCGACCATCAAGGAAGACGCCTCCGGCCAGTATCCCGGCGTGTACATCACCGCCAATGGCACCGTCCGCTTCGTCGGCAATTCCGGCAACGACAACGGCTTGGGCATCAACCTGTCGGGCATGCAACTCACCAACTCCAGTGGCACCACCAACACGGTCCAAATGGAGTTCACCAGAACTCAGGTGGCCAACGGCACCAGCACCTCCGTGGATTTCATCGTCTACGACTCGCTGGGCATGGAGGTCACCGTGCGCATGACGGCCGTCCTGGAAAGCCTCAGCAGCGAAACCACCACCTATCGCTGGTACTGCGATTCGGCCGACAACCTGGACGCCTCGCTCAACAACGAGGATATCGCCGTCGGTACCGGACTGATCCGCTTCGACGGCGACGGCAACTACGTCTCCAATACGTCCGACACCGTGACCATCTACCGCGACGACATCGCCGCCCGCACCCCCTTGGTCTTCCGCCTCGACTTCTCCGAGTTGTCCGGCCTCGCCGCCAACAAGAGTTCGCTCGCCGTCTCCTCCCAGGATGGTTGCGCCCCGGGCACCCTCACCAGTTTCGAAATCACCGAAGACGGCTTGATCCGCGGCGTGTTCAGCAACGGCGTGACCATGGACCTGGCCCAACTGGTGCTGGCCAGCTTCGCCAACCCCGCGGGCCTCAAGCAAATGGGCAGCAATCTCTACGGCCAAAGCGCCAACTCCGGACTGCCCGTCTACGCCACGCCCGGTGAGTCCGGCCTGGGAACCATCACCGCCGGCGCCCTCGAATTGTCCAACACCGACATCGGTTCGAACCTCATCGACCTGATCCTGGCCTCCACCATGTATCGTGGCAACAGCCGGGTGATCACCACGGTCCAGGATATGTTCGACGAATTGCTCACCCTGTCGCGGTAGTCTCGCGCCCCCGCGCGAGCCGCCCTACGCTCGAGATCCACGACCATGATCAAGCTCACGCACCTGGACGGCGAGGTCTTCATCCTCAACGCGGACTTGATCCGCTATGTCGAGGCCCGCCCCGATACCTTCATCACCCTCACCAACGGAGAACGCCTGGTGGTGGCCGAGTCCATGGACGAGGTCCTCCGCCGAGCGGTCGCCTACCAGCAGGCCAAACACTTGATCCCCGCCCCTCCCCAACCCCTCGAAAACCACGCGGATCGCTGATCTGCTCGCAACAAAGGAGCTGCCCCGCGATGGACGTGGCGAGTGTTCTTGGTCTGCTGCTCGGCCTGGGACTGGTGATGACCGCCATCGCCGGCGGAAGCCTCTCCACGCTGGCGGTCTTCTTGGACCCGCCCTCCTTGCTCCTCGTCCTTGGCGGTTCGACGGGCGCCGTCTTGCTCAGCTTTCCCGCCCACGAACTGCGCAAGTTGCCCGCCACCCTGCGCAAAGTGTTCTTCAACCATCCCGCCGACTTCCAGCACATCAGTCAACAACTGGTGATGCTCTCCCAGATCGCGCGCCGCGAGGGGCTCTTGGCCCTCGAAAGCCGCCTCACCGAAATCACCCACCCCACGCTTGCCCTCGGCGTCCAACTGATCGTCGACGGCACACGCCCCGAGGTCGTCGAAAGCCTCCTCCACTCCGAAATGCAGGCCCTCTCCGCGCGCCATGCTGTCGGCAGAAACGTTATGGCCCAACTAGGCCGCTTCACCCCGGCATTCGGACTGATCGGTACCCTCGTCGGTCTGGTCCTCATGTTCTGCAACCTCTCCGACCCGGATGCCATCGGACCGGGCATGGCCGCCGCCCTCTTGACCACCCTCTATGGCTCGATTCTTGCCAATCTCTTCTTCCTCCCCTGTGCCGAGAAGCTAGGTTTGATAAGTGACCAGGAACTGTTGGTCATGGAAGTCATCCTGCGGGGGGTGCTGGCCATCCAGGCCGGTGAGCATCCGCTGGTCGTCGAGCAGCGTCTGAGTACCTTCGTGCCTCATCGCCAACGCAGCGATCTGCGAAAGGTGGCCTGAGGCCATGCTCAAACGTTCGCCCACGCCGCCCGGCAGCCCCGATTGGATGGTGACCTATGCCGATCTCGTGTCGTTGCTGCTGGCAGCCTTTGTCATGCTGCTGGCCGTCGGCCAGGATCACGACCAACAGCGGACCAAGGCCCAAATGCGGGCCTTCCAGCAGCGATTCAGCCGGCAGGCGGCCGACCGAGACCCCGCCACCGGCTCCATGTGCCGCAGTGTCCGCGAAGGACGGGCACGCCGAGCCCTGGTCCTGGGGGGCCTGGCGCGATTGGCGGTCGGCGACGACCTGGAGGCCGCGCCGGCCGATCCCCATCGCGGTGAAGTCCTACGCTTCGCCGCGGTGGAAACGGGCCTCCGCGAGGAACACAAAGAGGCCCTCGACGCAACCTTGCTTTGCGACCTGGGCCCACACGGATGGATCCAATTGAACGGAAAGGCGTTTCCGGCCGTTTCGGCTCAGCCGCAACGCCAAACGCCCTGGGATATCGCCTACGCCCGTTGTTTCGGAGTCCTGGAGTATCTGGTCGAACAGGGGGTCGATCCCCAAAGGGTTCGCATCAGTGTGGCGGCCGGACCACGGAAGCCGGCCGGTGGCAATCGAGACGCTGCTCCGGAGGATGCCAGCGTCGAGGTCCTCGTGCTCCGTTGAGCTATGGGAATTCGTGGTCGATAAGGGGGCCTGCCGTGCCTCATGACTGGCCCTGGCCCCGTCGGCACGCCGCCTACAGATTACGACGGAACTGAGTATGGCTGAACCGAACGCCTCACCTACGGAAGTCGCCGCGCCGGCCGTGACCAAAGGCTCCATGCTGACCCGCCTCTGCCTGCTGGCCACGATCCTCGTAGTGATCACCACCGAATGCCTGGTGGCCTACCTGTTCATCCCCAATACCAGCCAAACCGAGGTCCTGGCCGCCGCCGTCGTCAAGGAAGCTCCGCCTGCCAAGGAGGAGCACAAGGAACACAAGCAGTCCAAGGGCCACAAGGCGGCGGGCGCCGAAGACGCCAAGCACGACTCCAACGATCTGGTCGAAGTCGACCTGGGCGAGTTCACCGTCACCGCCAGCCAGCCCACCAGCAACAGCACGCTCCGTATCGCTTTTCATCTCTATGGGGGGGTGTCGGCTCTCCAGCACGGCGAGTTCGAGGCCAAAATGAAGGAAAACCAGCACCGCTATCGCGAACAGGTGCTGGTCACGCTTCGCGGAGCCTCGGTCAACGATCTGACCGATGCCGGGTTGGGGTTGCTAAAAAGGACGATTTTAGAGAAAACTAACGCCCTGCTCGGCAAACCCCTGTTGAAGATGGTCATCTTCAGCGAATTCTCGTTCTACGAGATGTGAGCAGCCGGCCCTGGCATGGATGCCGCAGTTGCCACCCGGGCCGGCCGCCGGACGCCGTGCCTGCGTTATAACTGCCTAAAGGGAAAGGATTTCCGATGGCAGACGAAAACCTGATGAGCCAGGACGAAATTGAGCGTCTGCTGAATCAGGCTAAGAATCCTGGTCCTGCCGCGACACCTGCCGTGCCCGCCGCTGCCGCTGCGCCCACCCCGAGCGGCGCGATGGCCGGTTTGGAGGATGCCCTCGCCGGTATGGATGCGAGTCTCACCGGGACACCACCCGAAACCGCGCAGTCGCCACAGACTTCCGAAATTCCGGACAGCGGCGATGCCGGACGCCTCCTCGGCCAGGACGACATCGAAAAATTGCTCAATCAGTCCGGCGCAGCCAAGAAAGCCCCCGCTCCTCCTCCTGCCGCCAAGCCCGAACCGCGTGAGGCGGCCGCCGCCACCGCCACCGAGGACGGCCTGGTTCCGCAAGGCGACATCGACTACCTGCTCAACCAGGCCGAACGCGCCTTGGAATCGATCAACGCCGATGTGGCCGCGCCGCTTCCTGCCGGCCTCTCCAGCTTTGCCTTGGAGGAGTTCGGCGGTGCCCCCCCCAGCGCCGAGAACACCACCATCGATCTGATTCGCGATGTCGAACTCGATCTGAAAATCGAATTGGGCCGGACCCATATGTACTTAGAGGACGTCTTGCGCCTCCGCCGCGGATCGGTCGTGCCCCTGGACAAGCTGGCAGGCGATCCCGTGGATATCTTCGTCAACGGACGCTTGATCGCACGCGGCGAAGTCCTCGTGCTCAACGACAACTTCTGTGTGCGCGTGGCGGAATTGATCGCCGGACACAATCCAGTCGCATAGTGTTGCGTCGCAGGTAAGTAATGACGTGAGGCCGACCATCGTGAGGCCGGCTTTCCAGGAAAACGGGCCCGACAGCTGCGACATTCCTTTTCTGATATCCAATAAACACCGGTTCCGAAGAATCAGAGCGTTGCACAGAGGCAAGGATGCGTCTGCGAACATTCGTGACCGTGATGCTCGTTTTCTCTCCGGGATGGGGGCTCGCTCAATCCCCCGCCGCGACGCAGTCCGAGTCGAGCTGGTCGCGCTCGCCGCCCCATGCCTGGCCGCAGCCCGCGCCGCTCCCCGACGACACCGTCCGCATCAATCCCATTCGCCCCGTGGCCTACCAGGATTCGCCGTCGGCCGCTTTGGACCGCGACGCCCCAACCTCCTTCCGATCCTCGTCTGCCTCGACGCCAGCCGATCGCCGCGAAACAGAGCCTTCGGACTCCGCAACAGCGCGCCCCACCGGACTGACGCTCCGCCCACCCACACGCCATAACGACCCGTCCGCGGCGTGCCGTGGCGACAGCAGCCTCGATCCCAAACCCGCCGCGCAAAGCACCAGCTCGCTGGTCACCATCGGCACCAGCCTCACGCTCGTCTTGGGCCTCTTCTTGCTGGTGGCCTGGGTCCTGCGCCGCGCCACGCCGGGCCAGGTGGCGAGTCTCCCAAAGGGCGCCGTCGAGGTCTTGGGCCGCGCGCCCTTGGCCGGCCGTCAACAACTGCACCTGCTCCGTTGTGGAAACAAACTCCTGCTGGTCTCCGTGATGCCCGGCGGCGTCGAATGCCTGACCGAAATCACCGAACCGGCCGAGGTCGATCGCCTCTGCGGCTTATGCCAGACCACACGGCCGGACAGCGTCACCGCCGCCTTCCGCAACGTGCTGCACCAAATGTCCAAAGAGCCGGTTCGGGCGGCGCGCCGCGAGCGTTCGCTCCTCGATGCGGGCTACGAAGCCCCGCGCCGCGTGCGCATGGAGGCGGACGATGGTTATTGATCGGATGGCATGCCGCGCCTGGCTGCGGCGATCCGCCGCGGCGCTGCTGGTCTTGATCGGCGCGCTCTCCGCGGCCCCGCTCTTGGCCCAGGAGTCGCCCAACGCACCCCTCTCGCTGCAACTGCCCGAGGGGCTGTCCGCCGGACCCAAGGCCTGGAGCAGTCCCGAGGGGCTCAGTTCCACGATCCAGGTCATGCTCTTGCTGACGGTCTTGAGCCTGGCCCCGGCCCTCCTCCTGATGACCACCTGCTTTGTCCGCGTGATCGTGGTCCTGGGGCTCCTGCGACAGGCCTTGGGCACCTCCACGCTTCCGCCCAGCCAGGTGATCACCGCCCTCTCCCTGTTCGTCACGCTGCTGGTGATGACGCCCGTCTGGAGCCAGGTCTATCACGAAGCCATCCTGCCCTACACCCAGCGGCAAATGACCCTGGAGGAGGCCTGGACGGCCGGCGCCGCCCCGATCCGCAAATTCATGAGCCTGCAGATCGAACGCACCGGCAACAGCGATGATGTCCACATGTTCCTGGCCTACGTGCCCAACCACTCCGAACCCGCTAGCTACGACGACGTCCCCATCCAGGTCCTGCTCCCCGCCTTCATGCTCAGCGAGCTGAAGACGGCCTTCCTCATCGGATTCCGGATCTACCTGCCCTTCCTGATCCTGGACATGGTCATCGCCAGCGTGATGGTCTCGATGGGCATGCTCATGCTCCCGCCGGTGCTCGTCTCGCTGCCCTTCAAGATCCTGCTCTTCGTGCTCGTCGACGGCTGGCACCTGGTGGTGGGCATGCTCATGGAGAGCTTTCAACCGTTCAGTTAACCCGCGACTCCCCCTGAGTCGGCTTCTCCTGTGTGACTTGGACCTCCACGTTTGAAGTGAGTCGATGCATGGAACCGTACCAAGCCGTTGAACTCGCACGCCATGCGCTGTGGATCGGCGTGTTGATCGGCGCGCCGGTTTTGGTCGTCGGCCTCGTGGTGGGCCTGGTCGTGGGCTTGCTGCAGGCCTTGACCCAGGTCCAGGAACAGACCGTGGCCTTCGTCCCCAAGATCGTGGCCATGGTCCTGGCCCTGGGCCTCACGTTGCCCTGGCTGATCCAGCAAATGCTGCAATACACAAGCGACCTGATCGGCGGCATCGCCGCGAGCCTCTAATCCCTCGTTCCTCGTCTCTCGTCTCTTACCCCTCGCCCCTAACCCCTAACCCATGTCCTGGCTTGCACAGTTCGACTTCGGCAAACTCTTCATCTTCACGCTGGTGCTTGCGCGCGTCAGCGGGCTGGTGATGACCGCGCCGCTTTTCGGAATCAGAAGCACGCCTCCCCAGACGCGCGCCCTGCTCTGCGTGGTCATCGCCGCGCTGGTCTTTCCCCTGCAGTGGAACGCCCCGCTGCAGCCCGCCGCCGGGCCCATTCCCTATCTGCTCCTCATCGGCGGCGAACTGCTCATCGGCGTCTGCCTGGGCCTGGGCGTACACATCTTGTTGACCGGCATGCGCCTCGCCGGCCAGCTCATCGGCCGCATCAGCGGTGAAATGATGGCCGAACTCTACGACCCGCAAATGGATGAGAGTTTCGCCGTCCTCTCCCAGTTCATGGACCTCGTGACCCTCGCCGTGTTCGTGGCCTTGGGCGGCCACCGGATCCTCATGAGCGGCCTGCTCGATACGTTTCAGGCCATCCCACTGGGACTGGGCCCCGGCATCGCCCCCTCGCTGGTCGATGCCTTCGTCCTGCTGCTGACGCAGAGTTTCACCCTCGGCATTCGTGCCGCCGCGCCCCTGGTCACCGCGCTGCTGTTGTCCAGCCTCGTCGTGGCCCTCGTCGCACGCACCCTGCCGCAATTGAACACCATGGCCCTCGGGTTCAGCCTCAACTCGCTGGTCACCTATGCCGGCCTGATGCTCACCCTCGGCGGGGCCGTGTGGATCTTCCAGGACCAGGTCGAGCCGGCGGTCGAAATGCTCGTGCATGCTTTGCAGGAGGGAGTGACCCTGTAACCGCGCTTCGCTAAGGACCGGCCGAAGAATGGCCTTCGTTCTCCTCTCGCTCCGCCAGATGTTCTTCCTCTCGCGGAGCAAGATGACCACAAGAGAAATCGGAAAGTGATGCTTCGGCCGGTCCTAACTCGCAACCCATGCTGCTGCTGTGGCTGAACAAGACGGTGAAAAATCCCAGGAACCCACCCAGCATCGCCGCCAGCAGGCGCGCGAGCAGGGCCAGGTCGCCAAAAGCCACGACCTCTCCTCCGCGGCCCTCCTCGTCCTGGCCGTGGTCGGCCTGATGCTCATCGGCCGGCAGAGCATGGAGTTCTTCCGGCAGTACTCCCAGCGGCAACTCCAGGACGCTGGCCGCCTGTCGGCCGACGTGAGCTACGTGACCTCCGAGTTCTATTGGCTCTTGTCCCAGTTGAGTTGGAGCGTCTTGCCGCTGCTGGGCCTGCTCGTGCTGGGCGCCGTGCTCATCGACGTGGCCCAGGTCGGCTTCCTCCTGCTCCCCGACAAGCTCAGCCCCGACATCACCCGCCTGGACCCCATCCGCGGCCTGCAGCGACTCTTCTCCATGAACAACGTCGCACGCCTGGGGTTCGGGCTGTTCAAGATCGCCATCGTGGCCGGCGTGGCCGCCGTGGCCTTGTTCGGCGAGCAACAGCGTCTCTTGGGCTTGTCCGGCATGGCCCTCCCGGTGATCGCCGCCATCCTCACCGAGGTCCTCCTCTGGACCGCCCTGAAGGTCGGCATTGCCCTGTTGATCCTGGCCTTGCTCGACTACGGATACCAGTGGTGGCGGCAGGAGCAAGACCTGAAAATGACTCCTCAGGAATTGCGCGAGGAAATGAAAAACCTCGAGGGCAACCCCCAGATCGCCTCCCGGCGACGCTACTTGCAGCGCCAAATGGCCATGCACCGCGTCAGCACCGCCGTGCCCAAGGCCGACGTGGTGGTGACCAATCCCACCGAACTGGCTGTGGCCATCCAATACGACCCCGAAACCATGGCCGCGCCCATCATCGTCGCCAAAGGGGCCGGGCAGGTCGCCGACCGCATCCGCAAAATCGCCCTCGAACATGGAATCCCCGTGCTCGAACGCAAGCCGCTGGCACGCGCCCTCTACAAAGAGGTCGAAGTCAATCACCCCGTCCCCGCCGACAAATACGCCGCCGTGGCCGAGGTCTTGGCCTACGTCTACCAACTCAAGGGCAAGAAGATCCCCCACCCGCCCACCGCCGCCTAAGTCCCCCTTTCCCATTTCTCCTTCTTACACAGACGTCTGCGCGAAGCGAGAAGGATGCGCGCGGATCCGGAAAGACTCGGCACCCCCTCGGCTCCGCTTTACTTGCCCCGCGGCCATCGAGTAAACTAGGAATCTATCTAGAACCATCCCCGCCACGTCGGGCGGCCCCGCAGGGTCGATTCGCCGATAGGATCTGGGGCCGGCTCTAAGTCTTCTTGTAGGAACAGACCGCGATCATCGCATGCCGCATCGGGTACGCACCCCTCTCTGTGGTGTGTGCCGAACATGCTTAAGAGTGCAACGCTCGCACTTCAGGAGAGCCTTATGTTGCAGTTCGTCCGCAGTTGGTGGGGCGCAACCCTCTGTTCTCTGGGGTTGCTGTTCGGTTCCCTGGCCCTGATCTCCAGTTCCGCCCTCTTGACGCCCACCGTCGCCTCGGCCCAGCAGGACGACAAGCTCTCGGGCGAGGGGCTGGTCAAACCTGCTGTCGCTGGCGATGCCGCCGCTGCCGGTACCACGCAGAAGAGAGAACGCTTTCTCACCTGGCTCTATAAGTCCCTGGGCTGGATGTACAGCCTCGTCTTCCTCTTCCTCTCGTTCACGCTGGTGGCCTTGGTCATCATGAACGTGATGGCCGTGCGCCGCGACAAGATCGTGCCCGCCGCCCTGGCCCAGAACTTCGAGGCCCTCCTCGGCGAGAAACGCTATCAAGAGGCCTACGAACTGGCCAAGGCCGACGACTCCTTCCTGGGCAACGTGCTGGCCGCCGGCATGGCCAAGGTCTCCGCCGGCTACGACGAGTCCGTCAAGGCCATGCAAGACACCGGCAGTGAAGAGTCCATGAGGCTCGAACACCTGCTGGGCTACGTCTCCTTGATCGCTCAGATCGGTCCCATGTTCGGTCTGCTGGGCACGGTCGACGGCATGGTCCAGGCCTTCGAGGAGATCGCCATCACCAACACCACGCCCAAGCCCAACCAGTTGGCGGCGGGCATCAGCACGGCCCTCGTGACCACCATCGTGGGGCTGTGGATCGCTATTCCCTCCATCGCCTTCTTCACGATCGTTCGTGCGCGTGTCGCGCGACTGCTCCAGGAAGTCAGCACGGTCAGCGACAGCCTGATGAGCCGTTTCGCCAACGTCGGCAAGAAGTAGCCCCGCGCGGTCGCACCGCGCACCAGGAGGTCTCCCGCCGTGGCGCACAAGATCGACACCAGCCACAAGCTGAAGTTCGACATGACGCCGATGATCGACTGCACGTTCCAGTTGGTCATCTTCTTCATGCTCACGCTCAATTACTCCATGGAAGAGCAGGACGAACGCATCAAGCTCCCTTCCAGCGAGTTGGCCAAGCCGGTCGAGGCCATGGCCGAAACCAATATCATGCTCCAATTGACCAAAGAGGGCACGGTCCTGGTCGGCGGCGACGAAGTGCCCGTGCCCGGCCTGCGATCCGTGCTGGACCGCGAGCGCCAGGCCCTCGTCTCGCGCAAGGGCGGCAACGTCCGCGACGCCACGATCGTCATCCGCGGCGATGCCGCCGTGCCCACCGGCACCGTCCAGGAAGTGATCCAGATGGCCCAGAAGGCCCAGTTCGAGAAATTCGTGCTCCGCGCGCGCGAACCGCTCGCCCAGGAGGCGCCCCAGTGAAGATCAAGAGTCATCTGGACACCAACGAGCGCCTGGAGTTCGACATGACTCCCATGATCGACTGCGTCTTCCAGTTGATCATCTTCTTCATGCTCACCCTGCGCTACACGGCCGTGGAAGGCGATTTCAACATCAAGATGCCCATCGCCACCGACGCGGCCGCCAACCCCGACGCGCTGCCCACCATCCGCGTCCGCCTCACCGCCGCCCCCGACGGTCGACTCAGCGGCATCCAGTTCAGCGATCGCCCTGTGGCCAACTTCGCCGAATTGCGGCAACTCGTCATGGACTACGTCGGCGGCGGACGCACCCCCGACCAGGCCGACTCCGGCGGCGAGGTCGAATTCGACTGCGACTACCGCCTCAAGTACCAGTACACCATCGCCGCCATCACCGCCGTCTCCGGCCAGGTCGGACCGGGCGGCCAGATCGTGCGCCTCGTCGAAAAAATCAACTTCGCCCCGCCCCGGCCCGAGTAGCCTGTCTTCCCCAGAAGCCGCTTGGCGGTCGGCCCTTCTCAGCGCCCTTCGTCACCCTGATCGGGGTGCAGGGGCTCTGCTGGACGGCTTATTGTCCCTCAGATAAGCAATGCAAGCAGGGCGACCAACGGGAGCCCGGTTTCAAGGGAGAAACGCCTGTACAGCGCTGCATTCCTCTTCTGAACATCAATAGGCAACCGAAAAACAACTTTCCGATCTATTCTTGTACTCCTCACGCTCCGCGTGAGGTCTTCCCTCACGCGGAGCGTGAGGAGTACGGAGATTGTTCTTCGGCCCCACCCTTCACGCGCGCGGGTGGAACTGCTTGTGGACCGCCTTCAACCGCGACACGTCCACGTGTGTGTAGATCTGCGTCGTGGCGATGCTCGCGTGTCCCAGCATCTCTTGCACCTGCCGCAAGTCGGCCCCGCCCGCCAGCATGTGCGTGGCAAAACTGTGCCGCAGCGTGTGCGGACTGACCTCCGCCGGGGCCCCGATGCGCGTCGCATAGCGTTTCAGCAACTCCCAGATCCGCTCACGCCGCAGTCGCCGTCCGCGCCCGCTCAGCAGCACCCATTCCGGCGAACTCCCCCGCGCCGCCAATGCCGGCCGCTCGTGCTCAAAGTAGCTCCGCACCGCCGCGATGGCACGCTGGCCCAGCGGCACCACGCGCTCCTTGTTGCCTTTGCCCCGGCACAGGCAATAGGCCTCCTCCAGGTGCAGATCGCACAGACGCAGGTTCGACAACTCCGAGGCCCGGCAGCCCGTCGCGTACAGCAGCTCCAGCAGGGCCCGATCGCGCCGCCAGTAGGCGTCCAGCTTCCGCGGCGCGGCGAACAGCCGCGTGACCTGCTCCGGACTCAGGACCTGCGGCACGCGCTGCCACAGCTTCTGGCTGCCCAGCAACTCCGCCAGGTTGTCGTGCAGCGCCCCCTCCAATTGCAGGTAGCGGAAGAAGATCTTCAGCGACACGATGTGCCGCGCAATGCTCGCCGGCGCCAACTGCTTGCCGTGCAGCCACGCCGCGTAGTCCGCCAGGTCCTGGATCGTCAGTTGCGGAATGCTCCGCCCGGCGTTCCACTGGAAAAACCGCGTCATGTCGCGGCGATAGGCGGCCACCGAATTGGCCGCCAAATGGCACTCGCCCGACAGATACCCGACGAACGACTCCAGCCAGGTCTCGGCTGGGCTGCGTACCGATTGCGGACGAAGATGGCGACGGGGGGGCGACACGATGCGGCTCGAAACCGGACCTGGGGACGTCTGCGTTGCGGATGGCCCTGGCCGACCCACGGAAGGCCGGAGTTTTCGGCCTTCTGCTGGCCGCCCGTGGTTCATTGGCCAGACAGGACTCAAAGCGGATCGCGACCGCCAACAAACGGGGCCTACCTCTGTTTGTCGGAAACCGCGTGCCCGGGACTTCTTGAGATCTTCAATTCGTCACGCTGCCGTAGCCCTGTAGCGGGGGGCGTGGAAGACTTGGGTGATCTTGCCGATCACGCACGGCACGCCGGGCCGGCGCCCTCGCCCGGCCGCGGCCTGCCGACCGCTTCGACAGCTCTTACGCGCCTGTGGTTGACGTCGGCCCGAACCAGTAACTAACATGAACTGCAGCCTCGGACTCTTCAAGGTCTCTTTTGGGAAGCTCGCCCCATGCCTTCGCTCCACTCTCGCTGCGGTTGGACTGCTCTGGCGGTTGCTTGTCTGTTGCTGACGAACGTCGCGCTCTGGGGGCAGGAGAAGCCGGCCGAAAAACCGGCCGAAAAGAAGGCCCCGCCGCCGCAAGACGTCCCCTTGACCACCAAGGACAACCTGGAACTGACGGCCACCTTCTTTCCCGGCACCAAGGGCAAGGACACCGTCCCGGTCATCCTGGTGCATGCCTACAAGGGCAGCCGCAACGACTACAAGGATCTGGCCAAGTACCTGCAATCGCTGGGCCATGCCGTCATCGTGCCCGATCTGCGTGGGCACGGCGCCAGCACGCGCTTCAAGGAGACCACCGGTCCCAAGAGCAAGTCGCTGGAAGCCGCCACCCTCGCGCCCGACCAGTTCACGCGCATGGTGGAATACGACATGGAGACCGTCAACGGGTTTCTATTGGCCAAGAACAACGCCGGCGAGCTGAACATCGAGAAGCTGTGCGTGGTCGGCGCCGAGTTGGGCGCCGTCGTGGCCCTGGATTGGGCCCGGTTGGACTGGAGTTGGCCCACCCTCGGCGCCGTCAAGCAGGGGCAGGACGTCAAGGCCCTGGTCCTCATCTCGCCCGAGTGGGCCGTAAAGTCGTTGAAGATCGACGCCGCCATGCGGCATCCCGAAGTCAGCGGCCGGCTGTCGATCCTGATCCTCGCCGGCAAGCAGAAACGCCAGGCGGAAGACCAGGCCAAACGCCTCAATGCGGCCTTCGAACGCTTCCATCGCAAGCCCGAGAAGCCCGAGGACCGCGACCTCTTCCTGGGCCTCATGGACACCAGCCTGCAAGGCACCAAGATGCTGGGCGTCAAGGGGCTGAACGTCGAACGCTTGATCGCCGAGTTCATCGAACTCCGCCTCGTGAAGCAGAACTTCCCCTGGCGCATGCGCGGCGTCGGCGGCTCCTGACGCCGAGCGGCACAAAGGGGCAAAGGCACAGAGGCACAAAGGGGCCGCATCGTGTAGGTCAGGCACCCCGTGCCTGACGAACCCAGACCGCAACGCGAGCCACCGCAACGCGAGCCACCGCAACGCGGTGGCCATCTCCCA
>CALARR010000241.1 GCA_937889015.1 uncultured Planctomycetales bacterium | reverse complement strand
TTTGATGGTCGTGATGACGGCTGCGCTCACGGCAGCATCCTTCCCCGCAAAGGTATTGGTATCAGAAAAGGAATGTCGGAGCTGTCCTGCGCGGCACCCTGGAAATCCGGCCTTCCGGTGGTCGGCCTCACGACATTACCTACCTGAGACGCAATCAACGACGATGTACTCTGCAGGACCGGTTCCAGACTCCTTCAACAGTTGAGTCTCGTACGGTCGCTCGACCTGGCTGTGTCACTTGTGGGACAGGTTTTCAGACCAAGACTTCGCGGCGATGGTAATGGGTGTGCAGCAGGTGGTGGCTCTTCTCGCTGAGCGGCGCGCCGAGGAACTCCTGGTAGAAGCGTTGCACGGCGGCGTTGCTGTGCGAGGTGCGGACCGCCTCCTGCGCGTCGATCTGGTAAAGGGCCTGCATCCGTGCCTGGACTGCGGCCTTGTTGGCGACCAGCGGTTGTCCGCCGCCGTTGATGCACCCGCCGGGGCAGCTCATGACCTCGATGAAGTGCAGGTCGTTGCGTCCGGCGCGGATCTGCTCCAGGAGCTTGGCGGCGTTGCCCAGCCCGCTGACCACGGCCACGCCGATGTCGCGGCCGTCGATGTTCAGGCGTGCCTCTTTGGCGCCCTCCAGGCCGCGCAGCGGGGCGACCGTCAGGTTTTCCAGTTCCCGGCCGGTGAGAATCCAGTGGGCCGTGCGCAAGGCGGCTTCCATCACCCCGCCCGTGGCGCCGAACAGCTTGCCGGCCGTGGTCCGCTCGCCGAAGGGGCTGTCGGCCACCTCGGGCTGCATTTCGCGGAGATCCAGGCCGCGCATGCGGATGAGCTTGGCCAGCTCGCGCGTGGTGAGCACGGCGTCGATGTCCACCAGGCCCTCGCGGCCCATTTCCGGCCGTCCGGCCTCGAACTTCTTGGCCGTGCAGGGCATGATGCTCACGCTGAAGACCTTGGACAGCTCGATCTCTTCGCGCTGCGCCCAATAGCCCTTGATGACGGCGCCCATCATCTGCTGCGGGCTCTTGCAGGTGGAGAGGTTTTCGAGGAAGTCGGGGAAGAAGGTCTCCACGAACTTGATCCAGCCCGGCGAGCAACTGGTGAGCATCGGCAGTCGGCCGCCGTTGGCGATGCGGTGCACCAGTTCCGAGGCCTCTTCCATGATGGTCAGGTCGGCGGTGAAACCGGTGTCGAAGACGCGAGCGAAGCCCAGGCGGCGGAGGGCGGCGGTCATGGTGCCCATCACATCGGCTCCGGCCGGCAGGCCGAACTCTTCGCCCAAAGTGACCGACACGGCCGGGGCGTGCTGCACCACGCACACTTTGTGGGGATCGCTCAGGGCCTCGACGACCTCCTTGATCGAGCTCTGCTCGCACAAGGCCCCGGTGGGGCAGATCGTCACGCACTGGCCGCAGTTCACGCAGGTCGAAACGTTGAGTCCTTCGTCGAAGGCGGTGCCCACCTTGGCGCGCGAGCCGCGGCCGATGAAGTCGATCGCTCCGACGCCCTGGATCTCCTCGCACACGCGCACGCACTTGCCACAGAGGATGCACTTGGCCGGGTCGCGGACGATGGAGGGGCTGGAGGTGTCGAGCGTGTGCCGGCTGCGGTCGCCGGCATAGCGCCGCTGGCGCACGCCCAATTCGGCCGCCATCTGCTGCAACTCGCAGTTCTGATTCCGCACGCAGTACAGGCAGTCGTCGGGATGGTTGGCCAGCAACAGCTCGATGATCGTCTTGCGCGCCTGGACAGCGCGCGGCGAATGGGTGCGGATCTTCATGCCCGGGGTCACCGGCGCGGCGCAACTGGGGACCAGGTTCCGCTGTCCTTCGACTTCCACCACGCACATCCGGCAGGCGCCCGAGGGGGGCAAGCCGTCCATGTGGCAGAGCGTGGGGACCTTGATCCCCGAGCGGCGCAGGGCGGCCAGCAGCATTTCACCCGGTTGCGCTTCCAGCGGTCGGCCGTTGACTTCGATCGTAATCATGGGTATTGGGTTCCGCTATGGACCATCCAGCCGCGGCGATGGGTCGCGGCTCGCTTCAGGCAATTTCACTCCCGCATTCACCGGCTGAAAGCCGAAGGCTGCCAGCCCTTCTTCCCCTAGACCTTGATGATCGCTCCGGGTCGGCAGACATCCACGCAACTGCCGCAGCCCAGGCACTTGTCGGCCACGATGTAGTGCAGGCTCTTGGGCGAGCCGACGATCGCTTCGGCCGGGCAGCGCTTGGCGCACAGCCCGCAGCCGCGGCACTTCTCCGCGTCGATGCGATAGGTGATCAGCTCGGTGCAGGCCCGCGCCGGGCAGCAGCGCTCGTAGATGTGCGCTTCGTATTCGTCGCGGAACCAGCGGAGCGTGCTGAGCACGGGATTGGGAGCGGTCTGTCCCAGTCCGCAGAGGCTCGTGTCGCGGATGGTCTCGGCCAGGCTTTGCAGGTGCAACACGCTCTTGAAGCGTTCCAGGGCCTCGATGCCGCGCTCGCGGCGCCGGCCGCGCGTGATGCGCTGCAGGATTTCCAGCATCCGCCGCGTGCCTTCGCGGCAGGGGATGCACTTGCCGCAGCTTTCGCGCTGGATGAAGTCCATGAAGAACTTGGCCACGTCGACCATGCAGGTCTCTTCGTCCATCACCACCAGTCCGCCGGAGCCCATCATCGCGCCGACGGTCTTCAGCGACTCGTAGTCGATGTCGATGTCCAGGTGCTGCTCGGGGATGCACCCGCCGGAGGGCCCGCCGATCTGCACGGCCTTATAGGCCTTGCCGTTCGGGATGCCGCCGCCGATGTCGAACACGATCTGGCGGAGGGTGGTGCCCATGGCCACTTCCACCAGGCCGGTGCGCGAGACCTTGCCCGACAGGGCGAAGACCTTGGTTCCCTTGCTGGTGCGCGTGCCCAGGGCGGCGAACTGGTCGGCGCCCATGCCGATCAAGGAGGGCAGGTTGGCCAGGGTTTCGACGTTGTTGATGATCGTCGGCTTGCCGAAGAGGCCTTTCACGGCGGGGAAGGGGGGCCGGGGGCGGGGCATGCCTCGCCGGCCTTCCACGCTGTGGATGAGGGCCGTCTCTTCGCCGCAGACGAAGGCGCCCGCCCCCATCTTGATGACGATCTCCAGGCTGAAGGAGCTGCCCAGGATGTTGCGGCCGAGGAGGTTGTTGCCTTCGGCCTGGGCGATGGCCGCCTTGAGGCGCTTGATGGCCAAGGGGTATTCGGCCCGGATGTAGACGTAGGCCTTCTCCGCGCCGATGGCGTAGGCGGCGATGGCCATGCCTTCCAGCATGCGGTGCGGATCGCCTTCGATCACGGCCCGGTCCATGAACGCCCCGGGGTCGCCTTCGTCGGCGTTGCAGATCAGGTATTTGTGATCGGCGGGCGACTGGCGTGCGAACTTCCATTTCTTGCCGGTGGAGAAGCCGCCGCCTCCGCGGCCGCGCAGGCCGCTGGTCTCGACCGCGTCGCACACGGCGTCGGGACTCATCTCCTGCAGGGTCTTGGCCAGGGCCCGGTAGCCGCCGCGCGCGATGTACTCGTCGATCTGCGCCGGGTCGATCAGGCCGCAGTTCTGCAGGACCCAGCGGGTTTGCGGGGCGAAAAAGGGATGCTGGTCGAGGAAGGGCACGTCCGGCCAGGGCTTCAGCAGCGGGTTGCGGATCTGGCCCAGGACCAGGTCTTCGGGAATGTTCTCCTGGAAGACGGCGTCCAGCAGGCCGTCGACCATGTCGGCCGTGATCTGCTTGAAGGAGACGCGCGTCCGGCCGGGCAGTTGGATGTCCACCAGCGGCTCGGCGGAGCACAGTCCGATGCAGCCCACTTTGACCACGTCGGCCTTGATTTCGTGGTTGTCCAGGTAGTTGCGCACGGCCAGGAGCGTATCGCGCGCCCCGGCGCCGCGGCCGCAGGTGCCGGTGCCGACGAAGATCGCCGGGCGCAACAGGCGGTCGCGCCGCAACTCGGCCAGCCGTTGCTGGCGCTGCCGGCGCACGGTTTCGTCCTGCTGCGTGCCGTGGGCCTCTTCGATCACCCAGGACAACAGCTCCGGATAGGTGCAATAGGCCGCGGCGTGCGCCGTGCCTGGCTCGTGGTCCCGATCAGGCCCCTTCGCCACCATCATGTTGTGCCGCCTTTCTGCGGTAAGTATCGAGGATCTTGGCGACCTTCTGCGTTGTGACGCCGGCGTGGAACTCGCCGTTGATGCAGATGACCGGGGCCAGGCCGCAGGCCCCGATGCAGGCCACCACTTCCAGGCTGAACAGCGAATCCCGGCTGGTCTGGCCGGCATCGATCTTCAGTTCCCGCTTGATCGCGTCCAGAATCGCCGCCGAGCCCTTGACGTGGCAAGCCGTGCCGCGGCACACCTGCACGTGGAACCGGCCCTGCGGCTGGAAGCGGAATTGGTTGTAGAACGTGGCCACTCCGTAGATCTTGCTGGCCGGCAGCCCCAAATGCTGTCCAACCCGTATCACTGCCTCCCGCGACAGATACCCGTGATGCTCTTGCACCTCTTGGAGCAGGGGAATCAGGGAATCCCGATGCGCGGACGGATACCGAGCGAGAATCCCATCGATGTCAGGGGCAATCACCTTCCACCATCCTCTCTGATAAGTGCGCTTTCCAAAGATCGGATCCTTCGTTGGTATGGTTATTCTGCGCGCCGGGCTGCAGGGGCCGGCCGTACGGATTCCGCCCACTATTACGTCTCAGGTAAGTAATGCCGTGAGGCCGACCATCGGAAGGCCGGCTTTCCTGGGCAACGGGCCCGACAAATGCGACATTCCTTTTCTGACATCCAATAAACTCGACCGGCAACAAAAGCAACAATCATGCCAGTCGTTCGCGGGTTGTGTCCAGCGGGGCGAAGCCGGCTGTGGCAGCCCCGGCACGCTTCCGGGCCGAATCTCGGCAATTGCCAACAGGCCTTATGTTTATGCAGAAAGGGGCCTGTTTGTCTACAGGGAATCAGAGGGGTGTTCTCCCAAGGACTTCCCCTTCGGAGCATTGTGAGTTGGATCTTTCAGATGTATGATCGAGGTATACAGTGTATGATGAAGGTCGTACGCTCCAGGGGCATCGGGGGCTCAGCGCAGACGCTGGCCAACGATTCTGAGGATGGCGGCGCGGCCAGCGGTGATGGGCCGCGCATCATTGCGGGACCTGGATCTCAAGACGACCACGCGAGTCGCGCCCCGCGCGAACTCCTGCCTTTTGGGGGCTGCCGATCTCCTCGGCGATGGACCATGACCATTCGGCTTAAGTTGGCCATCGGATTCATTGCCGTGATCTTCATGGCCAATGCCCTGCTGTTCTTTGTGAACATCGTCTACCTGGAGCGGGTCTGGCTGGACGAGGTGCAATCGCGTGTGCGGTTGGACCTCAATTCGGCACGGGCGGCCTACGACAACCATCTCGAACGGATCGAAGACTTCCTGCAGACCGTCCGCCTGGCCCACGATTTGGGGGCGGAGCTACGCTCCCAAGACCCGCAGAAACTGCGACCGCTGCTGGAGAAGCTCTACCATGGGGGGCCGGTCGATTTCCTGGATCTCTTGGACGAGCGGGGGCAGGTGCTGTTGCGCGTGCAGAATCCGCCCGGACCGGCCGGAAGCCTGGCCGCCAATCCCCTGATTGCCCAAACGCTGCGCGAAAAGAAGGCCGTGGCTGGCACCGTGGTGGTCAGCCACGACGAGTTGGCGGCCGAGAGCCCGGAGTTGGCACGCCGCGCCAAGATCGATCTGGTGCCCACGCGCGAGGCCCAGGCGGATGATCAATCCGTTCTGTCGCGGGGGATGCTGATGGCGGCCAGTGTGCCGATCCTCAATGCGTCCGGTGATCTGCTGGGCGTGCTGTATGGAGGCGAGTTGCTGAATCGCCGCGAAGGGCTGGTGGACACCATCCGCGACGAGGTCTTTCCGCGCGAAATCTACCAGGGCGAACAACTCGGCACGGTCACTCTCTTTCTGAACGATGTACGAATCTCTACCAATGTGATCGCTGAAGATGGGAATCGCGCCCTCGGCACCCGACTGAGCGCCGAGGTCTGCTCGAAGGTGATCGAACAGGGCCGGACTTTCGCCAGCCGCGCGTTCGTGGTCGACGAGTGGTACATTTCGGCCTACGGGCCGATTCGCGATCCGCAGGGCACGATCGTGGGCGCGCTGTACGTGGGGCTCAAGGAGGCGCCCTTCGTGGCCAAGCGGAACTGGATCAGTGGCGTGGTCTTGGCCCTGACGGCCGTGGCTACCGCCACCAGCCTGCTGCTGATTCTGCTCATCACCACGTTTGTGCTGCGGCCCATTTCGCGCGTCACCGAGATGGCGCGGCGCGTGATTGCCGGGGATCTGGCGGCGCGCGTGGGGATCCGGCCGCCGGGCGAGATGGGAATCCTCTGCCAGGCGGTGGACGCGATGGCCGAGTCGGCCGCGCAGCGCGAAGCGGATCTCAAGCAGACGACGCGGCGGCAGATCGGCCACAGCGAGAAGCTGGCCTCGATCGGCCGCCTGGCGGCCGGCGTGGCCCACGAGATCAACAACCCGTTGACCGGCGTGTTGACCTTCGCGCATCTGCTCCGCGACAAGCCGAACATGGACGACCAGGACCGGCAGGACCTGGATTTGATCATCCACGAGACGAGCCGGGCGGCGGAGATCGTGCGCGGCCTGTTGGATTTCGCGCGCGAACGGCCGGCCCTCAAAGAACCCCTGGACCTCAACGACGTGGTCCGCCGCACGGTGCGCCTGATCCGCAACCAGAAGTTGTTCGAGCGGATCGTGATCCAGGAGGAATTGGGCGCCGGCCTGCCGGCCGTCGAAGGCGACATGAACCAACTGCAGCAGGTGCTGCTGAACCTGTCGCTCAACGCCTGTGAAGCCATGCCCAACGGAGGCACGCTGACGATCAGCACGGGCCGCAATGGGGATCGGGTGCAGGTCAAGTTGGTGGATACGGGCTGCGGCATCAGCCGCGAGCATTTTGCCCAGATTTTCGAGCCTTTTTTCACCACCAAGCCCGTCGGGAAGGGCACCGGCCTGGGTCTGAGTGTGAGCTACGGCATTGTGCAGCAACACGGCGGCGCGCTGGACGTGGAGAGCGAAGAGGGGCAGGGAAGCACCTTCACCATCTGGCTGCCGGCGATGAGCGAGACGGACTGAATGACGAATGACGAATGTCGAATGTCGAATGACGAATGACGAATGACGAATGACGAATGACGAATGTCGAATGACGAATGACGAATGTCGAATGACTAGCCGCTTGTGTTTGGACATCAAGGATATGTGACCGAAAACCGGACGTCGTCGGCCAGATCGACTTCTTTCGTCATTTGACTTTCGACATTCGTCATTCACCACCACCCCGGGCTTGACCGATGAGCGATCCTGAACTCGACTCCGCCGCAGAACTCCCCCCGGTTGCCGCGCAGCGCGTGCTGGTGATCGACGACGAGCAGGTCGTGGGCCTGAGCGTCAAGCGCACGCTGGGCTCGGAAGGCTATGAGGTCCAGTACTTCGAGAATCCCGAGGCTGGCCTGCAAGCGGCGCTTTCCGGCGGGTTCGACGTGATCCTGCTGGACCTGATGATGCCCGGCGCCAATGGGCTGGACATGCTGCGGCACCTGCGCGCGGCGGGCGTGGCCTCGGAGGTGGTGATCATCACCGGCCACTCCACGGTGGAAACAGCCGTGGAGGCCATGAAGATCGGGGCCGCCGACTACCTCAGCAAGCCCTTCTCGCCCGCGCAACTCAAGCTGGTGCTGGAGAAGGTCGCGCAGCGCTCGGCCTTGATCCAGGAGAACCTGGCCCTGCGCCGGGAACTCGAAGTCCAGCAGGGCTTCGAGGGGATCATCGGCGACAGCCCCAATATGCAGCGCGTGTTCGGCCTCATCAAACGCGTGGCGCCCACCAGCGGCACGGTGTTGATCACCGGCGAGAGCGGCACGGGCAAGGAAATGGCGGTGCGCGCCATCCACCGCCTCAGCCGGCGCAAGGATCACGCCTTGCTGGCCTGCGATTGCAGCGCCCTGGCCCCCACGCTCCTGGAGAGCGAATTGTTCGGGCACGTGAAAGGCTCGTTTTCCGGCGCGATCGCCACGAAGCAGGGCCTGTTCGAGGTGGCCGAGGGGGGCACTCTGTTTCTGGACGAGGTGGCCAACCTCAGCCTGGAGACCCAGGGCAAGCTGCTCCGCGTGCTCGAAACCAGGAAGGTCCGCAAGGTGGGCGATACGGCCGAGCGGGAGATCGACATCCGCCTGATCGCCGCCACGAACCGGGATCTGATGGAGATGGTCCGGGAGAACACCTTCCGCGAAGACCTGTACTACCGCTTGAACGTGGTGCCGATCTACTTGCCTCCGCTGCGCGAGCGAACAGGCGACATCCCGCGCCTGGCCATCTCCTTTCTGGAGCGGTTCTGCAAGAAGATGGAGGTCACGATCCACGGCTTCACGCCCGAGGCCATGTTCCTCATGGAGAACTACCCCTGGCCGGGCAACGTGCGCGAGTTGCGGAACATCGTGGAGCGGATCGCCATTCTCTGCGACAGCCCCCAGGTCGAGCCACGGCATCTCCCCTCCGAGATCCGTCAGGCCCCCACACGCCCCATGGCCACGCTGCTCCCCAAGAATTGGGAGGAATTCAAGCGGCTGAAGCAGCAGGTCCGCGATGCGGCGGTGCAGGATCTGGAACGGCGGTTCCTGATCGAGGCCCTGCAGCGTTCCGGGGGCAATGTGAGCAAGGCCGCAGAGGAAGTTGGCATCCAGCGGACCAACTTTCATGCCCTGATGCGGAAGTACGCCCTCACGCCCGACGCGAGCTGAGCGGTGCGATTGGCCCTATACAGTGTATGAATCCGGCATACATTCAGGGGCCCCTGGTTTCCGCGAAAAAGGGCCTATTTCGCCTTCGGCCGGTGCGAGGCCAGCACGGTCGCCTTTCTGCGCTCCGAGCTTAGGCAGCGACTTTTTGCTTTTTGATAAGATCCTTTGTGATAACGATTTCTGACCATTCGCGGCGGATCGGAGGGTGGGCCGAAGGCATGTCCTGGCGACGATTGGCACGCGGCTTGCAAAATTGGCATTCGGAATCGACCGGAGCCACACAAACACGTGCAAAGAGGAGTTGTGTCATGTCAGATGATCCGCGGTTGCTCGTCGTTGACGACGAGGAAGCGATCTGCGAGGGCTGCCGCCGAATCTTCGCGCGGCAGGGTTTTCAGGTCCAGAAGAGTAGTGACGCCATGGAGGGCCTGACGCTCGCCGCACAAAACGACTATGCTGCAGTGCTCTTGGACATTAAGATGCCGACCATGGATGGCATCCAATTCCTCGAACAGCTTCGGTCGAAGAAGCCCAATATTCCCGTCATCCTCATGACAGGGTACCCCAGCATCCCCAATGCCATGTCCGCGATCCGCTTGGGGGCGGCGGGCTACGTGACCAAACCCTTCACGCCCGAGGAAATCTCCCAGGCGGTGTACAAGTACCTGCGCCCGAACGCCGAGGGGACGCCGGCCGCCGACGCGCCGGCCGATGCCTGGGTCCCGTCGGTGGAAGGTTTCTATTTCTGGAACGAGGCCTGGTTGCAGCGGGGCTCGGACGCGGGGGTTCGCGTGGGGGGCATGCTTCCCCGTCCGGCTAAGGCCAAGGTGCAGAAGGTCCGCCTGCCGCGAATTGGCGAAGTGGTCTACCAGGGGCTGCCGCTGGCCGCGGCCGTCATCGACGGTCAGCCGGAAACGGTGATCCCCGCTCCGGTGTCGGGCGTGGTCGTGGCGGTCAACGAGCGCCTGGCCAGCAACCCGGCCGATTTGCTCAACGATCCCTGCGGAGCGGGTTGGATTGCCACGCTTTCGGCCACGCGTCTGGAGGAGGAATTGGACAAGTGCAGCCGGCGCAGCGTGCTGTTGTTCAGCACCGATGCGGCCGCCATCCAGAGCCAACAGCAGAAGTTGGCCGCGTTGGGTTGCGAGGTGCGCGTGGTGGGACGTTGGGACGAACTGGCCGCGGCGCTGAAAGAACAGCAGACCGGCGTGCTGTTGATGGAGGCCTCGCCGTCGGCTTCGGAAGGCCCCGCCATGGTCGGCCAGGTGAACCTGCTGGCGCCGAACGTGAAGGTCATCCTGCTGGCCAGCCCCGAGTGCAAGCTGGAAGCCGCCTACCGTGCGCGGAAGATCTTCTACTACGCCGTCGAGCCCTTCGCCGACAACGAGATCGCCGAGATCCTGGACGCCGCCTTCCGGCCACATGCGGCCGCCGGCAGCGAGAAGAAGAGCGTGCCGTCGGGCAGCCTGGCGAGCATCACGATCACCAACCGGCAGGGCAAGCGCGTGCGGCTGATGGCCGAACCGCACCTGCTCCGCCGCGAAGATGGACTCGGCGCCCGGGTCCGCGGCAAGCTCTTGGAACGCCTGTATCCGCTGGAGACCACCGCCGGCGAGGCCAAGGTCGCGCCGGCCGACATCCTCCGCATGAGTTCCGGATGCGATCATCTGGTGGTGCTCATGGCGCGCGACGCCGGCCGCCTGCCCGGCAGCCTGGTTCGCGACACCAAGTCCGAGTTCGTCACGGTCTCGGGGGAAGCGGCCGGCAAGGTGACCACGCTGGTGATCCAGCCCAACCTGGCCGACAACGGTTCCACGGAGTTCGATCCGCGCACCTTGGCGATGCTGGCCGAGCACATCGTCAGCGACATGGGCGCGTATTATTGATCCTGGCACGGCTCCGGGCCGTGCGCGGTCGGGCCACAAACCGCCCGGCCGGGACGTGAGTTGTGTAAGCGTTTGTTGTGGAAAGTGAGAATGATGATCGGGTCATGCCCAGGAGTGTCCCCTCCTGGGCTTGGCCGCTTTGACTGGCAGATTGACCGAATCGATGACCATGCCGCTTGATCTCAGCACCAGCCTTGTGGAGAGCTTGGCCCATACGAGGCTGCGCGACTGTTATCAATGTGGCAAGTGTTCGGCCGGTTGTCCCGCGGCCGAGCGCATGGATTTGTTGCCCAACCAGTTGATCCGCTTGGTACAATTGGGGCGTGTGGAGAAGGCGCTGCGTGCCGAGGCCATCTGGGAGTGCGTGTCCTGCATGACCTGCACCTCGCGCTGCCCCAAGGCCGTGGATTGTGCGGGTGTGCTGGACGCTTTGCGGCAGTTGGCGGCCCAGCACGGCTTGGTGCCGGCCTCGCAACACCGCACGCTGGTGTTCCAGCAAGCCTTCCTGGACAACATCCGCCGCAATGGCCGCTTGGCCGAGCTGGAACTGGTCGGCCATTTCAAGACCAAGGCCTTCCTCGGCGATTTGAACCTGCCCCTGTTGATGAAGGACGCTTTCCTGGCGCCCAAGCTGCTGAAGCGCGGCAAGCTGCACCTGCTGCCGGGCAAGGTCAAGGACCGGGCCGTGGTGGAGCGGATTTTCCAGCGCTGCCAGGAACCAACCAACGGCGTCCCCTAGAGCGATCGGTCGCGAACCCATCCCACCTCCGCGACTCGCCGTCGCGGCTTGATCGACGGACAAAGAGCATCATGGAAATCGGCTACTACCCCGGCTGTGCCCTGCACGGATCGTCGGCCGACTATGAGATGTCGGTTCGCGCGTGCCTCGGCGCGCTGGGCGTCAGCCTGCGCGAACTGGACGACTGGATCTGCTGCGGGGCCACGGCGGCCCACTGCCTGAACCACAAGCTGGCCGTTGCCCTGCCGGCGCGCAACCTGGCCCTGGCCGAGCGCGACGGGTTGAAAGACCTGCTGGCGCCCTGCCCGATGTGTTCCATGGAATTGCTCAAGGCCGATCGGGCCATGGCGCGCGATCCGGCCCTGCGGAGGAAGATGGCGGAGATCGTGGAGCTGCCGATCGCCGGCAAGACGCGCGTCTGCAACCTGATCCAGGTGCTGTACGAGGTCGGCCTGCAGCGGATCGCCGAGCAGGCCCAGGTGCGGCTGGAGACCTTCAAGCCGGCCTGCTACTACGGCTGCCTGCTGACCCGGCCGGCTGACGTGCTGCGTTTCGACGACGCCGAGCAGCCCCGCTCGATGGAGAACCTGCTGACGGCCCTGGGGGCCCAGCCGGTGGACTGGAACTATCGCACCGAATGCTGCGGGGCCGGCATGACCATGGCCAACGAGACGACGGTGCTGGAGCTGTCGCACAAGATTCTCTCCAACGCCGCGGCGCACGGGGCCAACTGCCTGGTCGTGGCGTGTCCCATGTGCCACGTGAACCTGGACATGAAGCAGGCCGACATCGAGCGCCGCTTCGGCATGGCGCACGGCATGATGGTCTATTACCTCTCGGACCTGGTCGGTCTGGCCTTGGGGCTCGACCAGGCGACCCTGGGTATCAACCGGCATTTCGTGGTGAGGAAGTAGCGCATGGCCCGAATCGGCGTGTTCACCTGCTGGTGCGGCGAGAACATCGCGCGCAATGTGGACGTGGAGGCCGTCGCCGCCGAGGTGGCCAACCTGGTCGGCGTGCAGTGTTCGATGGCCTATAAGTACATGTGCTCCGACCCAGGGCAGTCGTTGATCCGCGAGAAGATCGTCAGCGAGCGGCTGGACGGCGTGGTGGTGGCCTCCTGCTCGCCGCACATGCACCTGAAGACCTTCCGCAAGGCCGCCGCGCGCGAAGGCATGAATCCGTATCTCGTGGAGATGGCCAATATCCGCGAGCACTGCTCCTGGGTGCATCACGACAAGGCCCAGGCCACGGCCAAGGCCGTCGACCTGATCCGCATGGCCGTGGCCAAGGTCCGCCGCAATCGGGCCCTGGCCCCGATCCGCATCCCGGTCACCAAGCGCGCGATGGTCATCGGCGGCGGCGTGGCCGGCATCCAGGCCGCGCTGGACATCGCCGACGCGGGCTACGAGGTGGTGCTGGTGGAACGCGAGCCTTCGATCGGCGGCAAGATGGCCGGCCTGTCCGAGACCTTCCCCACCCTGGACTGCTCGCAGTGCATCCTCACGCCGCGGATGGTCGACGTGGGCCAGCATCCGCGGATCACCTTGCACACCTACAGCGAAGTGCAGGAAGTGCAGGGGTTCGTGGGCAACTTCAAGGTGACCGTGCGGAAGAAGGCCCGCTACGTGGACATCAACAAGTGTACCGGTTGCGGCCAGTGCTGGAACGCCTGTCCCGCCAAGAAGAACCTCAGCGAGTTCGACTACGGCCTGGGCAACCGGCCGGCGATCTACGTTCCCTTCCCCCAGGCCGTGCCCGCGCGGCCCGTGATCGACGCCGCCAACTGCATCCGCCTGACCAAGGGCAAGTGCGGCATCTGCGCCAAGAAGTGCCAGACCGGGGCCATCAAGTACGACGATCAGGACGAACTGGTCACCGAGGAAGTGGGGGCCGTGGTGATGGCCACCGGCTACCAGCTTTACCAGATCGGCAAGCGCGGCGCGCAAGAGAAGCTGGCCGGATACGGCGAATACGGCTACGGCCGCTACAAGGACGTGATCGACTCG
>CALARR010000240.1 GCA_937889015.1 uncultured Planctomycetales bacterium | reverse complement strand
ACACATCGTGGGGGAGGCGAAGCGTCCTTCAACAACCGAACGTGTTCGCTGACGATCCCCACCCCTTCGGCCTCGACCGGCCCGATGCTCACCTCGTAGCGAATTGTGTCGTACTCGGTTGGGAGCAGCGCCTTCTTCTCAGGCGGAATGGCCGCCTCGACGGCCAACTCGAACCCATTCCCATTCCGGCCCCAAACCAGGTCCTGGAAATTGTACGATCGTTCCTCGATAGCCGCCTCTGGGCCATCGGAGACCAGCCTCCCCAAGAAAGCCACTACGTCCAAGAATGTCGTCTTCCCAGACGCGTTTGGCCCCACCAGCACCTGAAAGGGTTCCAGCGGCTGGCGGATGTAGTGCAGGCACCGGAAGTTCAGGGCTTCGATCAAGCGGATCATGTTTGGGCTCGATTCAATTGGGCCAGGAGCGCGCTCACCGCTTCAGCCGGGTCGGCCGCCGCGGCCACTGCCCCGCTCACGGCCACTCGGCCTATGCCAGTCTCCAACACCTGGGACAAGTTGTCCAGGTCTATCCCCCCAATGGCAAACGCCGGCAAGCGGATTTCCCCGGCGACGGCGCGCACCAACTCCAACCCGGGAAAATGCTCAAAACGCTTCGTGCCCGAGGCAAACGTCGGCCCCACGCCGATGTAGTCCGCGCCGTCCAGCACCGCCTGGCGCGCCTGCTCGATCGAGTGCGTGGACACGCCGACCAGCCGATCCGGCCCCACGATCGTGCGCGCGTCCTTCACGGTCAACTCTTCCTGGCCCACGTGTACGCCGTCCGCCTCGGCCAGCACGGCCAGGTCTGGCCGGTCGTTCATCACGAACAAGGTCGGCGTGCCGCGCGTCAGCGCGCGCAACTGCCGGCCACGCGCCAGCAACACCCGGTCGTCAAGCTGCTTGTCGCGCAGTTGCAGCACGTGCACCCCGCGCGCCACCAGCGTCTCCACCAGCCGTCCGAACTCGGCCGCGCTCGCTCGGCCATCAACAAGCACGTACAGCCGGGCCTGGGCCATGCGCTGCGCCGCCCGATGCCCCAGGACCACCGCGCGCTGCAGCGTGTACACCTGGTACCGGACCTGCTCCATCTGTCCGCCCAGGGCCGGATCCAGTCGCTTGCCGAACTCCTCCAGGCTCCGCAGGGCCTCCTGCAAACGGCCGAAATTCGCCCCCAGCAACTGTTCGTCGCTGGGACGCTGCCGCTCCGAAGGCACCGTGAGTGTGGTCCCCACGTCGGCCTGCGTCTCGCGCGCGGCCAGCAACTGCGATTGCGGCACCCGGGACAGGGCGGCGGTCAAGGCATGACGCAGACGCTTGCAGCACTCCGTCAAGTGCGCGTCGTCCATGCCAAACCGCACGAAGTCCTCGATCACGCGTAACGCCTCGCGCGCCCGATTGCCGGCCGCGTCCAGAATTCGCAAGACAGACATCTGCTCGTCAGGCCGATCCGCTGCCGACTCTCCCGGTAGGGACTCAGGCTGCCTGGCCCAAGTGTCTTTCGCGGCCGCAACGGACCATGGACGATCGGTAGCCGGATCCAAGGGGCCGGGCCGGTGGTGATACAGGGCGTCGATCTCGGCCCCCATCGCGTCCGGATCCAGCCCTTGCTGTCGCAGCCACATGCCCACTTCGTTGGAACTCGCGGCGAGCCCCCACAGTAAGTGCTCTGTGGCAACTTGGGCTGGTTGGGGGTAATCCGCAAGATGTTGTGCAATCGGCCCCAACAACCTGGGGATGGCTTCTGACCACGATGAAGCCTCGCCCCAGCTCGCTTCCGCCTCTGGCGGCAAGCACACGGCCTCCGATCCGCTCAGCCAGGGCCAGCGATCGAGCACCGACTCGCGCGTGATCTGCGCGCGGCGCAAGAACAACGCCCCCCGGCATTCCTCCTCCTGCAACAATCCCAAGAGCAGGGCTGCCGGCTCCAAGGCCGCACCATCGTGCCGCTCACCGCAGTCCGCCGCACGGACCAAGACCCGCTGGGCCGCGCACGTCAATGAGTATTCCATACAGGGTAAGAACCTATCCGAGAACCGCCCCAGCCACCTCGGGCGGCCCAGCAGGACTGAGCGGCCGACAGGTTCTGGGACCGGCTCTAAGTGTGGCAGATCGTTCGATCGCGGACAACGGCCCGATGGATCTGTGCATCGTGGATGGCCCCGGCCGACCAACCGCAGGCCGGGAAAACTGGGCTCCCGCGACCAACCTGCGGTCGGTGCCCGGCCCTTGGCGCATTCGCGATGCAGGACCGAATAGGACGATCGTTTGCGCGCGGTTCGGGCCAGCCTTGCCACGTTCAAACGCCCTTCTGGCTGGAGGTTGGCACGCGCGCCCGCCGCATCTGGCCCCCCGAACGTCAACCTAACTCAAAGCCCGGCTTTTAGTTGCCTTGATCCCATTTCCGCCAAGGGCTACAATTCCGTGGGTTCTCGGCCACAGAGCCCGGGGGGGAAGGGAGGAGACTATCGCCATGCACAGGATGTCGTGGGGGTTATATCTCTGGCCCGGCCTGCCCCAGGTGGTGTGGCGCGGCAGTTGGAGCGGACTGGCCATGGCGCTCAGCGCGGCGCTGCTGTTCAATGCCGCTTTAATCGGCACATTCGGTTGGACCGAACTGTTCTCTCCGGTTGTGCGTAACGCGTTGTGGGCCCTGTTTGGGACCGTGTGGCTGGTTTTGACCGTATATTCCGTCGGTGGGGGCGGTGCGGGGCGGGTTGTCCCCCGTTCTCTGGCCACGGATGCGAATTTTCGCGAGGCACTGGTCTATTATTTGAAAGGAAACTGGTTCCAGGCGGAACGCCTGCTGACCGAAGCCCTGGCCACTCACAGCCGCGACCAGGATTGCCGGCTGATGTTGGCCACCTTGTACCGGCGCACTGGCCGGCTGGAAGAGGCGGGCCAGCAGCTCGAGATTTTGGATCGCCAGGAAGGCTCACATAAGTGGGGGTGGGAGATCCGACGCGAACGCCAACTCCTGGAGCAGGCCCAAGCGGCCGCCCATGCTCCGGAATCCCGCGATACGTCGGCTCCCCAAGCAGCTTGATCTTCATGAGAATCAACCACTCGTCGGCCTTCGGTCGGCGAGTACGACAACGTCAGCACTGAGGAATGGCTCACATGTACGAACGGTTCACCGACCGCGCCCGGAAGGTCATGCAACTGGCCAACCAGGAGGCCCAACGGTTCAACCACGAATATATCGGCACCGAGCACATCCTGCTGGGCCTCATCAAAGAGGGCAGCGGGGTGGCGGCGAACGTGTTGAAGAACCTGGACATCGACCTCCGCAAGATCCGCCTGGAAGTCGAAAAGCTCGTCCAGAGCGGCCCCGATATGGTCACCATGGGCAAGCTGCCCCAGACCCCGCGCGCCAAGAAGGTCATCGAATACGCCATGGAGGAGGCGCGGAACCTGAACCACAACTACGTGGGCACGGAGCACATCCTCCTCGGCCTGCTCCGCGAACAGGAAGGCGTCGCCGCCCAGGTGCTGATGAACCTCGGCCTGAAACTGGAGGAAGTCCGCGAGGAGGTCCTGAACCTCCTGGGACACGGCATGGAAAGCGGCGAAGGCTCGGAACGCGCCGGCAGCATGGGCGGAGGCGCCGCGGGCGGCGAGTCGCAGCGCAGCAGCAAGTCCAAGACCCCGGCCCTGGATAGCTTTGGCCGCGACCTCACGGAACTGGCGCGCCAGGGCAAGCTCGATCCGGTCATCGGCCGCGAAAAAGAAATCGAACGCACCATGCAGATCCTCAGCCGCCGCACCAAGAACAACCCGGTGCTGCTGGGCGAGGCCGGCGTGGGCAAGACGGCCATCGTCGAAGGCTTCGCGCAGCGCGTCGTCGAGGGCAACGTGCCCGAGCTGCTCATGGAACGCCGCATCGTGGTCCTGGACCTGGCGATGATGGTCGCCGGCACCAAGTACCGCGGCCAGTTCGAAGAGCGCATCAAGGCCGTGATGAACGAAGTCCGCCGGGCCAAGAACACGATCCTCTTCATCGACGAGTTGCACACCCTGGTCGGCGCCGGCGGCGCGGAAGGCGCCATCGACGCCTCGAACGTGCTCAAGCCGGCCCTGGCGCGCGGCGAAATCCAGTGCATCGGCGCCACGACCCTCGACGAGTACCGCAAGTACATCGAGAAGGACAGCGCCTTGGACCGCCGCTTCCAGGTGGTCATGGTCGAGCCCTCGAGCAAAGACGAGACCATCGAGATCCTCAAGGGCCTCCGCGACCGCTACGAGCAGCACCACCACGTGCAGATCACCGACGACGCGGTGGAAGCCGCCGTCGAACTGGCCACGCGCTACATCACCGGCCGCTGCCTGCCCGACAAGGCCATCGACGTCATCGACGAGTCCGGCGCGCGTGTGCACCTCAAGTCCATGACCCGCCCGCCGGACCTCAAGGAGATCGACGAAGAAGTCGAACGCCTGAACAAGGAGAAGGAAGAGGCGGTCGCCAACCAGGACTTCGAGAAAGCCGCCGCCCTGCGCGACCAGGCCGACAAGCTCAAGCAGAAGAAGCAGACCATTACCCGCGAGTGGCGCGAGAAGTCCCGCGAGGCCAGCGGCGTGGTCGACGAAGAGGTGATCGCCGAGGTCGTCTCCAAGATGACCGGCATCCCCTTGACGCGCATGACCACCGAAGACTCGCTGCGGCTGATGAAGATGGAAGAGGATCTGCACCGCCGCGTGGTCAGCCAGGACGAGGCCATCAAGTCCATCTCCAAGGCCGTCCGCCGCAGTCGCAGCGGCCTGAAGGACCCCAAGCGGCCCACCGGCTGCTTCGTCTTCGCCGGACCGACCGGCGTGGGCAAGACCCTGCTGGCCAAGGCCCTGGCCGAGTTCATGTTCGGCGATGAGGACGCGCTGATCCAGATCGACATGAGCGAGTACATGGAGAAGCACAACGTCAGCCGGCTGATCGGCGCCCCGCCGGGCTACGTGGGCTACGAGGAAGGCGGCCAGTTGACCGAGAAGATCCGCCGCCGCCCCTACTCGGTCGTCCTCCTGGACGAAATCGAGAAGGCCCATCCCGACGTCTTCAACATGCTCCTGCAGGTCATGGAAGAGGGCCGGCTGACCGACAGCTTCGGCCGGAACATCGACTTCCGCAACACGATCCTCATCATGACCACCAACGCCGGCGCCGAGGCCATCAAGAACGAGGCCGCCTTCGGCTTCCAGAAACCCGACGAGGACGCCAGCTACGACAGCATGAAGCAACGCGTCCAGGAACAGATCGAAAAGGTCTTCCGCCCCGAGTTCCTCAACCGCGTGGACGACATCATCGTCTTCCGCCACCTCACCGCCAACGACCTGGGCGATGTGATCGAAATGGAACTCAAGAAGGTCCGCGAACGGCTCAAGGAGCACGGCCTGAAACTGTTCATGACCGACGACGCCAAGCAGTTCATCATCAAGAAGGGCTCGAACCTCGACTTCGGTGCCCGGCCGCTCCGCCGCTCGCTGGAGAACTTCGTCGAGGACCCGCTCTCCGAAGAACTGCTCAAGGGCGAGTTCCAGGGCAAGGACACGATCACCGTACGCGTCAAGGAAGTCGCCGGCCGCAAGCAACTGTACTTCGACAGCTCGTTGGGCGAACCGGCCGAACCGGTCGGCGCCGGGGCCGGCGATGCGCCTGCCGCCACCAACGGCAATCCGTAGCCTAGGCCGCCAGGGAAATCTGGCGAGATCGTCAGTCGATCACAAGCCCGGGGGGGCTCTCCCCGGGCTTGTTGCATCTCGTCCGGCCATCAGCCAAGGCCAAAAGCCAAGACCCAGTTGCCCCACTCTCTGCAGTTTGCTTTTTCGCCACAACCGGCAATCTTCACTCAAGCCGTACTCTCCACGCGACGAAAAAGAATGGGACTAGGGCTTTCCCCGGAAAGACCGTGAAGTCTATTGAGGTTCGCCAGAGCCCCTAAACCTCCATCCGCGCCGCTGGAGTCTCCAATCCCTTTGCACGCTGGTCAGCATGTCGCACGGCAGCGATCTTCCGCAACCTCGCCCCGCCCATGTCCTCTTCCGGCCCATTTGGTTCGTCGCCAACTGGATCACGGATCTGGGGGCCGTCGTCATCAGTTGGATCGATGGGTTGGGCAGCATCGGTCTGTTCACCTGTCGCACCTTCCTGTGGCTGCTCACGCGCATGCCGCGCCGTGGCACCCTGCTGCCCAACTTCTATCAGATCGGCGTGCTCAGCTTGCCGGTAATCGCCCTGACCGGAACCTTCATCGGCATGGTCCTGGCCGTGCAAAGCTTCGCCCAGTTTCGCATGCTGCACCTGGAGACCCGGCTGGGGGCGGCCATCAACATGTCCTTGGTCCGCGAACTGGGGCCGGTGCTGGCGGCCACCATGCTCGCCGGCCGCGTGGGCAGCGCCATGGCCGCGGAACTGGGCACGATGCGCGTCACCGAGCAGGTCGACGCCCTGACCTGCATGGGCGCCAATCCCATCCACTACCTGGTCGTGCCCCGTTTCCTGGGCTGCCTCGTGCTCATCCCCACCCTCACGATCATGGCCGACTTCATGGGCGTGGTGGGCGCCGCCTTCTATGGCCTGTACGTCTTCGGCATCGACTCGCATCACTATTGGGAGAACTCGCAGGCCTTCGTGAGCAACTTCGACCTCTTCATGGGCGCCTTCAAGAGCGTCTTCTTCGGTGGCGCCATCGCCCTGATTAGCTGTCACCGCGGATTCCATTGCGACCCCGGCGCCGAGGGCGTGGGCCGGGCCGCCACCGCCTCCTTCGTCTACTCCTTTGTCACGATCCTCTTCCTCGATCTGATCCTGAGCATTCTTCTGGACAATATCTACTTCGCCCTCTGGCCCGAATCGCGCTCGATCCTATGAACCTGCCGCCCAACGACCGCCGCCAGCCCGGACGCCCCGGCGAAGGAACGCCGGCCGGTTCTGCCGCCGGCGAGCGAAACCCCCTTCGGGCCGCGGATGGTCACGAGTCCGTGATCCGCTTGGACGATGTGAGCGTGGAGTTTGGCCGCCAGGTCGTGCTCCGCAACATCAACCTGCAAGTCCCCCGCGGCCAGACGCTGGCCGTGATCGGCGAGAGCGGCTGCGGCAAGACGGTGCTGTTGAAAGTCATCATCGGCCTCTTGCGGCCCACGCGCGGCAAGGTCTACTTCGACGGCCAGGAGTTGGCCCGCCTCGGCGAGCGCCAGCTCGCCCAGCAGAGGCTGCGGTTCGGCTTCCTCTTTCAGCAGGCGGCCTTGTTCGACAGCCTGACCATCGAGCAGAACGTGGCCTTTCCCCTGCAGCAGCAGGGGCAGAAGAGCGACGAAGAGATCCGCCAGATCGTGTTGGCCCGCCTGGCCGAGGTGGGACTGCCCGAAAACGTGCTCCGCAAGAAGCCGGCCGAACTCTCCGGCGGCATGCGCAAGCGCGTCGGCCTGGCTCGCGCCCTGGCCCCGGAGCCGGAAATCCTGCTTTACGACGAGCCCACCACCGGGCTGGACCCGATCATGAGCGACGTCATCAACGAGATGATCCTCGGCGCGCGCCAGCACCATCCCGTGACCAGCATCGTCGTCACTCACGATATGCTCACCACGCGCAAAGTGGCCGACCGCGTGGTCATGTTCTACCCCCAACCGCGTCTGCACGCCGGCGAACCGCAGATCATCTACGACGGCCCGCCGGAGATGATCGAGTCCGACGGCGATCGACGCGTACGGCAGTTCGTGCGCGGCGAGGCCGGCGAACGGTTGATGGAAATGCGCTCCGGGGGCCGCAATTGACGTACCAGCAAGAGCCCATCTCATGAACGATCGCATCATGCAGTTCCGTGTCGGCGTCATGGTCTTTGCGACCATCATCAGCACCGTGATCCTGGTGTTGATGTTCGGCGATATGCCCACCACGCCCTACGGCAGCTACTACATCTACATCCGCTTCACCCAGGCCCCCGGCGTGACCAAGGATACGCCCATCCGCAAGAGCGGCGTGCTCATCGGCCGCGTCAGCGAGGTCGAGCTGCTGGACCAGGGCGGCGTCCTCGTCACGGGCAAGATCGACAAGCGCCGCCGGCTGTTCCAGAACGAGGTCTGCCGCATCAATTCTTCGCTCTTGGGCGACGCCGCGCTGCAGTTCTTCCTCGCCGCCGACGTCCTGGGCCCGCCCGTGGAAGACGGCGCCACCGTCAAGGGTGTCGCGGCCCCGGATCCGATCCAGGTCCTCACCGATATGCAGGGCAATATGTCCGACGCCCTCAACTCCGTCTCCCAGACCAGCGGCGACATCCGCCGCGTGGCGCAACAGCTCGGCGCGCTGCTGGAGAAGAATGACGGGCGCATCTCCAGCATCCTGCAACGCATGGACGAGTCCTTGGTGGTCATCAAGAGCACCATGGACAATGCCAACGACATCATTGGCAATCCCGAAATCCGCAACCAGTTGAAGCGCTCCGTGGCCGAGCTGCCCGTGCTGCTGAACGATACGCGCGAGGCCGTGGGCCACATGCGACAGACCCTGGACCTCGTGGATCAGAACCTCAGCAGCGTGGCCGCCTTCACCAAGCCGCTGGGCGAACGCGGCGCGACCATCATCACCCGCCTCGACCACACGGTCGAGAACATCGACGTGCTCGTGGGCCAGGTCATGCGCTTCAGCGAACAGATCAACAACCCCGACGGCACCGTCGGCCAACTGCTCAACAATCCCGAACTGTACAACAATCTCAGCCGGGCCGCCGAACGCGTGGACGACCTGACGCAGGAGATCAAGCCGCTGATTCGCGACGCGCGGGTCTTCGCCGACAAGATCGCGCGCCACCCCGAAACGCTCGGCGTGCGCGGCGCCATGGAACGCCGGCCGGGAATCAA
>CALARR010000239.1 GCA_937889015.1 uncultured Planctomycetales bacterium | reverse complement strand
GTCGTTCACAGGACACTCACCATCGACGGCCCCGGCACCTACCGCCTGGAAGACGTGCCCGAGCCCATTCACGGGACCTTCTGGATCGAGAGCGCGGTCAACGTCGTCGCCCGGCTCACGCGCCACACGGTCGGAGGCCTCCGCCGTCAAGTCCCGCACTCCAGCTTTCAGGAAGAGCTGGGCGGCCGCGAGGTCGTGATCCATTTTGGCGCGCAAGGCATTCCCCCCGTCACGGGAACGGTCCTGGATCTGCAGTTGCCGGCTGACCCGGTGTCCCGGAATCGCGATTCCGGGCGACCGCTTCCGGGCCCAACGCTCGTACTCAGCAACGAGACCGGCCGCTGCTACGTCGATCCAACGAAGATCGCCTATCTGCAGACCAAGGAGGCTGGCCAGACCGGGTCCCATTCCAAGCCCGTAATGCTCTTGACGGTCGCCGATGCGCAAGCCAAGAAGGCCACGATCTCGATCACCTACCTGGCCAAGGGCATGGCTTGGGCGCCCAGCTACCGCATCGACGTCTCGGATGCCAAGTCGCTTGCCGTGAGACAGAATGCGATTGTCAAGAATGAGTTGGAGGGGATCGAGGATGCCCAGGTCTATTTGATCTCCGGTTTTCCCAGCGTGCAATTCGCGAATGTCACGTCGCCGCTGTCGCTAAGCACGACCTGGAGTCAGTTCTTCGAGCAACTCAACCGACGGTTCCCGGAAGGCCAGGCTAGCGCCCGCTATGCCTTGACACAGCAGGCCGTGTCTTACAACACGGTCCGTCCGGACGGCGGCATGGACCTTTCCGCCATGCCCACCGGCGAGGGCGTGGACCTGCACTATCAGGACATCGGCCGGCTGACGCTCGCCCAGGGGGACTCGCTGGCCATGGATACCGCCTCGGCCAGGGCCGCCTACGAGCCCGTTGTGGAGTGGCTCGTGCCCGACACGCGTCACGCCGATGGCCGCTATGTCATGGAACAGGAACGCGAGAGCCATCCGGACAAGTACAAGGACGCCGCTTGGGACGCCCTGCGGTTCCGCAACCCCCTGCCCTTCCCCATGACCACCGCGCCGGCCATGGTCGTCGCTGTGGGCCGCTTCCATGGCCAGCGTCTGAGCTACTGGGTCAATCCGGGCGAGGAAACCACGCTGCACGTGACCAAGGCCCTCAGCATCCGCACGCGGAACGTGGAGCACGAAGTCGACAGCAGCCGCGAACTCGTCAACCTGGGCGGCGTGCAATACCGCAAATCGACCGTCCAGGGTGAGTTGCGCGCGAACAACCATCGCCACCAGTCCGTGACCCTGGTCATCCGCCGGCGCTTCTCCGGCGAACTGCTCTCCGCCGATCAGTCGCCCAAGCAAACCCTGCAGGAAGAAGGCGCCTATTCGGTCAATCCGCGGAACGAACTCCTCTGGACCCTCTCGCTGAAGGCGGGCGAGGAGGTTACACTCACCTATCGGTACACGGTTCTGACCCGGCATTGAAGCGCCGTCGAAGACCGGCCCTCGCCCTCTTGCGTATTGACCACCGCATGGCCCTGCTGTACCTGGAACCCCTGCCCCGCCGAGACGCGAAGCTCGATCTGCTCGCCTTTCTGGAAAGCACGGGCGGATTGGATCGCCGCCGCGTGGGGCGGATCGAACTGCAGGGCTCGCGCGCCGTGATCGAAGTGCCCGACGGCTGGGAGGCGCGCCTGCTCAAGTCGCTCGACGGTCAGCCGCTGGGCGATCGGCCGATCCGCGCCTGGTTCGCCGGGGCCGCGCCAGCGCACCGCGGCCAGGAAGACCATTTTCAGCGCCTCGCCCGGCTCCTGGACCTGGAGAGCCGGGCCGAGGCCCAGCAGGCGGCCCAACGCGCGCGGCGCCTTTCGCCCGCCGAGGCCGAATTGACCGGCAACAGCCTCCTGGACCTGGTGGTCGTCGATCAAGAGGCGGGCCTGGGCGGCCGCTACCTGATTCATCTGGGCAAACGTCGTCGCGGCCCCCTGCCCTGGACCCGCCTGGCCGTGGGCAGTCCCGTGGTGATCTCACCCCACAAGACACCGGACGCCGATTCTCACCGCGGCGTCGTCTGCCAGCGCAGCGAATCCTCGCTGTGCGTGGCCCTGGACCAGGTGCCCGAGGATCTGGACGAGCACGACGCGTGGCGCGTGGATCTTTCGTCCGACGAGATTGCCGCGCAGCGCCAGCGTGCCGCCCTGGAGCAGGCCCGGCTGGCGCGGGGCGATCGTTTTGCCATCCTCCGCGACGTGCTGATTGGCGCGCGGCAGCCGGAATTCGGACTCGACCCGGACGTCCGCCCCCTGGATGCCAGCCTGAACGAGGTCCAGCGCCAGGCCGTACAGTTCGCCATCTCGGCGCGCGACGTGGGCCTGATCCACGGTCCGCCCGGCACGGGCAAGACCACGGCCGTGGTGGAGTTGATCCGCCAGGCGGTGCGGCGCGGGCGCAAGGTCCTGGCCTGCGCGCCCAGCAACCTGGCCGTGGACAATATCTTCGAGCGCCTGTTGGGCTTTGGCGAGCGCGCCGTGCGCCTGGGCCATCCGGCACGCGTGCTGCCCGAACTGCGCGCCCACACGCTCGACCTGCTGGTCGAGCGGCATCACGACGTGCTTCTGGCGCGCAAGTTCGTCAAGCAGGCCATGGAGCTGTTTCGCGAGGCGAGCCGTTACACGCGTGCGGCGCCCAAGCCCGGCGCCCGGCGCCAACTGCGCGAGGACGCGCGCTCGCTGTTGGCCGACGCGCGGCGGCTGGAGATTCAGGCCGTGCAGAGCATCTTGGACTCGGCCGACGTGCTCTGCGCGACCACCACCGGCCTGGACAGCCAGCTTCTCGGCCGGCGGCGTTTCGATCTGGCCGTGATCGACGAGGCCTGCCAGAGCACCGAGCCCGGCTGCTGGATCCCCCTGCTGCGCTGCGATCGAGCCGTGCTGGCCGGCGACCATTGCCAGTTGCCGCCCACCGTCGTCAGCCCGGAGGCCGTGGCCGAAGGCTTTGCCGTGAGCCTCTTCGAGCGGTTGATGCAGTTGTACGGCGAGTCCCTTTCCCGCCGCCTGACCGTGCAGTATCGCATGCACCAGGCGATCATGGATTTCTCGTCGCAAGAATTCTACGACGGGCAGCTCACGGCCCACGACTCGGTGCGCAGCCATCTGCTGGCCGAGCTGCCCGACGTGGCGGCCTGCGCCTTGACGCAATCGCCGCTCGAATTCATCGACACGGCCGGCGCGGGCTATGACGAAGAACTGGAGCCCGACGGCGAGAGCCGCTTGAACCGCCAGGAAGCGAACCTGATCTGTCGCAAGGTGCGCGCATTGCTGGAGGGGCGCGTGCCGCCCCAGGACATCGCCGTGATCGCCCCTTACGCGGCCCAGGTGCGACTGCTCCGCGAGCTGTTGCCCGTAGCGGGCCTGGAAATCGACAGCGTGGACGGATTCCAGGGCCGGGAGAAGGAAGCGGTGCTCATCTCGCTGGTGCGCTCCAACGCCAAGGGCGAGATCGGCTTCCTGGCCGACGTGCGGCGGATGAACGTGGCCCTGACCCGCGCGCGCCGCAAGCTGCTGCTGGTCGGCGACAGCGCCACGCTGGCCGGCCATCCGTTCTACGCGCGGATGCTGGAATACTTCGAGAAGCTGGCCGCGTATCGCAGCGTGTGGGAAGAGACGGACGCCACGGAGGCTTGACCCAT
>CALARR010000238.1 GCA_937889015.1 uncultured Planctomycetales bacterium | reverse complement strand
CTGCTGGCGATATTGTTAGTACCGGGGGGCACCTACGTGGCTGTCATGACCACGCGAAGAAGGATACGTTAGCAGGCTTGTCCTCAGTTAACAGGGCGGCGGGACCGCATTACGGGCCGCTGAGGTTGCCACAGGGAGTCTGGATCGACTCTCTGGCCCATGGGCCAGAGCCTTATTTACTACAACTACCACGCGACAGTTAGGGTTTCCATCTTCATGCACACGCGCCGCCACTTCATCTCCGCCATCATCGCCGCGTTCGGCGGTTCCGTCTTTGCCGCCAACAGCAAGCCGAAGACCATCGTCCTGCAATCCGCCTGGGACACAGTGAACATCGGCGACATCGGCCACACGCCGGGCACGCTGCGGGTGATCGAGCAGAACCTGCCGGAGGTGCAGGTCGTGCTCTGGGCGATGAAGATCGACCAGCGCGTCACGGCGATGCTCAAGTCGCGGTTTCCGAAAGTCACGATCCTGCAAGGCAGCCTTGTCAAGGACGGTGCGAGCGACCGCAGGCTCCAGGAGGCGGTCAAGGCCTGCGATCTCTTCATCCGCAACTCCGGCATGGGGCAGGATCTGAGCTTCATGCAGTTCTGCCGGAAGCATGGCAAGCCCTACGGCCTCTTCGGGCAGTCGTATTTTCCGACGATGGTCGAGGGGCAAGGGGCGGAGGAGCGCATCGGCCTGCTGAACAACGCCGCGTTCATTTACACTCGCGAGACGAAGACGCTGGAGATCCTCAAGAACGGCGGCGTGAAGACGCCCGTGCTCGCATTCGGCCCGGACGGCTGCTTCGGCATCGACGTGCGCGACGATGAGCGCGGACTCGCCACGATGAAGAAGCTCGGTTTGAAGGACAAGCAGTTCATCACCGTCCACCTGCGCACGAACACGCCCAAAGCCCCCGGCGTGGACGATCCGCGCCCCGAGAAACTCAACCCGCTGCATCCCACGCCCCAGCAGATCGCCGATGACGAGCGCCGCGCGGCGAAGTATCGCGAGTTGGTGACGCTGTGGGTCAAGAAGACCGGCGGCAAGGTGCTCATCTCGCCCGAGACCATCAAGGAGATGGGCCACAACAAGCGTCTGATCCACGATCCGTTGCCGCCGGAGATCCGGAAGCACGTCGTGAACCTGGAGTATTTCTGGAACGCCGACGAAGCCGCCTCGATCTTCGCGCGTGCCCGCACCGTCGTCTGCCACGAGCCGCATTCGCCGATCATCGCCCTGGCCAACGGCACGCCGATCCTCCACACCTACTCCGAGTTTCACTCGCCCAAGTGCTGGATGTTCAAGGACATCGGCCTGCCCGAGTGGCTGCTCGAAATGGATGAAACGCCTGTGGAGAAGATGGCGGAGGCGTTGTTTGCCATCGACGCCGACTACGCTGCCGCGCAAGCGAAGGTCACAAAGGCGATGGCCTATGTGCATGCGTGTTTCGCGAACTCGATGAAGCACGTGAAGAGCCTGTGGTAGCCCTCTCGCTCCGCGAGAGGCGCTTTGCCGTTCCTGATCTCGGGGAGCGCGCTCTAAAGGACTCAGGATTGGCACTCGGATGAAACCCTGACAGGGTTTCGGCCTGGCGCAGGACCTGCTATCCCGGGGTAGCCGCTGCGCGGCCAACCCCGGGCTGGGAGATGGCCACCGCGTTGCGGTGGCTTGCGTTGCGGTATTGGGGGTCGTCTCGGTGGTCACGGTGGGACCCAGACACGACCGATCCGTGCCGCGGCTATCGAAACAGGAAATAGAGCACGACGAACGTGGCGCTGACCACGATCGACAGCACGCGGTAGTTGCCCAGGCCGCGGCCGTGCGATTCGCCGCGGAGCGGTTCGCGCCAGTCTTCCCAGACCAGGAGTCGGGCTTCCTCCTTCAGCGGTTGAGGAGACAGCCGGGAGACCACCACGATGATCGCGCCGCAGGCCACGCAGAGATAGAAGGAGGCGATCATCGAGGTCAGTTCCATGCCGGTCGTTCGCAGGTGCCAATCCTGCACGAGGTTCCAGCCGGTATGCGGCTGGAAGAGGTCGAGGAAGAAGATCGCCACGCCGACCAGGTTGCCCAGGACCAGGGCCAGATAGGCGGCGCGCGCCGTCGCGCCTTTCCAGAACACGCCGAACAGGAAGACGGCCGTGATGGGCGGCGCGATGTAGCAGATCAGATCGGTGAGCGCCTGGAAGACCGTGTCCTTCTGCCCGAAGATGGGCGAGGAGATGATTGCCAGGACGGTCCCGACCACGGTGGTGATCTTGCCGACCAGGACCAGGCGGTGATCGGAGGTCTGCGGCCAGTAGCGTTTGACGATATCGTAAGCAAAGAGCGTGGCGGTGGAGTTGAGGGCCGCCGAGCAGGTCTGCATGGCGGCCGCCAGCATGGCCGCGGTCACCAGGCCCTTCAAACCCCAAGGCAGCATGTGGGTGATCATGAAGGTGTAGGCGTCGGCGGGGACCTTGGGGACCTGGCCCTGGAAGACGGGGCTACCCTGCTGGACCATGGCCACGCAGATCACGCCCGGCAGGACGAAGAGGAACACGGGCAGGATCTTGAGGAAGGCGCAGAAGAGGGGCCCGAGGCGCGCCTGTTTCTCGTTTCGAGCGGCCAGCACGCGCTGCACGATCGTCTGATCGCAACACCAATACCAGATGCCGATCACCGGATAGCCCAGAAGAATGCCGTACCAGGGCTGCCGGCTGGGATCGTGCGCGCCGCGCATCATCGACAGGAAGTTTGCGGTGGACCAGTTGCAGCAGACCTTGGGGTCGGGAGCATCGGCGAGGGGATGGGGGCAGGTGGCCAGGGTGTGGGCCAGGGCTGACCAGCCCCCCACGTGATAATAGCCGACGGCCGTGATGCAGACCGCGCCGATGAGCAAGAGCACGGTCTGGATGCTCTCGGTCCAGACCACGGCCAGCAGGCCGCCGACCATCGTGTAGAGGCCCGTCAGGACCGCCAGGACGACGATGAAGAACATCAGCGGGTCGAGGCCGAGGATCGTGGTGCTGGGGTCGATGCCCAAGATCCCGCGGAGCACCAGGGCCGCCGTATAGAGGGCCACGCCGATGTGGATCACGACCGCCGAGAAGATGGAGACGATCGTCAACCAGTCGCGGCAATGGCGGTTGTAGCGGCGTTCGAGGAAGTCGGGCAACGTGGGCACGCGCGAGCGGAGGTAGAGGGGGGCGAAGAACAGTGACAAGAGGACCAGCGTGAACCCGGCCATCCATTCGAAGTTGCCGTAAACCATGCCGTACTTGTAGGCCGTCTCGGCGAAGCTCACCAGGTGCACGGTGGAGATATTGGCGGCGAACATGGCCAGCCCGATCACCGGCCAGCCGAGGGCGTTGTCGGCCAGGAAGTAGTGCCGTCCTTCGCCGCTCTGGGCGCGGAATCGCCGGGCATAGCAGCCCAGGGCCACGATGGCCGCCAAGTACGCCAGAACGATCGCCAGGTCGGTGCGTGAGAACAGGGAGGAGATCAAGGTCGCACCCTCGATTTTCAAGCAACGATTTCAATGGAGGTAATAGACCTGGGTCATGTCGCTCCAGATTTTCCCCTGTGCCGCCGCGTCGGGCAAGGGGAGCTGGCAGGGATCGGTCTGGGCCCACCAGCGCTGGGTTTCGGGATCGGCGGCCATCTTCTGCATGTCGGCCTCGAAGTCGCGGCCTGTGTACTCAAGATAGGCGAACAGGTAGAGCCGGCCGTCGATCTGGCACTCGTGGATGGAGAAGTTCTGGATGTTGCACTGCTTGAGTCGCTGGTTGACGGCGGGCCAGGGATGGGCGTGGAGGTCGCGGTAGCGCGCCGCCATCTCCGGCTTCAGCCCGGTGATCCAGGCGTGGCGCTGGGGCACAGGTCCTCCATCGCCACACCCTCCGCACAGCGTGCCGATCGCGATTGCCAGGCCAAGCGCAGCGGCGGTGGTTTGCATTTCACGTTCCCTCCGGGCAAAGGGTGTCGATCACGGGCTGGGTTTGCGAGCGGTGGGCGAGAAGAGCTGGAACTCAAAGATCGTCGGCCCGCCTTGAGCTACTGGCCTTCGCTCACGGGTTGCCCGACACTCGACATGGCGATGGGCGCGATCTCGATCGCAGGCCGGTCGAGATCCAGGGCGACGATCGTGTCGATCTCCTGCCGGTCCCGGGCCGGGACCGCGATTCGCACCTCCGCGTCGGTTTGGCTGACCTGGACGGCGCCGCCCGTGATCGCCCGGCCCTGGAGGATCTTCGCCGGCAAGGGGGGGAGCGTGAGCGTTTCTTCCGGCCAGGCGAGGATGTGCAGGAAGACGGTCTTGCCTTGGCGCGTGGCGACGACGTGTTTAGCGGGCTTGTAGGGTCCGCCGCGCGTGGCATAGATGGACTGGCCGTATTTCGCCAGCCAAGCGCCCATCTCCTTGAGCCGCTCGACCTGGCGCGGCTCGATTTCGCCGCTGGGCATGGGGCCGACATTGAACAGCAGGTTGCCGTCGCCGCCGGCGGTACGGATGAGCACGTGCAGGCATTCGGCGAGCGTCTTCATCTTGTCGTCGGGTTTCCAGGCCCACTGGCGGCAGATGGTCATGCAGGTTTCCCAGGGGCGCGTGTCCTGGTAGTTGCCCACTCGCTGCTCGGGGGTGTCGTAGTCGCCCGCGAACTGACCTGGCGTGCTGGTGCCGGCCATGCCTGCGCGGGACTTGGAGACGCGGTTGTTGACAATCAGCGACGGCTGGAGCCTGCGCAGGAACCGGTACAGATCGACGCCCCGCTCCGCGCTCCACGGTTTCTCCCATTCACCGTCGAACCAGAGGATGCCCAGCGGTCCGTAGTTCTGCAGGAGTTCGGCGAGTTGGTTCTTCAGGTATTGATTGTAGCGGTCCATGTCGGGCGCGGCCTTCTGCGATTTGCCGCCGGGGCTGCCCAGCGGATAGTCGGGATGCCACCAGTCGCAAAGGGAATGATAGGCGCAGAACATCAGCCCGTGTTTGCGGCAGGCATCGGCGAGTTCCTGCACCACGTCGCGGCCGAAGGGCGATCGCATGATGTTGTAATCGGTGTACTTCGTGGCCCACATGCAGAAGCCGTCGTGGTGCTTGGTGGTGAACACGAGGTACTTCATCCCGGCCGCCTTGGCCACGGCCACCCACTGGTCGGCGTTGAACTGCGTGGGATTGAACTGCTGGTAGAGGTTGTCGTATTCCTCGACAGGCACTTCCTTGCCGCGCGACCAGCCGATTTCCGTGCCTTTGATGCTCACCGGTCCCCAGTGGATGAACATCCCGAAGCGCATGTCCTGCCAGTGCTGCAAGGCGGCGGGGTCCGGCTTGAGGCAAGGCTCGGGCGGCTCCTCGGCACCGTGCGCGGGGAGGCTCGTCAGCAACAGAGACAGAGCGGCCAACAGGTGCACAACTCGGCGGTGCATGGGTTTGTTCCTCCTCGGTTATAGAAGTTGCGATCGCTCAGACGCGCTCGTTGTACTGGGCCAAGGCCTCGAACATGGCCACGATGTTCTGGGGCGGGACCTCGGGCAGGATGTTGTGCACCGGATTGAACACGAAGCCGCCGCCGGGGGCAAAGATCTCCAGCCGTTGGCGCACGTGCCGCTGGACCTCGGCGCACGACAGCCGGTTGAGCACGTGCCGCGTGTCGCAACCGCCGCCCCAGAAGGTCACGTCCCGGCCGAACTCGCGCTTGAGCCGCTCCGGATCCATGCCCTGGCAGTTGGTTTGCACGGGGTTGAGGATCTCGAAGCCGGCTTCGATCAGGTCGGGGATCAGGGGGGCGATCCCGCCGCAGGAGTGCAGGAAGATCCGCATCCGGCTGTGGGCGCGGATGTAGTCGCACAGTATCTTGTGGCGCGGCTTGAAGAGGCGCCGATACATGGCCGGCGACATGAACGGTCCGCGGTCCATGCCCAGATCGTCGCCCAGGCGGACGATGTCCACCACGTCCCCCACGGCCCGGCACAGCTTCTCCAGGAACGCCAGATGGCGCTCCAGAAGGGCGTCGAGCAGGCGTTGCACATCCTCGGGGGCCGTGGCGAGGTCCATCAGGAACTGATCCAGTCGGCGGAGGAAGGAACCCCATTCAAAGAGGTTGCAGCCGCCGGCGATGATCAAGGCCCGGTCGCTCGTGGCCCGAAGCTCCAGGGTCCGAGCGCGCAGCTCGTCCCAGAATCCCGGTTCTTGCACATGGTCCCAGGGGCTATGCGGCAGCGCGGCCCAAACCACCTTGCCCATCGCCCGGTCCAAGTCGCGGAAGTCGGCCGGGTAGCCGTCCAGATAGGGGAAGCAGGTCTGATCAAAGAAATGGCCCGTGGCCGGCATGGCGGCGATCCGGGTTCCCTCGGGGTCGACCACTTCCCAGGCGCCGTTGGCCGCGACGCGCGGCGCGAACCAGGCGGGGAAGAGGACCTCCTCCCCTCCGGGCAGCGTTGTTTTGCGCCAGGCTTCGGGTGTGCGATTGAAGGCCCGGCCCACGTCGATCACGTCGACGCCGAGGCGGTCCAGGACCAGGTCGTCGGGCTGGGCGAGTTGTTGGACGACGTCGTATACTCGCGCGGGCAGGCCGGAGATGCCCAGGTGCCGGAGCAGCCGGTTGTAGGCGACGGCCGAGATGCCGGAGCTGGGCGTGCCGCCCAGATCGATGGGCACGCGATCCGGTTGTCGATGCTCGACGGCGGCGAGCACGCGTTGGCGGCTGGTCAGCATGGGGCGATCTGCGTATCGTAGGCGGCGTGAATCGGGTCCGGCGCTCCCAGGATCTCAGCGTAGCACACCGGCCGGCGGAGGCTATTCATATTTGCGTCATTTTGCATTTCTCTTTGCGGCATTTGCTGGTAACCTGATGCAGGCGGCGCGAAGTCGGCCTTCCCGAGCGGCTTTCCGGACGCGGCGGCCCTCTGTCTGGGATTCGTTTGTGGAGCATGCAGCCCATGTCCCCTGTGCGTCATGTGATGTTGATGATCGAGACCTCCAAGGTCTACGGACGCGGGCTCTTGGACGGCATCGGCCGCTATGCGATGGCGCACGGCCAGTGGTCGCTGCACGTCGAGGAGCGAGGGTTGGACGAGGAGCCTTCGCGCTTGCTGCGATCCTGGAAGGGAGACGGGATCATCTTCCGCAGCACGAGCCGCGCCCTGGTGCAGGCGGTGCGCCGCAAGAGGGTGCCCGCGGTCGACACCAACTCGGCGGTGGTGGATCACGGTTTTCCCTTGGTATACGCCGACGAGAACCGCATCGCCCAGTTGGCGGTATCGCATTTCCTGGAACGCCGTTTCCAGCACTTCGGCTTTTGCGCGGTGGACGAACCGCGGTGGGTCCGCTGGAGGCGCGAGGCGTATCTCCGGGAACTGGCCCGGTTGGGCCTGCAGGCGCACGTGTGCCGGGCAGACAAGGGCCAGGCGTCGGATTGGGATCGCCAGCAACAGCGATTGATAACCTGGGTGGCCGAGATCCCCAAGCCCATCGGCGTGCTGGCCGCCAACGACGTGTGCGGGCTGCGATTGATCGCCGCCTGCCGCGCGGCTGGAGTGCGGATTCCGGAGCAGTTAGCCGTGCTGGGAGTGGACAATGACGAGGTGCTGTGCCGGCTGACCTCACCGCCGCTGTCGAGCATCGATCCCGATTCGCCCACGATCGGCTACCGGGCCGCAGCGCTGCTGGACGACTTGATGCGCGGGGCGCGCGTGGGCGTTGAACCGGTGTGGATTCCCGCGCGGGGCGTGGTCACGCGCCAGTCGACCGACACCTTGGCCATCGAGGACGCGGACCTGGCCCAGGCCCTGGGCTTCATCCGCGAGCGCGCCTGCCAGGGAATCGACGTGGATGACGTGGTGCGGCACGTGGGCCTGTCGCGCGCCACCCTGGAGCGCAAGTTCGCCGCCGGCCTGCAGACCACCCCCAGGCAGGCCATCGTGCGCCTGCAGATGGAACGCGTGAAGTACCTCCTGGCCCAGACCGACTCTCCGCTGGAGCAGATCGCCCAGCGCACGGGCTACAAGACACAGTCTCACCTGAGCGTGGCCTTCAAGCGCGAGACGGGCATGACCCCCGGCGAGTACCGCCGCGAACAAACGTGCAGGCCGGCCTGCCGGGGACCGGCACGCTGAAGGGGAGCCTTGCCGCGCTTGGCAGCGCCGAGCGGCAAAGGGCATGCGCCCTTGACGGACGACCAATGCGGAATGATCTCTCGACTTGCTTGTCGCTTGAAGGTCGTCCTTGGCGCAGGCCGGGTCAAATCTTCCCGTCATCCAAGGGCTTGATGTAGATCTTGACGTTGCGAAGCTTCGCGGCGGTGTAGAGGTAGAAACCGATGCGATTCTGTTCATCCCCCACCAGCGATCCCTCTTCCCGCTCTTCGTGCAAAAGATGCCCGTCCACGATGAAACGCAGCCGGCCTTCATCGTTTTCCACGACAATCCGGTGTGTCTTGTTGGGTGTAATCATGTGCGCCGGGTCTTCGCTCTTCCAAGTCTCGATGCTGGCGCGGCGCAGGCGGTTGCAGGTATTGTTGTTCCCGCCGAACTGGAAGAAGTATCCCGTGAGCAACGGATTGCCGTCGGCCCGGGCTTGAATGAAGCAACTCAAGTCCGACACGCCACCTGCTGGCCGCTTGGGCTGGTTGGCAAGCAGGTCCAGCGGTTTCACGTCGGTGGCCGCCTCGAACTCGAGCCGCTGGAAACCGGTGAAGCCGCGCGCGGTTACCAGTTTGCCGCCGCTGGAAACGAGGCTTCCTTCGCGGATGGACCACTGCCCGTCGAGGATCTTCCAATCGGCGCCGAGTTCCGTCCGGTCGAACCGATCGTGAAAAGCCAGTCTCCAACCGGCTTGTTCCGCCGGGGCCGACTTGATGCGGGCTGGGCTCTTCGGCGGAGGGGCGGCTGTGGCGGGTTTCTGGCCGGCCTCGGACGCGGCCTTCTGCAACGCTTCGGACGGAGGGCCGAAGTAGTCTTGCATGGCCCCCATGTAGGAACCCGGCTTCATCATGTTGCGGACTTTGGCGTAGTTGACAGCGTGGGGAAACCGCTTGAGCAGCGTCTCGATCTCCTCCCACAGCTTTAGCGCGGCGGCAACGCCGGCCGCGTCCTTGCCCTTGGCCGCGCGAACGCGCGTCATGACCGAGGCCGACTCGAACATCTTCCGCGTGAAGTCGAATCCGGTCCGGACGAAGGCGACTCGGTCGCGGTAAAGATCTGAGCTGCCGGCAACGGCGGCTTCGGCGCGCCGCAGCGTGGCCTCTGCCCGGGCGAGGAATTCGGGATTGAAGACCTCGCACACGACCGCGAAGATGGCCAGCCGGTATCGGCTGCCTTGCGCATGTTTGGGATGAGCATTGATCGCGTCGCGCGCCTCTTCCATCAAGGTCCAGTACTGCTCGATCTGGCCGGCCGCCGGGCCGAAACCGCGCCGGTAGTAATCGGCCAGCAGGGCCATTCCGTCCTGGCGCGGATTCCAGGCCAGCTGCGCGAGCATATAATACTGCGGTCCTTGCGTCGCCCAATGTCTGCGCGCCGTGTCCACATCCAGACCCACGCAACGATGGTCGGCGAGAAACCGGAAGTCCTCGATCGTCTTCGCCATCGCCACCTCCGGCAGTCCCCAGACGCCACCGGCGAAATACCAGAAGTTGGGCCGATACGTGAGCTGGGGCGCCTTTTCCGCCCAGCCTCTGAACTTCTCTTTCTGCTCGCGCCGCGATTCCTCGTTGCCCAAGGGAAAGTAGCCCACGTAACCGATGATCACATTGTCCTCGAGAACGGTCTTCACGGGCGGCGGCGTGTTGGGGCCATAGGCGATGTCGTAGACGTAGAGCCTGCGATCCGGGAAACGCTCCTTCAGCCCGCGCGCCAGCTTGTTGATGAAGGTCGCGTAGCGATCGGTCATAGGCACATATTCCTCGCTCACCCCGCGCCAATGGTAACGTCCCCAGAGGGGCGCTTCGGCGACATCCCAAGCGCGGCAGTCCTGGCAGACGCAAATCCCGCTGTTGTGGCCGTCGGTGGGAGCGGCGGCGAACAGTTCGCGCGTGGGATCGTCCTTCAAGGCTTGCGCCGCGTTGTCGAGCCATTGTGCCCAGACTGCGGGGTTGGCCTGGCATACTTTGGCGTTCTTGGCCGACGGCGCCGTGCGCGTTCCGTCGGGCTGAAGGGCGAAGTAGTCGGGATGCGTCTGGTGATATCGTTGCCACCATCCACTGAAGGTGGTGCTGGCGCGATTCATGGCCGAGGTGAGCAGAATCCGCTGGTACCGCGCCCAGTCGAGGGTCTCCTTCTCGCTGTTCGACGTGATGCCGCGAATCTGCCGGCTGCGGATCTGGGGATGATAGCGGTACTCGAACGGCGGCAGCGCGATGGTCTTGCGCTGCAACACGTCCTCGCCCAGCGGTCCAGGCCACAGCCAGCGCACGCCGAGATACTGTTGCAGGAAGGTGTAGACCGCATTGGCCGTGCCGAACTCCAGTTGCTTGGCATTCACCACACGGTCGCGCCCGGCGATCACCACGTGGTTCTCGTTCGCCGCGATCAGGATCTCTTCCGGATGCTGGAAGTCGAACTTCAGCTTGGGAAACAGGGCGTCCAGCGCCGGCTGATAGCCCACCCAGATGGCGCGCGGCGGAACCGGATCGGGTAGACCTTCGATGATCGCGGTTTGCGCTCCACTGGTCTTCTTGATGTACTCACCCAGACTCGCGGCCGCGCGCTGCGTTTCGGGCGGGGCATCTGCGGCCACCATGATCGGCGCCCGGCTTTCCCCTTCTTCGACCAAGACCAGGTCTGCGCGCGCGATGTTCGCCGTGCAGATGACTGACAAAAGGAAACCGGTGGCAACCGCCTTCAGGAACCGGCGTGACGGGCGATGTGCGTTTGGGTGTCTTCTGTCGCTCATGTCATCCCCTTGTTGGATGCCCGGAATGGAATGTGGTAGCCGTCGAGCGCATTGCCCTGGAAAGCCGGCCTCCCGGTGGTCCTTCTCGGTTGATTCGCTACGCAGGACCCGATAGTCTGTCCACACTCAAGGCCCTATGTTCAGCTTCAGCAGCCGGTTGGCATTCTGCCAGGTGATTTTGTCGTAGGCCGCCCGGGAGATGAGCTTCTCCGCCTCGAGCTTGTGGAAGTAGTCGACGATCGGCAGCTTCTGCGGGACGTTGGCGATATCGGTCCCCCAGTACAGCCGATCCTGGAACTCCTCCATGAATCTGTAGCCAAACTCGGGATCGCGGCTGATGGCATTGAACCCGCTTCCGGCCGACAAGTCGCCGTGCAGGTTGGGATACTTGCGCATCAGTTCCACCACGCGGCCCGGCGTGACCTTGCCCTTTGGATAACCGACGCGCTTGCCGTCCTGAACGACGTCCGTGCTGATTTCGGCCCAGAAGGGCTGGGAGTGGGCCAGAAAGACCAATTTCGGAAATGTCTTGAGCACGATTTCCAGTCGTGGCAACCCGACATCGTCCACGCACCCATAGCACCCACCGATCCGCAGCGCGATGTGGAATGTGAGCGGCAGCCCCGCGTCTTCCACCTGCCGGAAGAAGTTCATGTTCAGCGGATCGTCGAAATACAGGTTGGGCACGTATTCGCCGACGCCCTTGCAGCCCAGTTCCTTGTAGGCTTCCAGCAGCGGACGGAACTTGGCTTGTGGGCTGTTGGAGACAAAGCGCGGGTCGAGGTTGCAGAATGGGATGAGGCGCTTGGGGTAGTTGGCGCAGATCTCGATGGTCTCCTCCGAAGTCACGGCCGTGTAGCGGCACTCCGGACTGACCGTTGTCTGCACGACGGCCATGTCGATCCCCGCCGCGTCCATCATCTCGATCAGTTCCTGTGGAGTCGGGTAGCGCGTGCCGTTGGCGCGCGTCACCTTGGGATGCCGCGGCTTGCAGGTATGCACGTGGATGTCGATGAACCCCGGCTTTCTTCCCGCGGGGCGTTTTTCTTCTCCTGCGAGAATCTTGCCGCTGCAGAATGGAGCGCATGCCGCCAAGGCCCCCAAGCCCCCGGTCATGCCTTTGAGCACATCTCTTCTCTTCATGCTATTTCACTCCTAGGGCACGCCAGTGACGGAAAGATAAGGAATTGTCTTTTCCTCACCCCGAACACGCTCGCTTCGCACTCTATTAGACACCGCCGCACTGCCATCCCGATTGAAGGCTGCCCATACACTGCTCATCGGACGCGGTGCGAAACTTGAAGGTAGCTCCACAATGTCGTTGGTCACTAGATCAAGGATGACTGGGTTTGATCGAGAGTGGAGTGACTGTGGAACCAGAACTCGCAAACCAACTATGGCGCGGTCACCAGAAGGTGCGAAATCGGCGCTGGTTACGAAAGGATACTTCCACAGGTTCACGCTTCCAATTCCGCCCGTCGTCAATAATCTAAGTCGCGCCTGAGCATTGGCGAGCCGCCACTGTGCCTCATCGCCCGAATGGTAAAGGCCCAATTGCCACTTCTGTTTGACCCTCCCAGTTCTGACATCCCAATATCGAACCGAGCAATCGAAGCCGCCTGTCAGCAACATCTCTCCGTCCGGAGAGATCGCGATTGCCTTAATTGAACTCTCATGGTCATCGAACAACTTGATTTCGCGGCCTGTTTCGATTTCCCATAAGATCGCTATGCGGTCGTCTCCCCCCGTTACTGCGAATTGCCCATTGGGTGATACTGCTATTGCATTTATCTGCTCCTTATGATTCTGAAACGACCTAACGAGTTTTCCCGTCCTAAGCTCCCACACTCGCACACCATGCTGCTCACGTCCAGATTCACGGAATGTCGTGGTTGCAAGTAGATGTCCGTTACTCAGCGCGATAGAGCCGAAAAAGTCCTTACCTCCCGCCCTGTCATCTACGCCAGCAAAGTAACGAAGGAAGCGTCGGTTCTTGAAATCCCACAAACCGATCCGTGGGGCACTAATTATGTCGTCTTTCACTTTCTCGATCGCAACCGCCAGATACTCGGAGTCCATTGAAAAGGCCGACGATGGGCGGAGATCTAAGGCACGCCCTTCTGGTGGAATCAATGCCGCAATCTCCTTCCCGGTTTCCATGTTCCAAACATGGATTGTGTTAGCATCGCTATCTGGACTCGCTATGTATGCGCGGTTAGGCGAGATCGAGACGCCATCAGTGTCAACGTGCCCTTCAAATCTGAAAATCTCATGCCCCACGTTTCTTTGCCTTGCTTCCGCCCTTGCCGTCGCCGCCCGTCGAATCACCTCCTGTTTGCGAGCCTGATCTACTTCAGTCCCAATGCGGCGACATAGTTGCTGGAGCATTTCGTTCAAGGCAGGTGGCTCCAAACGAACGGAAGATGGTAATTCGCCCGACGACAAGAATGCAGTGAATTGCGAGTCGGAAAGCTGCATTAGAGCGTTTTTCGCATCTTGGCTAGACGTTGCGAGTTCTGCGTCAGTGAGAAGTTTTGCCGCCGCCGTCCGTATGTCGGCAGGCGCAGCATTGAGATTCGTAATCTCCTGGAGCGATTTGATAGCCGCACGAACGTCTCGTTGTTGAATGTGTCTTTGGGCTGTCGTGAGCAAGGTCTTGGCTTGTGCGGTCGTTCGAGCTTTGGATATTTCCGGTAGCATGGCCTTTACCGCGCTCTTGTCGGTGGCATCGTTGTTCGCCATCGCCTCACGAAGCAACGCCTCTGCTTTGTCGAAATCTCCAGACGCGATTGCAGCTCTTGCATCTTGAACGGCTTTCGCGACAGACTGGTTTGCGTTGTCGATCCTTCGTTGCTGCGCGCTGTTGCGACTGGAAACCACGAACACAACACCAAGGCCAATGAGAACCAGAGCTACAGCAGCTACCCAAATCCATTTTGGAGTTGGCCCACTCTCGTCCCGAACATCGGCATATGCCGTGGGAGGCGCAGCGACTTGCTGCTGCCCATCCAGCAAACCATTGATCCTCGCTGCGGTTACCCAGGTAGCATCCTGCTCCCTCCGAACTTCGGTGCTGGCAGAAATACGACCTTGCTGGGCGAGCTGCTTCAATTGCGTCGCTGAATATGGCCCGTACTGTTGGTCGGATGATCGGACATACCATCGCGTTTCAGACATGTTCCAGCCCCCATTTCGGAGATCGGTTGGCAGGCTTCTTTCCGTGGGCAGTTTACCAGTATACCAAAGGCAAGAAGCGGTGTTCAACGCCCAGCCGGGCCACGAGAAGCACCAACGCGAGCCGTTCGGGCCGGCCGAGATCGACCTGAGGGTGGATCACCGGCTCGGCCATTGTCCCGACTGCGGCGGCGAGCTGGAGCTGCTGGACGGGCTGGCCCGCGTGGTCCAGCAGGTCGAACTCGTCGCGAAGCCGGTCTCGGTCGTGGAGCATTGCTGCCAGGGGTGCCGCTGCGGGAAGTGCAGAAAGGAGATCGGCGCGTCGATCCGCGAGCGCGTACGGCAAGCGGGGCTGATCGATCCGCCGCTCACGGATCTGGTCGCCTACCTCAAGGGGACGTGCTATTGCAGGTTCAGCGTCGTCCGCGACTTTCTCCGCGAGGTGTGCGGCGTGGCCATCAGCTGCGGCCAGCGCCGCAAGGTCGCCTGCGTCGTCCGGCGGTCGAGCACCACGAAGCGGATCGCCTGTCCACGCCTCCCACGCTCCTGCCCGCGCCGTAGCCCCCCGACCTCCCGCATGACGCTCACCGCTCGGCGGCGTAAACGGTTACCCTGCCAACGCCGGCCGTTCCCAGTGTTTGGTTTCTAACTGTTGTTCGTGACCCGTGTAGGCTTACTGCCTTCAATCTCGAACAGGCCGGGTTTGCGTTCAGAGCAAGTGTCACGCGTGCGGAACCAAAGTTCCGAAGCGACCCGTAATTCCGCGTCGACCGAGTCCCCAACCAATCGTGAAGCCGAACCAGGAGGAAGAAGTCCTGCGATCACTATTCCGCTGGCCCTTCAATTGGACCCCCGCACCCCAGTTCGTCAGCCAAGTTCCTTGTAGGGAACTGGCCGTTGGTTGGCTGGGCCGCATAATCGACGTATAACCCGCGATAGCCAAGGCGAGCAAGCACCACCTTGTTGATCAACGTCCTTAAGGTGTCGAACCGGGCTGCCTCGGTCCGGATGTCGTCAAGGCTGTCGGCGTCCTCGAGGGTTCGTCGGCCGTGGAGGCAGTCGTTCCTCTTCATTACGGCCTCCAGCTCCGAGTTGCTGACTGACAGTCCGTCGGACTCAAGAGCCTCGGTGAGTTTGTCCGGATTCGTCTTTTCCGCGAAGCTGTCGATGCGCCGGTCGATGATCTTCGCTTTTGTCTCGTCCAGCTTGAGCCTGCCGGACTTGTCCGCGCGCCCGACGGCCTCTCTCATCTTCGACCGGAGGCCTTCCACGGCTTCGGCCGGGATGGGCGAGTCGTCGAGCCTGGCTATCGAATCGACGGCGGCATCGATGATGGCGGCCACGGGCATTGACCGGCTAGTCGTCAAGTCGATGCCCTCCTCTTTGGCGAACGCGCCGACGGCGTCAGACAGCTCTCGCCTCAACAGCTTGGACTGCTGCTTGGTAAGGAACTTCACCTTGGGACGCTCTTGGTCTAAGTTAGCGTTCAGAAAAGCGTCGTGCGCCGTGGCGAACCGCTCCAGGGAGACACTAGCCAAGCCGAGCTTGTCGTCCAGGTACGCCCTGATCGCGTGCCACAGTGGGCCGACGATCCAGTCCAGGTCGAACCACTCTCGCATGGTCAGGTAGGCGGCGAAAAGTGAGGGCAAGCTTCCCACGACGGCCCTGCCGTGTTGGAGCGAATGGAGCGGAACGAGGTGGTAGCCGAGGTTCGCCTGTGGGAAGTCATCGACCGTTACCGTGCCGTGGTACGTCCGGGTGACGTGCGTCTCGTCGAGGAAGCGGTCCGTCCACAGGAACGGAAGTCGCTTGCCACACAGGAATGACAGGAGGCTTCTCGCTGCGAGGCATTCATCCGGCGTGTACCAGTCGCGCTCCCCGTCCGGGATGAGCGTCGTCTCGAACACGAGCCAGCAAGCGCTCCGCTTCTGCAGTAAGGCGTTGGCTGAAAACAACGTGAGCTTCGGCGTGTCAGAAAGATGACACGAAAGACGCATCGACGAGTGGTGGGTGTCGCCCGATGTCCACTTGACGTCTTCCTGTGTTGGCCAATGGGAGATGCAGAAATCCGGAACGAGCAAGCGACACGGGCCTAGCGTTTCGTGCCAGTACGCCAAGTCGGAGTCGCGCTCGATTCTCACCGTGGCAGCCACGGCGGCCGCGCTGACGACGGTCTTCGCTGAGATACCCGCCGTCCCGAATTGCGACTGTGCGTTCACATCGGCCGCGAGTTGGTACGCGCGGATCGTCTGGTCGGTTCCCACGACACGCGCGACAAGTTCCGGATCACGAGAAGGCTCGAAGATGGACCCGGCCCAGCGCGAGGGGGCTGAGGGACGATTGAGCTGCGCCAGGACCGCCTCCATGCCAGATACATTCCCGCCGGATACGGCCTCGATGCGAAAACGCAACCCTCGCTCTGGATGCCAAGTGACCTCGCCCGTCCCGCCATTCAGACCATGAGCGGGGACTGAAACGTCCACGACGCGGTAAAGGTGAGTTCCATCCGGAAGCAGCTTCGGCTTGCCACTGGATTCCTCAGCTGACCCAGCGTCCCTTGCACCAGTAGGCATCGGTTGCTTTGTGTCCACGTCCGCTCCTGACTGCGTCACGACCTGACGACAGCGATCCGGCCACGCGAAGTTGACGTAAGCCGAACACGTTCGCGTCAACGTAGATCGTAGTTTATTGACCTTCAGGTAAGTAATGCAATATTTGGAACCGGAGTCGCTGTGCATGCGTACATATGAGCATGAGGACTCCAGGATTCAAGGAGGAATTGCAGCGACGGCGGCGATTGG
>CALARR010000237.1 GCA_937889015.1 uncultured Planctomycetales bacterium | reverse complement strand
ACCGATCATGCATCAGGAATTGGCCGCAGCAGTCTCTTCCCAACAACGCAGCATTGAGATCGAGGCCGCCACGGTCCGTTTCTGTGGCGACTCGGGCGATGGCATGCAGTTGGCCGGAACCCAGTTCTCGACCACCTCGGCCCTGGCCGGAAACGACGTGGCCACCTTTCCCGACTATCCGGCCGAAATCCGCGCCCCGCGCGGCACGCGCGCCGGGGTCAGCGGCTTCCAGATCCACTTCGCCAGCCGCCGCATCTTCACCCCCGGCGACCAGCTCGACGCCCTCGTGGCCATGAACCCCGCCGCCCTGGCGACCAACCTGCACGATCTGGCCCCGGGCGGCCTGCTGATCGTCAACAACGACGCCTACACCAAGCGCGACCTGGAACTGGCCGGCTACACGGCCAGCCCCCTGGAAGACGGCTCGCTGGACGGCTATCAACTGATCCGGGTCGACATGACGCGGCTCACGCGCAACGCCGTGCAAGACTTGGGCTTGGGCACCAAGGAAGCCGATCGTTGCCGGAACTTCTTCGCCATGGGCCTGGTGTTCTGGCTGTACGACCGCTCGCTGGAGCCCACCCAACAGTTCATCCTCGAAAAGTTCGGCAAGCGGCCCGACGTGGCCGAAGCCAACCGCCGCGCCCTTCAGGCCGGCTACGACTACGGCGATACGACCGAGGCCTTCCACACGCGTTACCGCGTGCCGCCCGCCCCCTTGCCGCCCGGCCTGTATCGCAACATCACCGGCAACCAGGCCTTGGCCTGGGGCCTCATGGCCGCCGCCCAGCGCAGCGCCTGCGAACTGTTCTACGGCAGCTATCCCATCACCCCGGCCAGCGACGTCCTGCACGAACTGGCCAAACGCAAGAGCTTCGGCGTGCGCACCTTCCAGGCCGAAGACGAGATCGCCGCCATCACCTCGGTGATCGGGGCCGCCTTTGGCGGCGCCATGGCCGTCACAGGAACCAGCGGACCGGGCCTCTCGCTGAAGACGGAGGCCCTAGGCCTGGCCGTGATGACCGAGCTGCCCCTGCTGGTGCTGGACGTGCAACGCGCCGGCCCCAGCACGGGCATGCCCACCAAGACCGAGCAGGCCGACCTGAACATGGCCCTCTTCGGCCGGCACGGCGAATGCCCGCTGCCGGTCCTGGCCGCGCGCAGCCCGGCCGACTGTTTTGACCTGGCCATTGAGGCCTGGCGCATCGCCGTACAGTATATGACGCCCGTGATCCTCTTGAGCGATGCCTATGTCGCCAACGGCACCGAGCCCTGGCGCATCCCGCAAGTCGAGTCCCTGCCGCAGATCCCGGTCCAGCATCCCCAGGGCTCCGCCGATGGCCAGGGCTTCTCGCCCTACGCGCGCGACCCGCGCCTGGCGCGCCCCTGGGCCATCCCCGGCACGCCAGGCTTGATGCACCGCATTGGCGGGCTGGAGAAGCAGGACATCACCGGCACGGTGAGCTACGACGGGGCCAACCACGAGCACATGATTCGCCTGCGCGCGGACAAGGTGGCGCGCATTGCCCAGGATATCCCGCTCCAGGAGGTCGATGGTCCGTCGCACGGCCCGCTGTTGGTCGTGGGCTGGGGCGGCACCTATGGGGCCCTGGCTACGGCCGTGCGGCAACTGTGGGAGCGCGGACGCGAAGTGGCCCTGGCCCATCTGCGCTACCTGAGTCCCCTGCCGGCCAACCTGGGCGAGATCTTGGCGCGCTACGACCGGGTCGTGGTCGCCGAACTCAACCAAGGCCAACTCCGCCAGATCATCCGCGGCCGTTGGCTGATCGATGCCGTGGGACTCAACAAAACCACCGGCCGACCCTTTGCCGTCGGCGAGGTGGTGGCAGCCCTGGAACGGATTTTGGAAGGCGAACAGTGAGGTGTTGGATCTCCGACCTCGGAAATCGGATGTGAGGCCTGCCGGCATATGAGCCCCGAAACGGTCCCCGTCGAATCGCTGTCCCCCAACGACTACGCCAGTGGGCAGGACGTGCGCTGGTGCCCCGGCTGCGGCGACTACGCGATCCTCAACGCCATGAAAAAGACCCTCTCCACGCTGGGCATCCCGCGGGAGAAGCTGGTCTTCGTCTCCGGCATCGGCTGTTCCAGCCGCTTTCCCTATTACATGAACACCTATGGCATCCATTCGGTGCACGGACGCGCGCCGGCCATTGCCACAGGCCTGAAGGTCATGCGGCCCGACCTCTCGGTGTGGGTCATCACCGGCGATGGCGACGCCCTGAGCATCGGCGGCAATCACCTGATCCACGCCCTGCGGCGAAACCTGGACATCAACATCATCCTCTTCAACAACCGCATCTACGGCCTGACCAAAGGACAGTACTCGCCGACGAGCCCCCTGGGCCACGTGACCAAGAGCACCCCCTTGGGCGCGATCGACAACCCGCTGCACATCCTCTCGGTGGCCATCGGCTGCGAAGCCACGTTCGTCGCGCGGACCATCGACGTCTACTCCAAACACCTGGCCATGGTCCTGCAGCGCGCCGCCGAACACCGCGGCACCTCCTTCGTCGAGGTCTATCAGAACTGCGTCGTGTTCAACGACGGGGCCTTCGAATATGCCAGCGGACGCGAGACCAAGGCCGACACCACGCTCGAACTGGAGCACGGACGTCCGCTCGTGTTTGGCAAGAATCGCGACCAGGGCATCCGGCTCAAGGGGTTGGAGCCGGAAGTCGTCACCCTGGGCAACGGCATCAGCGAGTCGGACCTGCTGGTGCATGACGAAAAGACCCCGCAGCCTGGCTTGGCCTATCTGCTCAGTCGCATGCACTATCCCGAGTTCCCCGACCCGATCGGGGTGTTTCGGGCCGTCGAGCGGCCGATCTACGACGAGCAACTCAACGCCCAACTGGATGCGGCCCGACGCAAAGAAGGGCCCGGCAACTTGGAGAAGCTCTTCAG
>CALARR010000236.1 GCA_937889015.1 uncultured Planctomycetales bacterium | reverse complement strand
GCCACCGCGTTGCGAGCCACCGCGTTGCGAGCCACCGCGTTGCGGTGGCCATCTCTCAGCCCGGGGTTGGCCGCGCAGCGGCTACCCCGGGATAGCAGCCCCTGCACAAGGCCGAAACCCTGAAAGGGTTTCAATCGAAGGCTGACAGTCGTCTCGCTGCGGCATCGACCGTGAGTTCGGCTTGGACGAACCGCGCGCGAACGCGGGCAATACGCGGTGGTTCAACCCCTTCAGGGTTGGATGGGGCGATGGCCCGTGACCCAGGGTAGCCGCTGCGCGGCCAACCCTGGGCTGCGAGATGTCTGCCCCTTCGGGGCGGAGGCAGATCTCCAGGACGCGGAGGGGTCGAGGGACGCGCAAAAGATACCATGAAAGAGCCGAGGTCTCCAAGAAGAGTACGCTTGGGAGCGTTGTGAACCCCAAGTTGACTTTTTCCAGGAGACCCCAGATTGCTCTACCTTGGTATCGACCAGCACCAACGGCAGTTGACGGTGAATTTGGGAGTCGAAACGGGGACGCAGCTAGCAGATTCGGGGCATCTGCTCGCCGGAGAGCAGGTCCAGGAGACGCGCCCCGCCCAGGACGCTGCGCAGTTCGACCGTGCCGGGATGGCGCTCGGTCACGGAGCCGATGACCTGGGCATCGCGGCCCAGCGGATGGGCCCGGAGGATCTTCAGGGCCTGGTCGGCCAGGGGGGCGCGCACGAAGGCCACCATGCGGCCTTCGTTGGCCACGTACAAGGGGTCCAGGCCCAGCAGCTCGCAGGCGCTGGCCACGGCCGGGATGACGGGGATCGCCGCCTCGTCCAATTGGATGCCCAGCCTGGCGTCCAGGGCGATTTCGTTCAGGGCCGAGGCCAATCCGCCGCGCGTGAGGTCGCGCAGACAGTGCACCTCGGCGCCCAGGGCCAGCAGCGGCTCGACCAGCGCCGCCAGGTTGGCGCAGTCGCTCTGGATGTCGGCTTCGAAGCCCAATCCTTCACGGATGGACATGATCGTCACGCCGTGACGGCCCACGTCGCCGCTGAGGATCACCGCGTCGCCCGGCTGGACGCGCGCCGGGGAGACGTCGATGCCGGGGGGCACCAGGCCCACGCCGGCCGTGTTGATGAACACGCCGTCGCCTTTGCCGCGATCGACGACCTTGGTGTCGCCGGTCACGATCCGCACGCCGGCCTCCGCGGCAGCCTGGCGCATGGACTCGACGATGCGGCGGAGCGTGTCCAACTCCAGCCCTTCTTCCAGCACGAATCCGGTGCTGAGGTACAAGGGCCGAGCCCCGGCCATGGCCAGGTCGTTGACCGTGCCGCAGACGGCCAGCTTGCCGATATCGCCGCCGGGAAAGATCAGCGGGCTGACCACGAACGTGTCGGTGGTCATGGCGATGCGTCCGGCGGGCATTTCCAGCACCGCGCTGTCGTGAGCCGGAGCGCGCGGCCCGGGACCGCCAAAGGCCGGCAGGAAGAGGCCTTCGATCAAGGCGCGCATCACGCGTCCGCCGCCGCCGTGGGCCAATTGCACGCGCTGGTGTTCGCTCAGGGGGACGGGACAGGCAAGCTGAAAGTCGTCGGGCATCCGCATTACTCCTGGAGTCCTTGGCGCCGATAGCGGTAGTAGGCCGCGCAGGCCCCTTCGGCCGAGACCATCGGGGCGCCCAGCGGCCGCTCGGGCGTGCAGCGCAGGCCAAAGCAGGGGCAATCGCGGGGCTTGATCTGCCCCTGCAAGACCTCGCCGGCCCGGCACTCGGCCGGCTCGTCGGCCTGCAGGTCGGCCACGTCAAAGCGCGTTTCGGCGTCGAACCGCGCATACGCGTCGCGCAGCCCCAGACCGCTGCGCGCGATCGGGCCGATGCCACGCCATTTGCGGTCGACGGCCTGGAAGACCGCGTCGATCTGGCGCATGGCGGCCGGGTTGCCCGCGGCGCGCACCGTGCGCGCGTACTGATTCTCGACCTCGGCCCGGCCTTCTTCAAGCTGCTTGACGCACAGATACACACCTTGCAGGATATCCAGCGGCTCGAAACCGGTGACCACGATCGGCACGCGGTACTTCTCGGCCAGGGGCCGATACTGGTCCAGCCCCATCACCGCGCACACGTGGCCGGCGGCCAAGAATCCTTGCACGCGGTTGGAGGGGGAAGAGAGCACGGCCTCGATGGCCGGCGGCACCAGCACGTGCGAGACCAGGACCGAGAAGTTCTCCAGTCCCAGCCGGGCCGCCTGGGCCACGGCCATGGCGTTGGGCGGGGCCGTGGTCTCGAAACCGATGGCGAAGAACACCACTTGCCGCTCCGGATGCTTGCGCGCCAGAGTCACGGCGTCCATCGGCGAATAGACCACGCGCACGTCGCCCCCCTCGGACTTCACAGTCAACAAATCCTTGTGCGAGCCGGGCACGCGCAGCATGTCGCCGAACGAGCAGAAGGTGACTTCCGGGCGCGCGGCAATGGCCACGGCTTTGTCGATGATCTCGATCGGCGTGACGCACACCGGGCAGCCCGGCCCGTGGATCAGGTGGATCTGCGGCGGAAGCATCTCGTCCAGGGCAAAACGGACGATGGCGTGCGTCTGTCCGCCGCAAATCTCCATGATGCTCCAGGGGCGCGTGACCGTGCGGCGAATCAGCTCGGCAAGCTGGCGCGCCGGTTCAGCATGGCGATATTCGTCGACGTATTTCATGGGAGAGGCTGGCGGTTAGAGGCGAGAGGCGAGGGGCGAGGGGGCTAGGGAACGGCTTCGGGAGGCTCCAGGCCGAGTTCTTCGCCCGCCTGGTTGATGGCCTCCAGGTAGGAGAAGATCTCTTGCGCCTCCTGGGCGTCGATCACGCTCAGGGCAAAGCCCACGTGCACCAGCACGTAGTCGCCCACCGCGGCCTCGGGCGTGTAGGCCAGGCAGATCTCCTTGCGCACCCCGCCGAAATCGACCCGCCCCATGGGCAATTCATCGCGTTGGAAGACCTCTACCAATTGACCGGGCACACCAAGGCACATAGACGATTCCTATTGTCCTGCGCGCAGTTGGCTGCGCGCCACGAGGATTTGTCCCAAGGCGATTCCGCCGTCGCCTGGCGGGACGTCGCGATGCACAAAGACCTGAAAACCGGCGTCCCGCAGCTTCTGCCGCACACGTTGGGCCAGCACCCCATTCTGAAAACAACCACCGCTGAGCACAATCTGCTCCAGAGCAGCGCGTTGAGCGATGGCTGCGGCCAGATCGGCCAAGGCGTTGTGAAACCGGGCGGCGATGCGCCCCAGCGGCTCGCCCCGGAGCCGATCGGCCAGAACGCCGCGGATCAGCGGCTCCCAATCGGCCACGGCCGGCGTATCGCCAGCCAGCGGAATGGCATAGGCCTCGCCGCAGTCCTCGTCGACCGCGAACTGCAACTGCATGGCCGCCTGGCCCTCGAAACTGGTGCGCGGTATCAGACCGCACAAGGCGGCCACGGCGTCGAACAAGCGACCCATGCTGCTGGTGCGCGGCACGTGGTGCGAGCCGGCCAGCAGTTGCAGGAGGACTTTCAACTCATGGGCATCGAACCATTGGCGCGCGTGCTGGGCAGCAAGCTCCGGAGCGATGGCGTGCAGCAGACCCAGGGCGTTGCGCCGCGGCTCGCGCACGGCCCGATCTCCGCCGGGCAGGGGAAACGTGCGCAGGTGGGCAACTCGGGCGAATTGCGCGCCGTCGCACCGCAGGGCCTCGCCGCCCCAGACTGTGCCGTCGGGGCCGTAGCCGGTGCCGTCCCACGACAGGCCCAACACGGGCCCGGTCAAGGCGTGTTCGGCCATGCACGCGGCCGCGTGGGCCTGGTGGTGCTGCACGCGCACCAGCGGCACGCCCCATTGCCGGGCCAGGTCTTCGGCCGTGCGCGTGGAGGCGTAGTCGGGATGCAGGTCGCAAGCCACCGCGTCGGGCCGGGCCTGGAAGAACTCGACCAGGTCGTGCGCCGCCTGGCGATGCACGTCGATGCTCAATACGTTGTCCAGGTCGCCCACGTGGGCACTGAGAATTGCCTCGCGCCCCAAGGCCAGGGCCACGGTGTTCTTCAGGTGGCCGCCGAGGGCCAGCACGGTCGGGCCGTCGGTGGGCAACGGCACGGGCAGCGGGGCGTAGCCGCGCGCGCGCCGCAGGACTTGCACACCCTCGGGACCGGCCTGGGCCACCGAATCGTCGACCGGTCGCACGATCGGCCTGTCATGCACCAGGAACACATCGGCAATGCGGCCCAGCCGGCACAGGGCCTCGTCGTTCTCCACGGCCATGGGTTCTTCCGACAGGTTGCCGCTGGTGCAGACCAGGGGCCGAGCCAGCCGGGCCAGGAGCAGATGATGCAGCGGCGTGTAGGCGAGCATTGCGCCCAGATAGGGATTGCCCGGGGCCACGGCCTCGGCAATCGCCGCGTCGGCCGCAGCAGCAGGCTTGCGGCGCAGCAGCAGGATTGGGGCCTGGTGCGATTGGAGCGACTGGGCCTCGCTTGGCGACACCTGGCACACGCGCGCCACGGCATCGAGTGCGGCGAACATCAAGGCCAGGGGCTTATCGGGCCGCCGCTTGCGCTGGCGCAAGGCGAGCACCGCCGCCTGGCAGGTCGCATCGCACAGGAGCTGGAACCCGCCCAGCCCTTTCAAAGCCACGATCTGCCCGGCGAGGATCGCCCCAGCCGCTTGTTCCAGGGCTGCTTCGCGCACGGCCAGCGCCTTGCCGCTGGGGTCGAGCAACTGCAAGGCCGGACCGCAATGCGGACAGGCGATCGGCTGTGCGTGAAATCGCCGATCGGCCGGATCGTCGTACTCGGCCTGGCACTCCGCGCACATGCGGAATTCGGCCATCGACGTGCGCGGCCGATCGTAGGGCAATCCGGCCACGATCGACCAGCGCGGGCCGCAGTTGGTGCAGTTGGTGAAGGGATAGCCGAACCGCCGCTGCCGCGGATCGAGAATCTCCGCCAGGCAGTCAGGGCACGTCGCCAGATCGGCCGGCACCGTCGCACGCGGCGCCGCCTGGCCCGTGCTGGCACGGATCGTGAATTCTTGTGTCTCGCCGTTGCCGGGGGGTAACTCGCGGACATCGAGCGATTCGATGCGTGCCTGGGGCGGAGTCCGGCCGCGCAAGCGCGCGAGGAACAGGTCCAGGGCCAGGCCGGGGCCCTGCACCTCGATCTCCACCCGATCCGCCTCGTTCAGCACCCAGCCGGCCAGTCCCTGCTGCCGGGCCTCACGGTACACGAACGGCCGGAACCCGACCCCCTGGACCACCCCGCGCACGGTGATCGCCAAGCGGCGCGCGATCGACGATGGGGGGCCGGAAACGGTCATGGGGTCAATTCAGGGGCAATTCTTGGATGTCAGGAAAGGAAGGTCGTGGCTCTCGGGCCGGTTGCCCTGGAAAGCCGGCCTCCCGATGGTCGGCCTCACGGCAATATTGGCCTGAGATGCACTACTACACAAAGGGGGGTGGCAGAAACGCCGGGGAGCCGGCCGGGACGATCCCCTGCTGGCTGCGAGAGCGGTCCCAGCGGCCCTCTATCAAGTTTAGACTCGCACACGGCGTAGGGATAGGCACTGGCCGGGGCAACTGGCGGACACCAGCGCACGATCTGGTGCTTTTTCGCAGCTTGTCTTGGGGATGCACGGACCCAGGTTTGTCGCCTTTCGCTCCGCGAAAGGTGCGCAGCTTTCGCGGAGCGAAAGCCGACACTGGATGCCAACAGCTCAGCGCACGGGCGCCGGGTGCAATCCCGATTTCTAACTGGGACAAAGCACTAGCCTTTGTGGCAACCGGCGGCCAGCGCGGCTATGATGACCGGACCAGCTCCACGGTGTCCGTCACGCGATCAGGAGACGCCAGATGCGGTTCGCTTCCTTCGCCCTGTCGGTCGTCTGTTTCCTGGTATGTGCCGCCCAAGCCCCGGCGGCCGATCAGCCGCAGGTGGGCCAATACGGCTCGCGGAACCTGGTCTCGGACGAGACCGGCCTGTTGGCCGACTTCGATCCCGGCCAGCGGGGCAAGGACGGCCAGGTCGACCTGGCGACCACGCGGAATGTGAAATGGGTGGCGCGCCTCGGCAACCAGTCCTATGGCACGCCGGTCATCGCCGGCGGCAAGGTCTTTGTGGGCACCAACAACGACGCGCCCCGCGATCCGCGGATCGAAGGGGACCGCGGCGTGCTGATGTGCTTTGACGAGCGCTCCGGCGCGTACCTCTGGCAACTCAACCTGCCCAAGCTGCTGGCGATCAAGTGGGCCGATTGGCGTTACATCGGCATCACCTCGTCGCCGGCCGTGGAAGGCAATCGGGCCTACCTGGTCAGCAACCGCGGCGAGGTGCTGTGCCTGGACACCGAGGGCATGGCCAACGGCAACGACGGCCCCTTCACCGACGAAGGACGCTTGATGGCCGCCGAGGACCAGCCGCCCTTGGAGCCGGGGGCGCGCGACGCCGACATCGTGTGGCTGCTGGATATGCCCAAACAACTGGGCGCCGAACCGCACAACGGCACCAACGGCCACGTGTTGATCTGCGGCGACTATCTCTACGTCAGCACCTCCAACGGCGTGGAGTGGACCCACGACCATGTGGTCAACCCCCAGGCCCCGTCGGTGATCGTGTTGGACAAGCGCACGGGCAAGCTGCTGGCGCGCGACGACTTCGGCATCGGGCCGGACATCACGCACGGCCAGTGGAGCTCGCCGGCCATGGGCCAGGTCGAGGGCCGGCCGCTGTTCTTCTACGGCGGCGGCAACGGAGTGCTGTATGCCTTCGAGGGGCTGGCCGCGGAGCATAAGGCGCGCGAGCATCCGGCGCTGTTGAAGAACGTGTGGCGCTACCAGGGGCACCCCTTGGCCCAGACCCAGGATCGCGTCGAGCCCGACCATCAGCACGATTCCACCTCGTACGAAGTGACGGGCATTCCCGTGTTTCACGACGGCCGCGTCTACGTCAACTTCACGCAAGAGGCCTTTCACCGCATGAAGCTGGGGCGGTTGGTGTGCCTGGAGGCGGCGGGCCATGGCGATCGGACGCGCGGCGGAGCGGCCTGGATCTACGAGGCGATTGGCTCGAGTTGCTCCACGGTGGCCGTACACGAGGGCCTGGTCTACGCGACCGGATTCGACGGCCGCTTGCACTGCCTGGACGCCGTGACCGGCCAGTGCTATTGGGTCCACGAGGCGGGCGGACCGATCTGGGCCTCGCCGGTGGTGGCCGACGGCAAACTGTACCTGGGCACGGGCAAGTCGGTGCTGTGGGTGCTTGAGCCGGGCAAGGAGTTGAAGGTCGTCAGCCGCATCCGCATGCTGGACATCGTGCACACCAACGTCACGGCGGCCAACGGCGTGCTGTACGTGGCGACGTACAAGCACCTGTACGCGATCCAGGCCAAGAAGTAAGATCTCCGCGTAGCGGATGGCGGTCTGTCGGGTGCCATGCCCACGCTTGCCGTGGGCATGCTCATGCACTAGAGGCGTCCATGGACACTTCTCATCGCAAGCGATGCAGGCGGTACGATATCGAGGGAGATGCACACTATCTGACATTTTCCTGCTTCCACCGGCTGCCATTGTTCGCGAAGTCCCGGTCGTGTGGTTGGATGGTTGATGCGTTGCAGCTTGGGCGCGAGCAAGGCCGATATGATCTGTGGGCCTATGTGATCATGCCTGAACACATACACCTGGTTCTACGGCCGCATGCAGGGGTCCGCATTTCGCAGATTCTGACCACTTTGAAGCAGTCTGTCTCGAAGCGCGCCTTGCTCTGGATTGACGAGCATGCGCCGACCTTCATTTCAAAGCTCGAAGACGTTCAGCCGAACGGTCGGCGCACGCACCGATTCTGGCAGCGCGGTGGCGGCTATGACCGAAACTTGTGGAGTGCCCAGGAGATCCACGAGAAGGTTCAGTATGTCCACGCCAATCCGGTCCGACGGGGCCTGGCCACGCGGCCAGAACTGTGGCCATGGTCCAGTGCGCGCGCTTGGGCGACCGGAGAGGATCTGCCGCTGGCGATTGACCGAGGGTCGCTCCCGCCAATAATGCCGGACGGTCAATAGCGCCGTGCGGAGGGGACATTATCGGCGCGGCCATGTGACATCGAGGTCTTGCATGCCCACGACAAGCGTGGGCATGGCACCCGACAGCGTGCTTGGGCGGCCGGAGAGGATCTGCCGCTGGCGATTGACCGAGAGTCGCTCCCGCCAATAATGCCGGACGGTCAATAGCGCCGTGCGGAGGGGACATTATCGGCGCGGCCATGTGACATCGAGGTCTTGCATGCCCACGACAAGCGTGGGCATGGCACCCAACACACCCGGCACCCGGCACCCGACGTGGGCATGGCACCCAACGCCAATAAGGAGTCTATCAGATATTGGCCTTGAAGA